>JASHSX010000021.1 GCA_030040865.1 Thermoplasmata archaeon | reverse complement strand
GTCGACGAGAGCACGGCCGAGGGGACGATCGTCGCGAACCGGACCACGTCCGCCCAGGGCCCGATCCTGCAGGGAGGCCGGTGGACGTTCGAGAACGGACGGCTCGCCTCCCACCGGTACCGGATCGGCGACGCGGCGTTCAACGCGATCTACCGCGACGCGACCGGAGCGAAGTCCCGCCCGTCGTTCCTCGAGGTCGGGATCAACCCGGCCCTGAACAACGCGCCGCTGCTCGAGGAGAACGAGTTCGGGGCGGTCACGGTCGGGATCGGCAACAACCGGGGGTTCGGCGGCAAGAACCGGAGCTCCCTCTTCCAGTTCCTCACCCTCGGCGGGGCCAACCTCACGATCGACGGGAAGCCGGCGGTCCGGTCCGGGCGGGTCGTCTAAGGCCGTCGAGTGGGGCACCGTACCCGACGTCACCGTGCGGTGCGGGGCCGCCTCCGGGCGGAGCTCCTTCGATGGCGTCGTGGACCGGGGGCAGTCGCCGCCAGGACAGCCTCCCGATACGACTGCTCCCGGATGACGACCGAAGCGGGCTCGACGCGCACGAACAGCATCCGGTGCCGTCCGCCGACCCGCTCGCCCGGCGGGCGCGGAGCCTCCCGGTATCCGCGCAAGTGACGGTAGTAGCGTCGCAGGAGCCGGGCGGCGCGGTCGTCGTCCCACGGGACGAGGGAGCCGCGTCCCCGGATCCCGACGTGCTGGAGCCGGCCCACTTCGGGGTCGAAATCGACGAAGCCGACCCCGACCGACCCGTTCTCCGCGATGCGGTCCTGGAACGTGTTGTACCCCACCTCGACGATGAACCAGAGCGCCCGGTCCTCCCAGAGGTACCAGAGGGGTGAGTCCCGAGCGCCGTGCCTCGACGTCGTCGCGAGGTGGGCGATCAGCGGCCGGGCGAGGAACTCGTCGAGGTCGAAGCGCGCCCGGCGGCTCCGTTCCACCCGCATCCGGGACGAAGAAGGGAGCTCCCGGGTTAGGTGCTTGTCGCTCCCTCCCGTCCACGTAAATAGGGAGGCCCCGTCCCCCGCCGAGATGGCCTCCCGAGCGCGCCCCCGTCGCGCCCCGCGGGCCCGGCCGGTCCCCCCGGCGCGGGACCCGGCCCCGGTGCCCCCGCCCCGGATCGTACGCGTCGACCTCGGCGAGGCGCCGCACGCGCACATCGTCTGCCGCAACTGCGGGCGGATCCAGGGGATCGAGCTGACCGAGCTCGACCGGCACCTCCTCGAGGAGCTCGCGTCCCGCCATCCGGACGGCTGGAGCGTCGACGGAATCGCCTACTCGGCGACCGGGGCGTGCCGACGCTGCCGCGAGGGACCGGCGGCGGGGTGAGCGCTCCCGGACCGCGGAGGAGCGGATGGCCGGCTACTTCACCGCCCCGCGGATCGCGTGGGGTCCGGGCGCCGTCGAGCAGCTGAGCGGGCTCGCCGTCCGCCGCGCGATCGTGCTCGTCGACCCGACCGTCGCGCGCGCGGGCGGGCACTTGAGGGTCGTCGAGGAGCTCGCCAAGTCGGAGACGGTCGTGGAGGTCGTCGCCGATCTCGACGCCCCCGATCGGACCGACCACGTCCGGACGTTCGCCGATCGCCTGGCGGCGTCGGGCGCCGACGCCCTCATCGTCGTCGGCGGCGGCCGGACGATCGATGCGGCGAAGGCGGCCCGCCTGCTCGCCGGCCGACCGGGGCTCGCGCCGGAGTCGGTCCCCCCGGCCCTCGCGCCGGCCGACGGACCCGCGGTCCGGCTCGTCGCGATCCCGACCACGAGCGGGAGCGGCAGCGAGGCGACCTGGTCCGCGGACCTTTGGGTCCCCGACGGGACGCCGGTGGAGATCGCCCATCGGGAGCTCGTGCCGGACTGGGCGCTCGTCGACCCGGCGTTCGCGGAGGGTCTCCCCGCCGACCTCGTGCTCGACGGGGCGGTGGAGACGGCCGCCCAGGCGATCGAGGCGTACCTCTCGGCCTGGTCGAACCCGTTCGGCGACGCGCTGGCGACCGACGCCGCAACGACCGTCGTCCGCCGACTTCCCCACGCCGCCCGGTGGAGCGACGACCCCGAGGCTCGCTCGGCCCTCCACTACGCGGCCACGTCCGCCGGGCTCGCGGCGTCGAACGCCCAGCGGGGGCTCGCGCATGCCCTCGCCCGCGCCCTCGCCCCCGCGACCGGGCTGCCGTACGGCCGGCTCGTCGGGATCGCGCTCCCGTCCGTCCTCGAGTTCGACCTCCCGTCGGCCCGGGAGCGCCTCGAGACCCTCGGCCTCGCGGTCGCCCTCCCCGACGACGGCGGACGGGTGGCGTCGGTGCCGTGGCCCGTCCGGCTGCGCCGGCTCTTCGACCTCCTCCGGTTCCCGGCCAGCCTCGCGGCCGCAGGGGTGGACCCGGAGGCGATCGAGCGCGACCGTGCGACGATCGTCGCGCGCACCCTCACCTCGCCCGCGGTGCTCGCGAACCCGAGGGTCCCGTCCGCCACCGAGGTCGACGCGCTCCTCTCCGCGGTGGCCGGCCCGCGCGGGACGTCGCCGCGCGCCTAGGCCACCGCGGCGGGGACGGCCGCGGCCTTCATCGGGGCCGCACGGGGGATCTCCTCGCGCGCCGGCGACTCGACGGCCCGGTTGATCGCGATCTCGGCGAGGTCGCTCGCGTAGAACGCGCTCCGCTCGAGGCTCTCGAGCACGTAGGCGAGGCCGACCGCGAGGCGGCCGCGCTTCGTCGTGAGCTCGTGGAGGATGTGGTCGCGCTCGCGCGTGATCTGCTTCGCCGAGTCGATGACGGCGTTCGCCTTCGGGATGTTCCGGCTCTCGAGCGCGTCCAAGGCGTCGGCGAGCGCCGCGGCAGCGCGGGCCGCCATCTTGTCGAGCTC
>JASHSX010000184.1 GCA_030040865.1 Thermoplasmata archaeon | reverse complement strand
AAGCAGCTCGGCTTCTCCGATGCCCAGATGCGCTACGGCCTCGTGACGCCGTACATCGGCAACACGTATTCCGGCGCAGCCCTGATCGGGCTCGCCAACGTCCTCGACCACGCCGGACCCGGGGAGCGGATCCTCATGGTCGGCTACGGGAGCGGGGCCGGCTCGGATGCCTTCGACCTCGAGACGACCGCCGAGCTCGCGACGTTCGATCGGTCGTACGGCACGCCGGTGCAGGAGCACCTGGACCACGGCGTCGAGATCCCGTACGCCGTCTACGCGAAGTTCCGGGGGAAGATCCACATGGGGGGCTCGTAGGCCGCATGCGCGACGTCGCCGTCCTCGGCGTGGGGCAGACGAAGTTCGGCGAGCTGTGGGACCGCTCGTTCCGGGAGATCGGCATCGAGGCCGGGCTCCAGGCGCTCGTCGACGCGAAGCTCTCGAGCGGCGACCTGGGCGGCTTGTTCCTCGGGAACATGGCCTCGGGGTCGCTCATCGACCAGGAGCACATCGCCCCGCTCATCCTCGACTATGCCGGACTCGCGGGTCGCCACCTCCCGTCCGTGCGCGTGGAGGGAGGCGGCGCCTCGGGGGCGCTCGCGTTCCACCAGGGGTACCTCGCCGTTGCGAGCGGCCTCTACGACTACGTCGTCGTCGGCGGCGCCGAGAAGCTCACCGACGTCCCCGACGCGACGGCGGCCCAGATCACGAGCTCCGCCGCCGACCACGAATGGGAGGTCGTCTTCGGCGCGACGCTTCCGGCGCTCTGGGCGATCATGGCCCGACGCCACATGCACCTCTACGGCACGACCCGAGAGCAGCTCGCCGCGGTGGCGGTCCAGGCGCATGCGATGGCAGCCAAGAACCCGAACGCGCACTACCGGAACCGGCTCACGCTCGAGCAGGTGCTGGACGCCGGGCCGGTCGCCGAGCCGCTCGGGCTCTTCGACTGCGCGCCGCTCTCCGACGGGGCCGCCGCCGTGGTGCTGGGGCCGCTCGAGACCGCCCGCGAGCACACCGACACCCCGATCAAGATCGCAGCCAGCCAGGTCGCCTGCGACACCCTCGCGCTCCAGCACCGCGAGGACCTCACGAGCCTCCCCTCGACGGCGATCGCCGGCCAGCGGGCGTTCGCCCGGGCGCGGCGGGCTCCGGCCGACGTGCAGGTCGCAGAGCTGCACGACGCCTACACGGTCAGCGCGCTGCTCGCCCTCGAGGACCTGGGATTCGTCGAGAAGGGCGCCTCGGGCCCGGCGTTCGCGAGCGGCCGGTTCGGCCCCGGCGGCTCGCCGACGGTGAACCCGTCGGGCGGTCTCAAGGCCCAGGGCCAGCCGTTCGGCGCCGTCGGGGTGGCGCAGGTCGCCGAGCTCGTCCGTCAGCTCCGCGGCGAGGCGAAGGAGCGCCAGGTCGCCGGGGCCACGCTCGGTCTCGCCCAGAACGTAGGCGGCACCGGGGCCACGAGCGTCGTCACGCTCCTGGAGCGGGTGAACTGACCCGCGGAGGACCGATGTCGATCGCACGCTTCTGGCGCGAGACCCCGCGGCGGTACAACCTGGGCGGGTCGCGGTGCGGCAACTGCGGGACGGTCTACTTCCCCCCGCGGCTGGTCTGCCCGAAGTGCCCGCAGCACCGGAGCACCATCGAGAAGATGGCGCCGTTCCAGCTCTCCGGTGAGGGCGAGGTGCTCTCGTTCACCGTGGTCCACGATCCGGCCGAAGGGTTCGAGATGCAGGTCCCGTACGTGCTCGCGCTCGTCCGGACCGTGGAAGGTCCCGTTCTCACGGGCCAGATCGTCGACCTCGAGCCGAAGGACGTCGCGATCGGACTCCGGGTGAAGGCGACGTTCCGCAAGCTCCGCGAGGAAGGGAAGGCGGGCGTCATCCACTACGGCTACAAGTTCACCCCAGCCACCGAGCCCGGTTCCGCGAGGTCGCCGCGCGGGCCGGCGGAACCGGTCCGGGCGAACGACGTGCCGGCGCGGGACAAGGCCCCGGCGTGACCGACCCGGACGGAGCGCCGCCCCGCGACGAGCCCGACGACGAGCCCCCGGCGGACGAGGAGTACGCCCGGACCTACGCCGCCGGTTACGAGGACGGCGTGCGCAGCGCCCTGCGCGAGATCCTCCAGCACACCTCCCGGGGCCACACGGCCCAGGAGCTGAGGATCCTCGCCGAGAGCCGGCTCGCCCGGCTCGGGGAGGAGGTCGAGCTGAAGCGCAAGAGCGTTCTCGCCCCGCCGCGCCGGCCCGCGTGGAACTCCCTCCTGCGCGCCCCGCAGCCGGCCCGGGCTCCGGGACCGACGCTCTCGTCCGTCCTCCTCCCCGGCGTGCGCCTCGCCGCCGGACGCAGCGTCCTTGTCCGCGAGGAACGGCCCGAACGCGGGCCCGAGATCGTGCGCGCGCACGCGCGCGACTTCCCGCGCCTCGTGCTCGTCTCGGCGCGACCGCCCGAGGTCGCCGGGGTCCCGGACGAGCGTCGGCTCTCGATCCCGATCGGCACGGGCGCGACCTCGACCCCGCTCTCCCCCGGCGAGATCGGCGGCCGCCTGCGAGAGCCGACCGAGTCGCCGGGCGGAGCCCTCGTCTACCTGGACGGCCTCGAGTTCCTGATCGGGGAGTACTCCTTCGACACCGCGCTCAAGTTCGTGACGTGGCTCGTCGCGAAGGTCGAGGAGACCGGCTCCGCCCTCGTCGTCTCGTTCGACCGGCGGACCCTCGACGTCCGGGAGATGAGCCGCCTCGAGCGCGCGTTCGCGGCGCTCGCGTGAGCGCGGGGGGCGCCCGTCACCAGACCATCGCGCCGCGTCGAGCGCGGGGGAGCTCGGCCGGAGCCCGCCGGCGGACGACGCGCGCCCCCAGCCGGACCGCCCAGATCCGGCCGCGGGCGTCCCGGAGGAAGTCGATCATCCCGGTCGCACCCCGGAACGTCATCGAGAACCGGTCGCGCCCGATCGGGCGGAACGTGAGTCCCTGCTGCGTCACCTCGACGCCGTGGAAATCGACCCGTACGTGGTCCGAGCGCGCGGTCGCGCGCAGCCAGATCCCCTCCCCCGAACAGTACCATCCCGCGTACTCCGCCATCCTCGCCGTCGCCGGCTCGGGCGGCGGGAGCTCGAAGAGCGCCGTCTTCTCCGGGAGTCCGGCCACGAGATTGAGGGCCCCCTGCAGCACGCGCGACGCGTTCGCGCCCTCGAGGTTCGCCAGCACGACCCCGCCGACCCCGCGCCTCGGCAGCACCCGGAACTGGGACGCGACGCCGGGGAGACCCCCGTCGTGGAAGATCGCGGGACCGCCGTGGAAGTCCGGCCGGACCATGACGCCGTATCCGTAGTACGTGCCCGGCCACGCCTCGATCGCCGGGCGGGTCATGCGGGCGACGGACGACGCCGAGACGATCCGCTCGGATCCCACGCGCCCGCCGCGCAGGTAGATCTCGAGGTACCGAAGCAGATCCTCGACCGAGGAGCGCAGACCCCCCGCGCCCCGGTCGCACGAGGTCTCCCACCACGCCTCGGAGGGGACGGACCCCCGGGTCGGATGCGCCCGGTTCGGGGAGTACAGCACGGTCACCTCGGGCGACCGCCGGAGGATGCCGGTGTCGAAGGTAGTCGAGCGCATCCCCGCGGGTCGGAGGACCTCCGCGTCGACGACCGCCTCGTACGGCCGGCCGCTCACCCGCTCGACGATCGCGCCCAGGAGACCGAACCCCTCGTTCGAGTAGCTGAAGTAGGCGCCCGGAGGGCCGAGCAGACGGTACCGCTCCGTCCCCAGGAAGTCGAGGAGCTGCCCGACCGTGTCGATGGGGGCATGCTCGGGATCGATCCCGACGCGGCGCGCGACGCGAGGGTCGTACGGGGGATCCCGGTCGAAGTTGCGGATCGCCGTGTAGTAGATCGAGGGGAGCGGCGGGAGCCCCGAGGAGTGGGTCAGGAAGTGGTGGAGCGTGATCCGCCGCGTCCATCGGGGGTTCGGGGTCCGGAACTCCGGGAGGTGGCGGACGACGGGGTCCGTCACGCGGAGCCGGCCGTGCTCGGCCAGGCGGAGCACGGCGAGCGCCGTGAACGACTTAGTGACCGAGGCGAGCCCGAACATCGTCCGGGGGGTCGCCGGTAGCCTTCGTTCGCGGTCCCGGTACCCCCAGCCCTGGCTCAGGACGGTCCGCCCTCCCCGAACGAGCCCGAGGGCAAGACCGGGGATCCGCTGCCGCCGAGCGGCACGGTCGACCCATCGCTCGACCTCGCGCCGTTCGGATCGGGAGAGCGACGGGGTCGGCACCGGCGGGGGGAGCGCTCCTCGACCCATAAAGATAGGAACCCCCCGCGCGAGTACGCTCCCCTCGGCGGACGATGGAGGTCGCGTTCTACACCGACTCGTACCTCCCGACGCGCGACGGCGTCGCGACGGTCACGAGCGGGCTCGCGCGCGAGATCGCGCGCCTGGGACACCGCGTGCGCATCTACACTACCCAGCCGTTCGCGGGTCTTCCGACCGAACGGACCGAGGTCGACGGACTTCCCGTGACGCGCGTGCGGTCGGTCCCCGTCCCGCTCTACGGCCAGTACCGGTGGCCGGTCTTCCCGTTCGGGCTCCTGCGCGAGATGCACGGAGGCCGGGACGCGGACGTGATCCACCTGCACACGCCCGGACCAATCGGCAGCATGGGGTTCCTCGCATCGCGTCGGTACCGCCGACCGCTCGTCGGGACGTTCCACACCAACATCAAGGAGATGCGGGCGAGCGTGCCCCCGAAGTTCCTGGTCGGGTCGTTCTTCCGGATCGCCTGGTGGTACAACCTCGGCACCTACTACCGGTGCGACGTCGCCACCGCCCCCTCGGAGGCCGCACGCGACGCGCTGCTCACGCAGGCTCGCAAGCCGTTCCGCCACCCGGTCGAGGTGATCCCGAACGGGATCGACGTCGAACGGTTCCATCCCGGTCTCACCGTTCCGGACTGGCGCGAGCGGTGCGGCCTCCCGCGGGACCCGCTCGTCACGTACATGGGCCGTCTCACGGTCGACAAGGGCGTCCACCGGTTCCTGGACGCCGTCGCCACGGCGTCCGAGTCGAGCGACCTCGTCGGGATCGTCGGCGGGGAGGGTCCCGAGGAGGCGGAGGTCCGGCGCCGCATCGCGACGGACCCGCGCCTTACCGGTCGGGTCCGGTACGTGGGTCCGGTGGCCGAGGAGGAGAAGCCGGCGCTCCTCGCCGAGTCCGACCTCTTCGTGCTCCCGTCCACGAGCGACACATCGAGCGTCGCGCTCCTCGAGGCGATGGCGTGCGGGACGATGGTGCTCGCCCCGGCCGTCGGGGGAGCGTCCGAGATCGTCGACGACGGTCGCACGGGTCGTCGCGTCCCGATGCTCGAACCCGGGGCCCTCGCCGGAGCGATCCTCGAACTGCTCGACCGGCCGAAGGAGCGACGCAGCATCGGCACGGCGGCCGCCGAGCACGTCCGGAGGACGGCGTCCCTCGAGACGATGGCCCGTCGCTTTATCTCTCTCTACGGGCTCTTAGAGGAGGGACGGATCCCTCGTGCCGGACACCCCGCTCGCTGAGCTCGACGCGCTCGCCGGATCGCTCGCCGGGGAGCGGCACGACGCCTTCTCCCAGCGGGCGCTCGCGCGGGCGTACGAGGAGTTCACGTCGCGACGCCGCAGCCCGCTCGCCCCGTTCCTGCTCTCGGTGAATGGGAAGGAGTACGCCTCCCTCTACGCGCTGCTCGCGGACCGTTCCGCCAACCTCTCGACGGGCGAGCTGCGGCTCGACCCCGTGCCCGCGCCGGGTCCCGCCTGGGAGTTCCTCCTGCCGTTCGAGCGGATCGATTTCCACGACGACGGCTCCGCGGACATCCACCCGATCGCGCTGGGCCCGCCGAGCCGGGCGATCGTCCGGTTCGTGCTGCGGGAACATTATCTGACGCGGACCCGGGTCGAGGAGCACCGGGGGGCCGCCGGCGGCGGCCGGGTCCAGGTCGCGGGGTTCTACGCCACCGTCCAGCAGGGGGTCGCCGCCTGTCGCCAGCAGGGGCTGCTGCCGTTCTCGGTCGCGCTGATGCTCTACCTTCCGGAGGAGCGGTTCCGCTACGAGTTCGACCTCATCCGGTCGACCCTCTGGCCCGATCCCCGCGCCGGTCGGCTCGCTCTCGCACGACGGGTGCGCCGCACGTCCCGCATCAGCTGGGGGGTCGACCGCGCGGTGGCGCGGGGCGACGTCCCGCTGCTCGCCGGTCGATGCCTCGAGGTGCTCGCCGAATCCGGCGGACTCAGCTCCGTCGAGCTTGCGCACATTTTCGGCGGGGTCCGCGAGCTCGTCGACTCGGCCCTGACGGGCCTTCTCGACCGGCGGCTGGTCGTCTTCGACCGGCGGACCGGCGTGTACCGCGCCCGGCTCGAGGCGTTCCTGCCCGCCAGCGGGCGCGCGCCCGCGGCGCCCGAACCCACGCCGACGGCGACGGACCCCCAGCTGCGGACGAGCGTCCAGGAGCTTCTCGCGGCCGCGGACGCCCGGGCGACCTGCCCGCTCTGCGGCACCCCGCTGCCGCCGGGCCCGACCGCGATCCTCTGCGACAGCTGCGCCGCCAAAGTCAGCGCGTCGTAGGGGGAGGCGGGCCTGTCGGGAGTCTCCGCCCCGGACGGCGCCCGTCCGGGACCTTTGAACCCGAGTGCTCTGGCTTAGAAGGCCAGTGCTTCGTCCAAGCTAAGCTACAGGCCCGTCGGGACGAACGGCGGAGAGGCCCTTAATCCTTCGGCCGCGCCGCCGGCCCCCGGCGCGCTCCCGAGGAGGCGATCAGGTGGGCGAGGCGGAGCGGCTCGGGCCAGTACCCCCGGACACACGTCCGCCGGACGAGCGCGACCGCGTCGGCCCGCGAGCAGCCGACGACGGCCGCGAAGATCGGCCGTCCGCCGGTGGCGACCGCGAACAGGCGGTGGGCGGTGAGCGCCCGCCACCGCTCGTCGGCGTCGCGGGGGAACCACTTCACGAGCGCGGCGCGGATCCGAGGGAACTCCGGTCTACGACGCGTCAGCGCGACCACGGGGAGCGCGAGGTCGCGGGCCAGCGCGTCCAGGTCGAGGACGTTGAAGCCCCCGACGACCGCACCGTCGAGCAGGAGCGCCCGGAGGCCGTCGGTGGGGCCGGTGGCCCGCACGAGCGCGGCGACCCGCTCCGTCGCGTCGCGGCCGTCGACGCGCACCCGGCCCGTGCGGACCGCCTCCACGTACGCGGGGACCGCGACCACGACCGCGGCGACCGGGGCCGTCCGTTGGTCGCGGTCGAACGCCCCGTCGTCGACGGCGACCACGCGGGGATGCGCCTTCGCGAGCGCCCGCCGCAAGGATAAGACCCGGTTCCGGCTCGGTCGGGCGCGATGGCTTCCCCCACCGTCACGATGCGCTGCCCCGCGTGCGGTACGGACCTGCGCATCTCCCTCGCGCCGGCCCCTCGGACGCAGTGGTTCCCCTGCCCTCACTGCCGTGCGCCGGTCCCGGTGGTCGTCCCGCGCGAGCCGCCGCCCCTCTACAGCTGGGAAGTGCTCCCGGGGCTTTATCCCCCGCTCCCGCCGCCGAAGCTCCCCAAGTTCCAAGCCCGGCGCGCGACCGCGACGGTGCTGATCGCCGTCGCGGTGCTCGGGGCGGCGCTCGCCGGCTACCTCGCGTACGGAGGGTTCTCGGTCGCCGCTCCGGGCTCGTTCGTCGTCTCGGGCACGGTCGACACCCAGGGACCGGCGGGGACCGTGCCGGCGGTCGGAGCGGGCGTCCTGCTCGACGGGGAGAACGGACACACCGCCTCGACGACGACCGGACCGGGCGGCGCCTTCTCGTTCTCCGGGGTGCCGACCGGGGGCGTCTTCCTGAACGTCACGCTCGTCGGCTACGGACCGGTGGGGGTGTACGCGTTCGTCTCGAACGTCTACAGTGCCGGAGCGACCGGGATCGTCGTGACCCTCACGCCCGGTACCCCGGGGAACGTCTCCACGGTCGCCTACACGCCGTTCCCGGACCTGGAGTCGCTGCTCGCCTCCGTCGGGGCGGGCGTGGTCCTCTTGGGCCTGGTCGCCGCGGTGGCCGGGGCCGCGGCGTGGGTGACGCTCCGCAAGGACCGGCCGGCGGTAGGGGTCGTCGGGGGCTGCGCGGGTCTCCTCACCCCGCTCGCGCTCTACTTCCTCGCCCTGGGGGACCCGTTCCCGCTGGTGCTCCTCGGAACGGCCGCCGGGGCCGCCCTCGGGGCGTTCGCCGTCGGCGCCCGTGCGATCGAGATGGCGCAGACCGGCACCGCGCCGGGCCCCGAGTGATCCGTCAGCCGGGGCTGCGCGAGTGGGCCGCGGTCGCCGGCCCCCGCCCCGGGATCGGTCGACGGTTCGCGAACCCGCCGGTGAGCGTGTGGTAGAAGCCGATCTCCTCTTCGCCGTGCTGCCAGCAGAGGAAGACGACCTCGCCGTCCTCGAGCCCGTAGAAGTCGACGAGGCCGGTCTCCAGGTTCTTCACCTCGATCCCCTCGGCCCGCAGCGACGCGAGGGCGTCCTCGAGCCGCTTCGTGAGGTTGGCCCACTCGGCGTCGAGCCGCATCTTGATCTCGTGGTCGACGTGATCGGACGACCCGACCTCGGGGCCCCAGAACTCCCGCATCCGTTCGATCTCGGAGTGGACCTCGCCCAATCGGGCGACCCAGCCCCGGAGCCGGGGCAGGAGCTCTTCGAGGGTGGGAAGGCGGGCGTTCGCTGCCTCGAGCGTCCAGAGGTGCGGCAGGTCCGCCGGTCCGCCGGCCCCCCGTCGGCCCGTGCGCTCCATCGCCGCTCCGCTAGAAGGAGTCCGTCACTCTATTTATCGGCGCGATAGCCCGCGCGAAACGACCGTGGGCGCCTTCGGACCACCCCGGACCGACCGCGCGCGCTCAGACGAGGTGGAGCTCCTTGCCCGCTTTCGCGAACGCCGCGACGGCGAAGCCCACGTCGTCGGGAGTGAGCGCGGCGTTCATGATCGTGCGGATCCGGGCCTGGCCCTTCGCCACCATCGGGTAGACGATCGGGAGCGCGAAGACCCCAAGCTCGAACAGCCGGTCGCTCAGCTGCTTCGCCACATGGCTCTCCCCGACGAGCACCGGCGTGATCGGCGTCGTGCTCTTCCCGGTGTCGAACCCGAGCGCCCGCATCTCCTTCTTGAACCGCTCGGTGTGGGCCCACAGCCGCTGCACGTGCTCGGGCTCGTTCTCGAGGACGTCCACGGCGGCCAAGCAGGCCGCCGCGACCGGCGGCGGGTGAGATCCGCTCAGCAGCCAGGTCCGGGATTTGTTGAGCGCGAAGTCCACGAGGTCCCGCGACCCCGAGATGTGGCCGCCGACCACGCCGAACGCCTTCGAGAACGTCCCCATCTCCACGTGGACCCGGTCGCGGCCGAGCCCGAAGTGCGCGACGATCCCGCGACCGCCCGGTCCGAGCACGCCCTCGCCGTGCGCGTCGTCGACGTACACCATCGCACCGTGGCGGTGCGCGACCTCGGCGATCCGGTCGAGCGGGGCGACGTCGCCGTCCATCGAGAAGACGCCGTCCGTGATCACGAGGATCCGGCGGTATTCCGGCCGGTGCTCCTCGGCGGTCGCGAGGACCCTCTCGAGGTCGGCGACGTCGGTGTGCCGGTACACCGCGCGCTCGGCGCGGGAGAGCCGGACCCCGTCGATGATGCTTCCGTGGTTGAGCTCGTCGCTGACAACGAGGTCCCCCTCGCCGACGAGCTGGGGAATGAGACCGGCGTTCGCGGCGAATCCGCTCTGGTAGACCAGCGACGCCTCGGCCCGCTTGAACTGGGCGAGCCGGCGCTCGAGCTCGACGTGGAGGTCCATCGTCCCCGCGATCGGCCGGACGGAGCCGGATCCGACGCCGTGGCTCCGGGCCGCCGCTTCGGCGGCGGCCTTGAGCTTCGGGTGGTCGCTCAGTCCGAGGTAGTTGTTCGAGCAGAACATCAGCACCTTGTGGCCGTCCACCGAGGACCAGGGAGTGCTCGGTCCGCGCAGCACGTGGAGCCTCCAGTCGATCTCCTGGGCGACGAGCTGTCGGTACTCCTCCCCGAGGAACGACGTGGGATCCCGCATCGCTACCACTCCGGCGTGAGGGCCACCTTCGCCGCGCCCTGGGTGCGCAGGATCTCCATCGCGCGGGGGAGGTCGCCGATCGGGACCCGGTGGGTGATGATCGCTGCCATCTTCTCCCGGAGGCTCGCGAGCTCCAGGAGCCCCTTCACCTGGTACCACGTCTCGAACATGCGGCGGCCGAAGATCCCGTGGATCCGGGCCGCCTTGAAGATGACCGCGTCGTCGAAGTTCAAGCTCGCGTCGCGGTCGTAGAGACCGAGGAGCGACACTCGACCTCCCGGCGTCAGGGCGTCGAAGCACAGCTTGAGCGACGCCGGGTGGCCCGACATCTCGACGGCGACGTCGACGCCGGTCCCGTCCGTGGCGGCGAGGAGCTCGGACGCGGTGCGCTCCCCCAGCTCGACCGGATTGAGGACGCGATCGGCGCCCATGGTCCGAGCGAGCCCGATGCGGAACGGGTTCACCTCGGTCGCGAAGACCCGACGTGCGCCGAGCGCCTTGGCGACCGCGATCGCGAGCAGCCCGATCGGGCCGCATCCGGTGACGAGGACGTTCGTTCCCGCGAGCTCCTCCGGGCTCCCTTCGGGGAGGAGCGAGTGGACCGCATTCCCGAGCGGCTCCTGGATCGAGGCGAGCGCGGGATCGAGGCCGGGATCGTTCTTCCAGGCGTTCGCCTCCGGCAGGACGGCGCGCTCCGCGAAGACCCCGTCCCGGTCGACGCCCAGGACCTGCACGTGGGCGCAGACGTTCATCCGGCCCGTCCGGCACTGGTAGCAGATCCCGTCCACGATGTGGGTCTCGGCCGAGACGTGGTCGCCGACAGAGAGACTCCGCACGCGGGCGCCGACCGCCGTCACCTCCCCGCTCACCTCGTGCCCGATCACGAGCGGCACGCGGTGGACCCTGGACTGTGCCCAGGCGTTCCATTCCCACAGGTGGATGTCGGTCCCGCAGATCGAGGAGGCGCGGACGGTCACGAGAACCTCGTCGTCGCGCGGCTCCGGATCCGCGACCGTCCGGACCTCCGCCCCCGGGCCCCGCGCGGTCTTCACCCACGCTTTCACGCTGGAACGATCCCGGCGTCGAGCAAGGCCGTCGGGCCATAACGGTTGGGGCCTGGAACGCCGTCCGGCGCACGCGCGCCGCGGGCCGCAGCACTCTACGCGCGCGTCCGAGACCGGCCGGCCCCGGCTCCGAATTCTCGAGGAGAAACGGGGCCGGCGCGCCGCCGGCGGAATTCGCGCGCGAGCGCTTATATAGGGTACCTTTCTCCCGCCCCCCCGCGGAAGCAGGAGAGGCTATCGACCCATGGCACGCCATCGTCCGAGGCGAGGTTCGCTCGCCTACTCGCCCCGCTCCCGTTCCGCCCGCCCGGTCCCGCGGATCCGGTCGTGGCCCGCCGGCTCGAAGCAGCCGTCGATCGAAGGGTTCGCCGGCTACAAGGTCGGCATGACCCATGCGTTCATCGTCGACTACCGCAAGCGATCCACCACCGCCGGCCAGGAGCTCGCGGTCCCGGTCACGGTGGTCGAGGTGCCTCCGCTACGTATCGCCGGGGCACGCATCTACCGGCGCCAGCCCTACGGCATGCGGATCGTCGCCGAGGTCTGGGGTTCCGGTCTCACGGACGAGCTCGGACGACGGATCCCCACGCACCCGGCGAGCGCCGAGGATCGCGTGAAGCAGTTCTCCGAGACCCACGGCGACGAGATCCGCCTCCTGGCGTACACCCAGCCCCACCTCGTGTCGGGGATCGGTTCGAAGACCCCGAGCCTGTTCGAGGTCCGAGTTACCGGCGAGAAGTTCGACGAGCGGCGCGCCTTCGCGGTGAAGCAGCTCGGGCAGGAGGTCTCCGCCGACCAGCTCACCAAGGAGGGCGAGTTCGTCGACGTGATCGGGGTCACGAAGGGATTCGGGTTCCAGGGCCACATCCAGCGGTGGGGCGTGAAGCTGCAGCCCCGGAAGAACTCGAAGCACCGCCGGATGATCGGAACGCTCGGTCCGCACAATCCGAGCTTCGTCTCCTACCGCATCCCCCAAGCCGGCCAGCAGGGCTACCACCGCCGCACGCAGCTCAACATGCGGGTGCTCAAGGTGGTGCGCGACCCGCGCACGGACCGCATCACGCCCGCCGGCGGTTTCCCGCACTACGGCGAGGTCCAGAGTTCGTGCATCGTCCTGCACGGCTCGCTCCCGGGCCCGGCGAAGCGCCTGCTGCGGTTCCGCGCCCCGCTGAGGAGCCGGGTGAGCACCGTCGAGAAGGTCGACCTTCGCTACTTCAGCACGAGCTCGAAGCAGGGCGCATGACGCCCGAACCCCCCTCCGGCGGGCACGACCCGGCCACGACCCACCATCGGGTGCCGGTCCTCGCCCTCAGCGGGAAGGCCGGCGACCCGATCGTCCTTCCGCTCGCTTTCTCCGCCCCCGTGCGCCCCGATCTCATCGCTCGGGCGGTCGTGGCCGCGCAGTCCCACCGGCGCCAGCCGTACGGCACGTCGCCCACCGCCGGACTTCGCCATTCGGTCGAGTGGTCCGGCAAGGGCAAGGGCGTCGCGAGGACCCCGCGCCTCATGGACTCGATGCGGGGAGCGCAGGCGCCGAACACGGTCGGGGGACGTCCCGCGCACCCGCCGCGCGTCGACCGGATCTGGGAGAAGAAGATCAACCGGAAGGAGGCCCGGCTCGCGTTCGCTTCGGCGCTCGCGGCGACCCGCGACGCCAAGCTGGCGGCGGCCCGGGGCCACGAACTGCCGCACGGCCTTCACCTCCCGCTCGTCCTGGCGGACCCCGTCGAGGAGATCCTGACCGCCGGGGACGCGCGCGCGCTCCTGGACCGACTCAAGCTGTGGCCCGACGTCGAGCGGGCGCGTCGCGGCACCCACCTCACCTCGTCCGGCCGCGCCCGGCGTCGCGGGCGGGTCCGCCGGACGCCGAGGAGCCTTCTCGTCGTGACGAGCGCGCCCCACAAGGCCCGCGGTTTCCGCAACCTGGCGGGCGTCGAGGTCGTCCCGGCCGCCCATCTCGCGACCGAGGACCTGGCCCCGGGCGGTACGGCGGGGCGGCTCACGCTGTTCTCGCACCGGGCGGTCGAGACCCTCCGGACCCGCCTCGGGGAGGCGACCGCATGACGCAGCTCCAGCACCGCGTCGTCCTGCACGCGTACGTCACCGAGAAGTCGATGGACGAGATGGAGCGGCTCAACAAGCTCGAGTTCGTGGTGGACGCCCGGGCCAATCGGGCCGCGATCAAGCGCGCGATCGAGGAGATCTACCACTGCCGGGTCGCCAAGATCAACGTGAAGATCGTGCGGCTCGGGAAGATCGCCACCGTCCGTTTCGCGAAGGAGTTCTCCGCCGAGGACATCGGCAGCCGCGCCGGGGTGTTCTGATGGGGAAGCGGATCATCTCGCGGCGTCGGGGCGCCGGCACCGGACGCTACCGCTCCCCGAGCCATCGCCACCACGGGGCGATCGTCCACCCGCCGCCCGAGCGCGTGCTCGCGGGGACCGTGGTCGCGATCGTGCCGTCGCCGGGCCGAACGGCGCCGGTCGCCGAAGTGGCGGTGCCGGACGGCACGATCCGCGTGCTCGCGTCGGCCGGACTCGCGACCGGCGACCGGATCTCCTTCCAGGAGGGCCCCGTCGAGCGGGGCTCGATCCTCCCGCTCGGGCGCATCCCCGACGGGACGATCGTCTCCAACCTCGAGGTGAAGCCGTTCGACGGCGGGCGGCTCGTCCGCACGGCCGGCTCGAGCGCGCTCGTCACCGCGCACGCCGGTCACGAGGTCACGGTGCAGCTCCCGAGCGGACGGTTCAAGCAGTTCCTCGAGAGCTGTCGGGCGCAGGTCGGCGCGGTCGGCGGCGGGGGTCGGCGCGAGCGGCCCATCACGAAGGCCGGCAAGCGGTTCTGGGGGACGCGGTCCCTCGCCCGACCTCCGTTCAAGGTCCGCGGCGTCGCGATGAACCCGGTCAACCACCCGTTCGGCGGCGGTGCGCACCAGCACGTCGGTCGGCCGAGCACGGTGTCGAAGGGGACGTGGCCGGGCGCGAAGGTCGGACGGTTCTCCCGAGGGACCAGCAAGAAGCGCCGGCGCGACCGGCGGGAGCGGGGCTGATCGTACCGATGCCGAAAGCCCGTCGCGCGAAGAAGGTCGAGGCCCGCCGCAAGCGCGAGTTCACGTACCGCGGCGTGGGGGTCGCCGAGCTCCAGGCGATGAGCCTGGAGGATTTCGCGAAGATCGTCACCGCCCGGGTCCGCCGATCGATCCGACGCGGCTTCAACACGGAGACGACGCGGTTCTTCGAGCGGATGCGCTCTTCGCCGAAGGAAAAGGTCGTCCGCACCCACTGTCGCGACGCGCTCGTGCTCCCCGAGCACATCGGCCGTCGCGTGGCCGTCCACAACGGGAAGGAGTTCAAAGAGGTGGAGGTCCGCCCCGAGATGATCGGGCACTACTACGGCGAGTTCGCCCTCACGCGGCGGTTCGAGAAGCACTCGGGGCCGGGCGTCGGCGCCACGCGCTCGTCCAAGTTCATGCCGCTCAAGTGAGGGGGGTTCGACGATGAAGGGGTACACGTACCGCGCGCAACCCGGCGTGAGCGTGGCGCGCGCCCGGGGCGTCGAGATCCCGATGTCGCCGAAGAAGACGTACGAGGTGCTGAACGCGATCCGGGGGCTGCCCGTGGACCGCGCCCAGGCGTTCCTCGAGGAGGTGGTCGCCCTCCGACGTGCCGTGCCGTTCCGTCGGTACAACCAGGAGACCTCGCACAAGAAAGGGACCGGACCGGGCCGGTACCCGAAGAAGGTCGCCCAGAACGTGCTCCAGGTGCTCACGAGCGCCCGCGAGAACGCCGAGTACGAAGGGCTCGACACCGACCGGCTCGTCGTCGCGGTCGCCGCGAGCGCCCGCGGCCGGATCCGCAAGGCGAACATGCCCCGGGCCCACGGTCGTGCGACCGCGTGGCACGAACAGACGACCAACGTCGAGATCGTGCTGCTCGAGCCGAAGGAGAAGGCCGCATGAGCGCCGAGCAGAAGGTGATCCAGGAGGCGATGCGCCGCGTCCTCCTGAAGGACTACCTGGTGCAGGAGAGCGCGCGCGCCGGGTTCGGCGGGCTCGACATCACCCGGACGCCGATGGGCACCCGCGTGACGCTCATCTGCGAGCGGCCCGGGATCCTGATCGGCCACCGCGGGGAGCTCATCAAGCGGCTCACCGAGGACATCCAGGCCCGCTTCCGGCTCGACAATCCCCAGATCGAGGTCCAGGAGGAGCGCCAGCCGAGCCTGAACGCTCAGCTGATGAGCGAGAAGCTCGCGTCGACGCTCGAGCGCGGGTGGCACTTCCGCCGCGCCGGACACTCGACCGTGCGGCGGATCATGGAGGCCGGAGCACGCGGCTGCCAGGTGATCCTCTCGGGGAAGCTCACGGGCGAGCGCCACCGCACCGAGCGGTTCAAGGCCGGCACGATCAAGTACTGCGGCGAGGCGGTCCACCTCTGGATCGACAAGGGATTCTACCAGGCCCGGTTGAAGCCGGGCGTCATCGGCGTGAACGTCTGGATCATGCGGCCGGCGGCGAAGCTGCCGGACGAGATCGTCGTGCGCGGCGTGGAGCTACCGCCGAAGGTGGCGCCGTCCGAGATGCCGCCGCTCGAGGAGGCCGCGGTCGCGGCGCCGGGGACGGAGGCCCCCGAGGCAACGTGACGCTGCAGCGGATGAAGGACCTGCGAAATCTGAGCGACGAGGACCTGCGCCGGCGCATCGCCGACGCGGAGAACGACCTCCTGCGCGAGCGCGGCACGGCCGCCATGGGCGGCGCCCCGCCCAGCCCCGGGCGGATGCGCGCGCTGAGGACGAACGTCGCGCGCGCGCTCACCGTGCTCAACGAACGCTCCGCCCGATCGCGGGAGGCTCGGAGCCAGTAGGGGGCGCCGAGGTGGACCGATGGGGGGCCGAACGGGTTCGTTGCCGACTCTCTCGCGCGTCGAGCGGGAAGCGCTCGCGGGCGAGCTCATCGGCGCATCGGTCACGATCCCGGCGGCTCCCGGGGTCCGGCGCGAGGTCCGCGGGACGATCGTGGACGAGACGCTTTCCACGTTCTCGATCCGGGTGGCGGGCCGCGCGCGCCCGCTGCGCCTCGCGAAGACCGGGCTCGAGGGGACCATCGAGCTCTCGGCGGGCGAGTTACCGTTAAGAGGGGACGCCCTTCGCCACCGTCCCGAGGACCGCACCAAGCGGCTGCTCACGGGCGGGCCTCGGAGGTCGCGATGAGTCCTGCCCGCAGTGCACCGGTCCGTCGCCGGGCCCACGATATCGGGCTCGACGTCCGCGCGCCGAAGGGCCGGTGCGACGACGCCCATTGTCCGTTCCACGGCCGGCTCCCGGTGCGCGGCCAGATCATCGAGGGGACCGTCGTCTCGACGGCCATGCAGCGTACCGCGGTCGTCGAGCGGACCCTCCTCCACTTCGTCCCCAAGTTCGAGCGGTACGAGAAGCGGCGGCGCCGGTACCTGGCGCACGCCCCGCCGTGCCTGAACGTCACGGTGGGCCACCGCGTCCGGATCGCTGAGACGCGGCCGCTCTCGAAGGTCGTCCGCTTCTGCATCGTCGAGGACCTCGGCGAGGCGGCCCGGCGCGTGCGCGGCGAGGAGCCCGAGGCGCCAACCCCGACGGCGGCGCCCGCGGAGGCGGCATGAAGGGGCTCGCGGGCCGTCGCAGCCGGGGGCTTCCGAAAGGCGCCCGCCTGGATTGCGTCGACAACACGGGAGCGAAGGTCGTCGAGATCATCGCCGTCCGCAACTGGCACGGCACCCACCGGCGCTACCCGCGCGCCGGGATCGCGGACCTCGTCATCGTCTCGGTGAAGAAGGGGACCCCCGAGATGCGGCGGCAGGTCCTCCACGCCGTCATCGTCCGCTCGCGCGTCCCGCTCCATCGACCGGACGGGACCCGGCTCCAGTTCGAGGACAACGCCGCGGTCATCACGACCGAGACCGGCGAGATCAAGGGATCCCAGATCAAGGGCCCGGTGGCGAAGGAGGCCGCCGAGCGGTGGCCGCGGATCGCCGCCGCGTCCTCGATCATCCTGTAGGGGCGACGATGGCGCGAACCTCTCCCACCTCCCCGCGGCGCCAACGCAAGGCCCTGTACACAGCCTCGACGTTCGGGCGGCGACGGCGTATGACGGTCCCGCTCTCGCGCGAACTGAGGCGGAGGTTCCGCGTTCGCTCGGTCCCCCTGCGCAAGGGCGACACCGTGCGGGTCCTCTCCGGGAGCTTCGTCGGGCGCGAGGAGCGCGTCCAGCGGGTCGTCCGTCGCGACTACTCGGTGGTCCTCGACAACGTGACGCTCAAGTCCGGCGAGGAGAAGCTGAAGCCGCTCCCGATCCGCACGGGGCACCTCGTGATCACGAAGCTCAACCTTTCCGATGCCTGGCGGCGCCGTTCCCTCAAGGTCTCCGACGAGGAGGTGACGCCGGAGGAACGCGGCGTCGTGCCGGAGGATACGGAGGAGGCCGAAGAGGCGCCGGCGCTCCCGGCCCCCGAGGCGCCCGCCGAGGAGAGCTCGGACGACGCCTCCGACGCGGAGGGCCCCGATCTCGAGGAGGAGCCGGACGACGCGGCCCACAAGACGCCGGAGGCGAAGCCGTGACGTTCCGGCTCAAGCGGCGGGCGGCCCCGCGCGCCTGGACGATCCCCCGGAAGGGGACCAAGTGGGTGAAGCGGCCCGGACCGGGCCCGCACGCCCAGGACCAATCGATGCCGCTCCTCATGGTGCTGCGCGACCTCCGCCGCATCGTCGCGAGCGCCCGAGAGGCGAGCCAGCTCGTGCGGTCCGGCGCGGTCCGCGTCGACGGCAAGGTCGCGAAGGACCTGGACCGCGGCCTGGGACTCATGGACACCCTCTCGTTCGGGGCGCCGCTCGACGCCCACTATCGGGTCGTCAAGGACCGCCACGACAAGCTCGTGCTCGTCGCCATCCCGGCGCCGGAGTCCACGGTCAAGCTCGGGCGGGTCCGCTTCAAGCACGCCGTGCGCGCGGGGCGCATCGAGGTCACGCTGCACGATGGGCGGAACCTCCTGGTCGAGCGCGGCACGCCGTACAAGGTCGGCGACTCGCTCAAGATCGAGGTGCCGAGCCAGAAGGTCGTCGGCCACTTCCCGCTCGGACCGGGGGCGCTCGCGTATGTCGCCGGCGGCACGCACGTGGGCGAGCTCGCGCGCGTCGACCGGGTCGAGGTGCGCAACTCGTCGCAGCCGAACCTCGTCCATTTCAAGGAGGGGTTCTCGACGATCAAGGAGTACGTCTTCGTCGTCGGGGAGAAGGCCCCCGAGGTCACGATCGGCGAGGGGGTCGACCGATGAGCGCCCCGTCGCGCACCGCCGTCCCGCCGGCCGCGGCCCCGAGCGGGCCGAACGCCCACCGCGCGATCCGCCTCATCAAGATCGTCGTGAACGCCGGGGTCGGCGAGTCCGGCGACGCGCGGACGAAGGCCGAGCGCGTGCTCCAGATGGTCACGCACCAGAAACCGGTGGCGACGCGCTCCCACTCCACGAACCGGGACTTCGGGATCCGCAAGGGCCAGGAGATCGGCGCGAAGGTGACCCTGCGGGGCGAACCGGCCCGGGACTTCCTCGCCCGGGCCTTCGAGGCCCGGGACAAGCAGCTCGACGTCCAGTCGATCGATCGGAACGGGAATTTCTCGTTCGGGATCGCCGACTACACGGACTTTACCGGCATGAAGTACGACCCGCAGATCGGGATCCACGGGATGGACGTCGCGGTCGAGGTCGGTCGCGCCGGCTTCCGGGTGCGCGAGCGCCGGATCCAGTCGCGCGGCATCCCGCGGGCCCTCCGCTCGACCCGCGACGAGACGCGCGCGTTCCTGACCCAGCAGTTTGGCGTCACGGTCCTGGAGTGAGACGGACGATGAGCCCTCCCAAAGCCCACTTCGGCCGGAAGGAAGGGTGCCTGCGGTGCGACCGCAAGCGCGGCATCGTCCGGCGCTACGGACTCCACCTCTGCCGCCAATGCTTCCGCGAGGTCGCGATGGACCTGGGGTTCCGCAAGTACCAGTAGGGGGACCACATGCGGCAGGACCTGCTCAACGATGCCCTGGTGACGCTCCGCCACGCGGACCAGGACGGAAAGCCCCACGTCGAGATCGCCCCGACCTCGAAGCTCGTCGCCGAGGTGCTGCGGATCTTCCGGGAGCACCACTACATCGACGACTTCACGTTCGTGCCTACGGGCCGCGGCGGCAAGTACGACGTCGCGCTCTCGCGCCGGATCAATTCGTGCGGCGTGATCAAGCCGCGGATCGCCGTGCCGCACGACGGCCTCGAGCGCTACGAGTCCCGGTTCCTGCCGGCCCAGGATTTCGGACTGCTCGTCCTGTCGACGAACCAGGGCGTTCTCTCGCACCAGAAGGCGCGGGAACTCAAGATCGGAGGTCGGCTGCTCGCCTATGTCTACTGAACCGGACCGCAGTCGCGAGACCGTCGAGGTCCCGAAGGGGGTCACGTTCGCGGTAGCGCACGGCGTCCTCTCCGCGAAGGGGCCGCTCGGGGCGATCTCTCGACCGTTCCCGGGCGACGCGCTCGGCTTCGAGACCGGTGCCGGGGGCGTGACGCTCGTCCTGCGGATCCCGCCGAACCGGCGGCATGCCCAGGCGCTCCTCAAGACGTGGGCCGCGCACGTGCGGAACCTCGCGGGCGGGCTCACCGTCGGGGTCGAGGCGAAGATGAAGGTCGTCGCCGCGCACTTCCCGATGAAGGTGCAGGTCCGCGGCGAGGAGCTCGTCATCGAGAATTTCCTGGGCGAGAAGTACCCGCGCACGACCCGGCTCGTCCCCGGCACGAAGGCGACGGTCGACGGCGAGTTCGTCGTCCTCTCGGGGCACGACGTCGAGCAGGTCGGCCAGAGCGCGGCGAACATCGAGCGGGTGACCCACATCCGCGACTACGATCCGCGCGTCTTCCAGGACGGGATCTACCTCGTGGAGCGGGCTCACCTCAAGGAGGCCGCCTGATGCCCGACGAGCCCGAGACCCCGGCCTCGACGACGGAGCCCGCGACGGCGTCCCCGCCGGCCCCGCCGAAGCCCCGGCGGTCGAGGGCGGCCGCCGCCAAGGCGCCCGCGACCCCCCCGGCCGAGACGCCGGTCGACCCGGTGAAGGACGAGGAGGTCGAAGGCCCCCGGACCCCGCGCCGGGCGGCGGTCGCCCCCCGGACCGCCGAACTCCTTCGCCTGCGCGACGCGCTCGACGGCCGGCGCCCGATCTTCGGTCGTCAGGCCGCGAACCGGTACTTCCGGATCGGACGGGACGGCGCCTGGCGTCGCCCGCGCGGTCTGCAGTCGAAGCAGCGGCGCCACTACGGCTACCGCGCCCGCATCGTGAGCATCGGGTACCGCTCCCCGGCCCGGGTGCGGGGACTCGTTCCGAGCGGCTTCCGCCCGGTGCTCGTCCGCACCGAGTCCGAGCTCGACGGGCTGGACGGACGGACCCAGGCGGCGATCATCGCCCGCACCGTCGGCACGCGCCGGCGCCTCGTCCTCGAGGAGGCGGCGCGCAAGCTCGGGATCCGCGTGCTCAACCCGATCGTGAAGTCGGATTCGGAGGAGTAGGACGGATGCCCGACCTCTCGAACCAGCGTCGGCTCGCCGCGTCCCTGCTCAAGTGCGGTGAGGGCCGGGTCTGGATCGACCCGGCGAGCCAGGAGGAGCTCGCGGACGCGGTGACCCGGAGCGATCTGCGCAGCGCGATCAAGGCCGGCGTCATCCGGAGGAAGCCGATCCAGGGAACGTCCCGGGTCCGCGCCCGGAAGCACGCGCTCGAAGTGGCGAAGGGCCGGCACTCCGGGCCGGGATCGCGGCGCGGCACCCCGTTCTCCCGCGTTCCCCGCAAGGAGCGGTGGATCCGGCGGATCCGTGCGCAGCGCGAGACGCTCGCGGAGCTGCGCGCCCAGCGCAAGATCACCCCCACGGTCTATCGGGAGTTCTACCGGCGCGCGAAGGGCGGGATGTTCCGCAGCCGCGCCCACCTGCTCGCGAACCTCCGTCTGGCGGGCCACCTCAAGGAGGGAGCGGCGTGAGCGTCGGACCGCGCTACCGGGTGCCGTTCCGCCGACGCCGGGAGGGGAAGACGGACTATCGGGTCCGCCTCCGGCTCCTCAAGTCGGGCGACGAGCGGGCGGTCGTCCGCCTCTCGAACCACCGCGTCCTCGTGTCGATCGTGCGGTTCGACCCCGCCGGCGACCGCGTCGTCGCCGCCGCCGACAGCCGGGAGCTCGGCGCGCTCGCGTTCCCGTCGACGAGCCTCGCCTCGACGCCCGCGGCGTACCTGACCGCCTACCTCGCCGGGCTGCGCGCGAAAGGGTCCGGCGCCGAGAGCGCCGTGCTGGACCTGGGGCCGCGCCACCCGTCGCAGGGCGGCCGGCTCGCGGCGGCGCTCAAGGGCCTGCTCGACGCCGGCGTCGAGATCCCGCACGGGGAGGAGAACTTCCCCTCGGGCGACCGACTGAACGGCGCCCATCTCCCGAAGCCGCTACCCCAACCGGTCGAGGCGTACAAGCTGAAGCTTCCCCAGCTCGTCCAGCGCGCGGAGGCGTCTGCATGAGCGCGGCCGCTCTCCAGGGTCCGCCTCGTCCGGGACCTTCGGCCGGACCGCCGGGGGCCCCGGCGCCCCCGCCGTGGGTCCCGAAGACCGAGCTCGGCCGCCGGGTCTTCTCCGACGAGATCACCACGATGGCCCAGGCGCTCGCCACGGGCCTTCCGCTCCGCGAGCCGCAGATCGTCGACAAGCTCCTCCCGGGCTTGCACGACGAGGTCCTCGATGTGAACATGGTCCAGCGGATGACCGACTCCGGCCGCCGGTTCAAATTCGCGGTCACGGTCGTCGTCGGGAACGGCGACGGGTACGTCGGGCTCGGGCGGGCGAAGGGTCGCGAGGTCGGCCCGACCATCCGCCGGGCGATCGACCGGGCGAAGCTCGAGATCGTGGAGGTGTACCGCGGCGACGGCAGCTGGGAGTGCGGATGCGGTCGCCCCCACTCGCTGCCGTTCCAGATCCGCGCGCGTGTCGGATCGGTCGTGGTGACGCTGCGCCCCGCCCCGCGGGGGGTCGGGCTCGCCGTGGGGAACGTCGCGAAGCCGATCCTTCGGTTCGCCGGGATCACCGACGCCTGGGGGTTCACCGACGGCCACACGAAGACCACGGTGAACTACGCGCAGGCGGCCTACCAGGCGCTCGTCTCGCTCTCGGAGCTCAAGGTCCCGGCCGAGGACCTGACCCGTCTCAAGATCGTGCGGGGCCCCGTCGGGACCTCGATCCTTCCTCCGAAGGAGGAGGGCGCCCGCCCGGTCCGCGGCGGGCGTGGCGGACGCC
>JASHSX010000020.1 GCA_030040865.1 Thermoplasmata archaeon | reverse complement strand
TGCGGCAGGACGACCCCCAGGCTCTCGGAGATCTCCTCGGGAGGTCGAGCCGCGGTGACGATGACCGCGGGCTCTCCGCGCTTCAGGCCCTCCGCGAGGAAGGCGTAGACGACGACCTCCTTGCCCACGAACGGGTCCCCGAGGACGACGATGTGCGACTTCGGCGGCAGACCACCCATCAGCAGGTCGTCCAGCCGCGGCGTCCCGGTGGGGAGGCGGTCGGCGATGCGGCGACCTTGCGCGGGTCGCAGCGTGTCGCCGGCGACGTCGTCGCCGGCCGGTACGCTTCCCGCCAGATCCCGAACCCCGCCCGAGCCGGTCCCGCGCGCCGCGGACGGTGGCTCCCTCCGGTCCGCTGCGGCGACGGCGGCGAGGCCCGCTATCGAGATGTCCCCGCTCCGGGCGAGCTCCTGTCGGCGCAGGCCGACCTCCGCCTCGCTCTCCTGGAGGGCCCGCTCGCGCTGGGTCAACTCGGCCTCGCGACGGTCGAGGACCTGCGCGGTCGTGCGCAGCCGCTCCTCGCGGGACTTGGCCGCGGTCTCGCGATCCGTGAGCGACTTCGCCTGCCGTTCGAGGTCCGTCACCTTGGCGGCCGCATCGCCCTGCTGTTTGCTCATCTCGCCGAGCCGGTTCGCATAGTCCGCGTAGGCCGAGTCGTACTGCTGCTTCCGCTCGACGGCCGCCTTGGCGAGGTCGGTCAAGTCCGCCTCCTTCTGACGGATCTGAGCCGCCCGGGTGGCGAGCTCGGTCTCCTTCTGGGTCGCCTGCTGCATCAGGGCGTCCGCCTGGGCCGCCTTCTCGGACGCCTCCCGCGCCTTGCGGCCGAGGAGCACGTTCTGCTCGTCGAGCGCCGATTTGAACTGCTGGAGCTTCGCCTCGCGGGCCGCGATCTCGGTCGCGGCGGCCGTCGGCGTGCCGCCGCCGGACTTGACCGCGATCTCGCGTGCCGTGATCTCGCCCTCGCGGCGGAGGAGGTCGGCCGTCTTCTGGTCGAGCTCCTTCTTGCGGGCGTCCAACCGCTGGTCGGTCTCCGTGGCGGCCGTCGCCTTGCGGTCGAGGTCCTGCTGCCGCTGGGTCTGCTCGATCTCCCGCTTCGTCTGCTCGCTCTCCCGGTCGACGAGCCGTTGCTCGCGGGTCGAGATCTGGGGGAGCTGGCGCGCCACCTCCGCCTCGCGGATCCCGACGGCGGAGGCGCGATCGTCCACGAGCCGCGACTTCCCGTCGACCTCGGCGATCCGGGACGCGGAGGACCGCTCCTTCTCGGCCAAGCTGTCGGACCGCTTGCGGTAGTCCTCCTCGAGATCGTCGAGCTGCTGGCGGGCTTCCTTGAGCGCGTCGTTCTGCCGACGGATCGACATTTCGGCGTTCTCGACGTCCGCCTCGCGCTTCACGAGGGTCGCCGAGCGGAAGTGGAGGGCCTCCTCCTTCTGGCGGACGTCGTCGGCGATGCGGAACATCTTGCTCTGCCCCGAGGTGATCAGCTCACGCTCGTGCGCGCGCGTTCCGGAAGAGATGAGGTGGAGGAACGAGCCGGTCGTCTGGTAGAAGATCGCGGAGAGGAACAACGAGATCGCGAGGGCCGTCGACGCCTGGGCGGCGCCGGGCGGATGCAGCAGCACGACGGCGGCGGTCGCGATCGGGAGGACCGCCGAGATCGCGCTCGCCCACTGGCGGGTGCCCCAGCCGCCCCACGTGAGGACCAGGCCCACGAAGGCGAGCGACAGCCCGGCGAGAGCGATCGGGTAGAAGTCCGGTAGGAGGGCGAACGTCGCGAACGGTCCGACGCCGGCGATCCGCGTGAAGTAGACCACGACGAGCACGACGTTCGCGCCGAGCGCCGCGACCGTCGTCGAGAAGTGGGCCTCCCACGGCCACAGCTGGAAGACCTCCCACTTCTCGAGGAGGGCGATCACCGCGACGGCGAGGCCCGACAGGACGACGAACATGAGATAGTACGTCTGCGAGAACGCGGCGAAACCGGTCGTAGAGCTGGCCAGCGTCGGCAGCGTCGGGTCGAAGACGAGGACGAGGATCCCGGCGAACGCGAGCACGGCGGAGACCGCGACGGCGTAGAAGTGGGCCTGCCGGCCGATCCGAAGCTGGAGCAGTGCGTCGTCCTTGGCGAGCTCCAGGTCCTCGGGGGCCGGAACGGTCACCGGCCGGGTGCCCGGCGCCGGGGAGTCCGGCGCGGGATCCTTGGCCATCGAGATCACCGGATACGGGAGGATGGGGGGACCATCCTACTTGAGCGTATGGCTCCGGCTCGCGGGGGCGGTCCACGCGAGCAGGACGGACGCCGCGCTGGTCCATCGCTCCGGACGGCGCCCGACCGCCTCCTCGATCTCGAGCAGATGCCCCCACGCCTTGGCGTCGCCGCGCACCGCCGCGATGCGCCCGGTAAGGTGGCCGAGGGCGGGAGCCACCGCGACGGTCTCGTCCTGGGCCCAGCCCCGTTTCGAGAGGTACTCCGATATTCCCGGCACGGTCCACCGTTGAAAGGTACCGGGGTCTCGCTTGCGCCACGGCTCCCGGGCGAACCCCTCCCGCTCGATCCGGGGTCGTACGGCCCCGACGGGAGAACGGAGCAGTCGGCGCACGGCGGACGGAGGGAGCCGTGCGAGGTATCGAGAGTGCTCCCCGGGGCCCGGCGCGATCTCGAGCAGGAGCCGCCCGCCCGGCGCGGTCAGGGAGCTCGCGGCGTCGAGCAACCGGCTACCGTCTGCGCCGGCGAAGCCGATGGCGTTGCCGAGGACCGCGACGCTCGAGAACTGGCCGGGCGGGAACGGAGGGCGAGTGGCGTCCCCCCGAACGCGATCGATCGTTCCGGGGTCGCCCGACGATCCGGTGCGCGGGAACTCGAGTGCGGCTCGGGAGAGATCGAGCGCGACACGGTGGGACCCTTCGGATCCGACCCAGCGAGTGAATCGAAGCGGGCCGGACCCGACGTCGATCGACCAAGGGCCGCTTCCCGAATGTCGTTCGAGGAACCTCTCGCGAAGGATCCGGAAGAGGTCCCGCTGCGGGGTGCCTTCGTAGCGTTGATATTCCCTCGCCACGCGGTACGGATCGAGCCGTCGGAAGCGATCGGTCGCGGAGGCGGAGGGGTCGCGACCGGCGTCCGGGCGTCCCGCTCGCGACGGGCCCGTACGCCTCGGCACCGGGCACGGCGAAGCCGCCGGGGGAATATCGCTTCGGGGTGGCCCCCGGCACGTCGGGGCCACTCCAGGTTCCCCTTTATATCGCAACGCGCTCCCGGTACCCGCTCGGTGGTCCATGCCGTACTACGAGTGCCCGAAGTGCGGAGGCGGCTACGTGATCGACGTCCCGCCGAGCGCCCGCCCGGTCTGTGACCGGGACGGCGCGCGCTTGAAGCGCGCGAGCGACGCCTCGTACGAACGGAACGCCCGCCGGGACTAGGTCCCGTGTCCGCGGAGGCCCCCGAGGCCGCGCCCGCCGAGACCGAGCGGATGGGGCCGCTCGTGCACCGCGCGGTGCGTCACGGCGCGATCCTGCTCATCCTCGGCGC
>JASHSX010000183.1 GCA_030040865.1 Thermoplasmata archaeon | reverse complement strand
ATGACGATCACGGCCAAGATGATCGCTGCGACCGTCGTGGACATTCCACGTCGATTCGAGACCATCGGCCGGCTTCCCTCTGGTTCGCTCTCTTGCATCGCTTCGATTCCTCCCAAATGGGGGACTCGAAGCTCATCCCGGGGGTCCTATATATACTGTGGGAAAACGAGCGCCCCGCTACCGATAAACCGGGTCGCTGGGACCGCCTCCGGACCGCATGCGAAAACGCCACCGCGGCCGGATCGTTCGGGCGTCGGTACCGACGGGTTCGACTCGGGTCGCGGACCCCGCCGCGCTGAGCGAAGGGCCCGATCGGAGGGGACCCGCCCCATCGAAATCAAGGAAAAATCTCGGAGGAAGGGGTTGGACCATGGTCCGGCCCTAGGCCGGACCCGGCCAGGGATCTACTGCATCCCGTGCTCGGTCTTGCTGTGGTCCGCCAGCTCCTCAGGAGTGGTGAACGACTTGCCGCAGACACTGCACTCGTTGGTCGCGGCCGGCTTCGCGGTCCAAGGCTGCGCCGGTCCCGCGGCCTTCGGCCCGCCCCAGACGAGGCGCCCGACGACCACCGCGACGATCATCCCGACAATGAGGCCCACGACCAGCAGGAGCGTTCCGCTGGCACCGGCGCTCAAGCCCTTGATGAACGTCTGGTTCGAGAACGTGGCGTTGTTGTAGTGCACCGCCAGCAACGGCACGGTGATCGTGCCCGTGTTGTTATACGACCCGTACCCCGTGAACACGGTGAGAACGTACGGATACACCCCGGACGTGACCTCGGTCCAGGTTACGACGGTCGGCGTGGATCCGTTCCAGTGCAGGTTGGCCGAATAGACGACGCTCGCCCCGTTCGGACTGTAGATCGTCAGCTGAACCTTACCGACGAACTGCCCCGTGTAGTTCGCGGACAGCATCGTCTGCGGGAGGTTGGCGACGGGGACCACGTTGAGCTTGCTCGTCGGCTGGCTGAAGATGAACGAGGACGTCGGGATCACGCCCCAGCCGATGCCTTCGACCACGCTGATGATACCGTACTGGACGCCCTGGGTCACTACGACTCCGTTCGGGCCCCCGTTCTGGATCAGAGTGAGGTTCAGGATTACGACGTCACCGCCGATCGTCGGGCAGTTCTTGGTGTCGTTGGCGAAGTAGCTGTTCGTGAGGGCGAAGCTGACGTACTCCGTCGACGCCGCCGGCGAAACGAGGTCCGTGATGTCGTTCGAGACGCAGTTGGTGTGGGTGGAATAGTCCGTGATGTTCAGCCAGAGCGTGGTGTTGACCCCCGGATCGATCGAGGAGTTGGTCACCATGATGCTCAGCGTCGTCGTGAACGGCAGGATCGTGTAGGTCCCCAACGGGGTGACCAGCCAGAGCGTCGCCTGGGTGGGGGACTGGCTCGGGTGAACGCTCGTGTGCGCGGCGGGAGCAGCTTTCGGAGCGACGGGCTGGATCGCGGTCCGGGGCGCGACCGTCCCGTGAGCGGCAGCGGGCGAAGCCACCGAGTTGGGCACAAAGGCGACCAGTGCCAACCCCAAAGTTACCGCAACGACAAACAGTACGAACCCGGCGTGCCACCCCAACCGTCGAGAGGGTCGGTCCATGGGCACCCCGGATGACTTATCATAGATAAAGGTCGCGCTGCGGCCTTTTCTACCGAGCGCCGGGCCCGTCCGACGGATAACAAAGAGGCGTTCCGGTTCCGCCCATCCGAGTCCGACCCGTAGCGCGCGCCGAACGGACCGGCACGTCGGACGACCCGCGCGATTGGTCGGGGTCCGACGTCCGACCGGCGGTCACATCGAGTTGGGTACAGACCCCGTTCTTCCGACGCGCTGCGCGATTCCGGATAAGCATATCAGAACGGTCCGACCTCGGTGAGAAGCTGTGCGTACGGGTCTCGTGGTTGTCGGTCTGGCGATCACCCTCGCGGGGGGCGGGCTCGTAGCTTCGCTCTTCCTGATCGATGTGGGGGAGACCAACGCGCTGAGCTCGACGGCCACGTACCCCGTCCTGGGAGGCGGCGGCACCTACAACTCCAGCATCCCGCTCCACGCCTCCTCCGGGGCGACGTTCGTTCTGTCGTGGTCTTCGACCGGAGCGACCAACGTCACCTTGTGGAGCACTTCGCCGTGCGCCGCGCCCGCGGTGGGGAACTGCGTCAACGTGCCGGCCCTGGTGAACTGGCCCGCGAACGAAAGCGGCCGGTGGTCCATGAGCGGAACGGTCGTCTCCGAGTACGTCCTGTCGACAAGGGACGTCGGTCCGACGAACCTGAACTTCACGTACACCGCGTCGGAGGCGTACCCCATCTCCAAGGCTCCTCTGAGCCCGCTCGCCGTTTCGCTCATCCTGCTGGGAGCGGGCCTCCTCCTCGGGATCGGTGGGATCGCGGTGTTCCTCGGGCTCTTCCTCCGTGGCGGGGTATACGCCCGGAATCCCCTCGACCGCCGATACCCATCGATCGACCCGGACGACCTCGATGATCCGATCGACCCGACGGACGACATCGACCGGTAACGAGCCATCGGTAAATTTCCGTTACAGCGGGTTCGTCTCTACGATCACCGGGGGCCGTCCGTCGAAGGCTCCCCCAGTTCGGAATCGAACCGGCGGGCGACTGCGGTAAGTGTGTCGATCAGGGACACCGGGCAGTCGGGAACCCCCACCGCCGTCCGACTGCCGGCATAGCCGACAGATCGGACCCGTCCCACGCTCCAAACTAGGGCCGGCGAGCCGGACGAGTCCCCCCGGTCGTCCGACGCGGAAGTCGTAAGGGCCGGGACGACCGCGATGAGCTCGCTCTCGTACGTTCGACCGTACCGAAGCCAGATGAAGCCGGCCGCCCCGACGCC
>JASHSX010000182.1 GCA_030040865.1 Thermoplasmata archaeon | reverse complement strand
AGGTCGGCGTCGAGGAACGCCCCCCACGCGCTCGCCCCCAGGCTCCGGGCCGCGTCGCGGCCGGACGGAGGCAGGGCGGCGAGCGGGATCTCGAGGCTCTGGAGGGCGAACGGGAGGGCCAGGATCGCCTGGCTCAGGATCACCAGGATCCACACCGTGCTTGCGGCGCTCGCGAGCGGCCGGAAGAAGGAGGCGAGCGCGAACGCGAGCACGACCGGCGAGAGGAGGAGCGGAAGGAACAGGAGGAGCCCGAGCAGCACCGCACGACGGGGGCGACGGACGATCGCGAACCCGGCGACGATCCCGAGCACCAGGGCCAGGAGCGCTGCGACAACGGCGAAGAAGAGCGTGTTGCCGAGAGCGCCGACCGCCGACACCCCGAGGTGGGCCGTGGTCGCGTTCGAGAACAGCGCCGTCCAGGCGGCCCCCGCGCCGAACCCGCCGCTCGGCTGGACCGTCCGTTCCAGCACCGCGGTGACGAGCGCGACCTCGGCGAGGAGGACCACCGCGGTCTCGGTGGCCAGGGCGAGGAACGTGGGCGATCGGTAGGGACGGCGCGGTCGCCGACCGGCCCGGCGGCCGGGGGCCGCCCTCAGGCGGCTCACGAGGACCAGGTACGCGGCCGTGGGAAGCACCAGGAGCAGGACCATCCCGAGCGCGAGCACGGCCGCGGCGTTCGGCTGGAGGAACGTCTGGTCGAGGACGTAGACCTGGGCCTCGAGCGTGTAGCATCGGGAGCCCGTGCCGCACAGCAGGAGCGGCGGGGCGAACGACAGGGCGGAGAAGAGGAACGTGAGGAGACCGCCCGCGGCGGCACCGGCCCAGGTCGGGCGGGCCCAGACGTCCCAGTACGCCCGGGCGGGGGAGCCGCCGAGCGTGGCGGCGGTCTCCTCGAGCTCGGCCGACGCCCCTTCGCAGCCGGTCGCGGTCAGGAGGATGACGATCGGGACGTTGAAGAACAGGTTCGCGGCGACGATCGCGGGGATCCCGCTCCCGAACACCCCGAGACCGGGGAGCGCGCTCGAGAGGAGGCCGGACGGCCCGAACAGGTCGAGGACGCCGAGCACGACGATCAGGCTCGGGAGGAGGAACGGGACGAGGAGGAGCGAGCGGACCAGCGAGCGGCCGGGCCAGTCGTAGCGTCCCACGAAGATCCCCGCGGGGTAGCCGACCGCGACCGCGAGGGCGGCCGAGAGCCCTCCCTGCTCGAGCGAGTTCCCGAAGGCGCGGACGTTCGCCGGAGCGCTCAGCACCTGCACCACCCCCGGGATCCCTCCCACGTCGGCGACCGAGCGGAGGAACAGCGCGGCGACCGGGAGGAGGGCGACGATCGCCACGAACCCGCCGAGAACGAGCAGCCCGAGCCGGCCGTCGGTCCGGGAGCTCATCCGCCCGCTCCGGCGAGCGACTGCCAGGTGTCGAGCCAGCCCCCCGAGGCGGTCAGGTTCTGCGCCACCGACGCCGGGGTCGTCGCGTTGTTGAGCGCGACCACCGTCGCGGGGTCGATGGCCGCGTCGAACACCGTCGGAAGTGGCACGGTCGCGTTCGCCGGGTACTCCCACTCGTTCGTCGGCAGATACTGCTGGACGGTACCGTTGAGCAGCCAATCCTCGAACGACTCCGCGAGCCCGACGTGCCGGGACCCCGCGACGACGCCGACCCCGTAGATCGTCCTCCACCCGTAGGCGGTCCCGTTCCACCAGGAGACCGTCGCGTTGAACGTGCCGGCCTCGCCGTTCGCGGCGGCGTACGCGGGGTCCGTCGCATAGCTCACGACGAGCTGGTTCTGTCCGGGCGGCGAACCGAACTCCGAGAACGCGGTCCCCCAGTCGAGAGCGGGGGTCGGATGCGGCTCCCCGAAGAACTGCTGCCAGAACGCCTGCCAGTTCTCGTGCAGGACCGTCTCGTAGTAGACCACCTGCCAGACGAGGAACTCCTCGCCGGTGATGTCGTAGATCGGGTTCTCGACGAGGAGCTGTCGCGCCCAGCTCGCGTTATCGACGAGCTCGGGGAGCGTCGCGCGGGCGATCGCCCCGTCGGTCGCGTTCCGGAACGCCGACGTGTAGTCCACGGAGAGGTACCCGTACTCGTACGGAACGACCCCATGGTCCGGGCTCAGCTCGCGCACGAGCCACGTCGGCACCGAGGAGAGCTCGGGCGGGGAGTACGGTTGGAGCAGCCCGAGCGACTCCGCCGCGGGCGCGGTCACCTCGTCAAGCCCGACCACGAGATCGGCGGCCGGCAGCCCGTACGCTGCCGGGTCCTGGAGCGCGCTCACGAGGTTCCCCGACGGGCACACGAGGTCGACGGAGACGTCGTGGGCGCTCTCGAAGGCGCCCAGGACGGTCGAGAGGTTCGCGGAGCCGGCGCCGCAGTTGCCGTTGAAGAAGCTCGAGTAGGTGTAGACGACGAGCGTCGTGCGACCGCTCGCCGCGCCGCTCGCGTAGTACTCGTAGATCGCGAACGCGGCGATCGTCACCGCGAGGGCGAGCACGATCGCGACGATCGCGCGGCCGAGGCGCCCGGGCCGGCGCCACCGGCGGGGCGGCGGTCCCGCCGAGCTCATCCCCTCCGCGGGCCGGCGGAGAGTGGACCTAGGTGCCGCATCGCATTCCCTTCGCGGGCATTATCCCGTGCAGGTTCCTGGGGTCGACGAGGTCGCCCTCGTCCTCTCAGCCGTGCCTCAGCTCCCCCTGCTGGCGGAGCCATCTCCGCCGAGGATTTAGGTTCGCGGGCCGGGCCGCCGGCACCGTCTTATACGCTCCCTCCCCCTTGCTTCCGCGGCGCCATGAAGGACCCGGTCGAGAAGCTCCGCTTCGGCAGCGAGCTCGTGAAGCGCGGCTTCGCGCGCATGCAGCAGGGCGGCGTCATCATGGACGTCACCAATGCCGAACAGGCCGCCATCGCTGAGGAGGCGGGCGCGGTCGCCGTGATGGCGCTCGAGCGCGTCCCCGCCGACATCCGTGCCGAGGGTGGCGTCGCCCGGATGGCCGACCCGAACAAGGTCCGCGAGATCAAGGACCGCGTCTCGATCCCCGTGATGGCGAAATGCCGCATCGGGCACACGGCCGAGGCCCGCATCCTGGAGGCGCTCGCCGTCGACATGATCGACGAGTCGGAGGTGCTGACCCCGGCCGATCCGTTCCGCCACGTCGACAAGAAGGCGTTCAAGGTCCCGTTCGTCTGCGGCGCCCGGAACCTCGGGGAGGCGCTGCGGCGCATCGAGGAGGGAGCGGCCATGATCCGGACGAAGGGCGAGGCCGGGACCGGCAACGTCGTCGAGGCGGTCCGGCACATCCGTCAGATCACGGCGGAGGTCGCCGAGGTGAGCGCCCTGCCCAAGAAGGACGTCGCCGCGTGGGCGAAGCGCGAGCGGGTCTCCGAAGGGATCGTGAACGAGGTCCGCGCCCTGGGCCGTCTTCCCGTCGTGAACTTCGCGGCCGGCGGCATCGCGACCCCGGCCGACGCCGCCCTCTGCCGCCTCCTCGGGGTCGACGGGCTGTTCGTCGGCAGCGGGATCTTCAAGTCGCAGGCGCCGATGAAGGTCGCCCGCGCGATCGTCGAGGCGTCGCTCCACTTCGACCAGCCCGACGTGCTCGCCCGCGTCTCGAGCGGGCTCGGCGAGGCGATGAAGGGGCTCGATATCGCGACGATGTCCACGGAGTCGCTCCTCCAGCACCGGGAATCGGCGGGCCCGGTCCGCGCCGGCGCGCGCGACGCCACGGTCGCCTAAAGTGCCCGGTCCGTCCCGTCCGAGATCTGCGCGCCGGAGGGCGTAAGACCGAGGGGGCGCTCTCGCCACCGTGCGGATCGTCCAGGTCGCCCCGTTCTTCTACCCCCACGCGGGCGGCGTAGAGTCCCACGTCCGCAGCCTCGCCCGCGAGCTCGCCCGCGAAGGGCACGAGGTGACGGTCGTGACGAGCCGGTTCCGGCCGGGCCTCCCCCCGGACGAGACGTTCGAGGGGTACCGGATCCTGAGGAGCCGCTCCCTCGGCGTCGTGCTCAACACGCCGATCGACGTCGGCGCCGGTCGGAGCGTGCGGTCCGTGCCGGCGGACGTCCTGCACCTGCACTACCCCCCGCCGATCACGTCGTACGTGGTCACCCGCGCCTTGCGGAAGTCCCCTACGCCGGTCTGCCTCACGTACCACTGCGACCTCTCGCTCCGCGGCGCCGCCGGCCGGCTCCTCGCGGACCTCTACCAGAGCGTCTTCCTCCCCGGTACGCTCAACCGGGCCAACGCGATCGTCGTGCACACGAAGAGCTACGGGATCACCTCGGCGATGCTCCGCGACCGGGCCCTTACTGTCATCCCGTCGGTCGTCGACCTCTCCCGGTTCCGGCCGGGCCTCGACGCGTCGAGCATCCGCGCCGACCTCCGCCTCGAGGGCAAGCGGGTCCTCGCCTTCACCGGCCGGCTCGTTCCCCACAAGGGCGTCGACGTGATCCTGGAGGCCCTGCGGCTCCTGCCGGAGAACGTCGTGCTCCTCGTCATCGGCTCGGGCCCGTCCCTGCCGTCCCTCGTGGGCCAGGCCCGACGGCTGCGCGTCGGCGATCGCGTCCGGTTCTGCCCGCACGTCACCGACGAGGAGCTCCCGCGCTACCTGAGCCTCGCCGAGGTGTTCGTCTTCCCGTCCCAGAACCGGCTCGAGGGGTTCGGCCTCGCCGTCGCGGAAGCGATGGCCTGCGGACTCCCGGTCGTGACGGCCGACATGCCCGGGGTCCGCGAGGTCATCGAGCCGGGCCGGGAAGGGCTGCTCACGGAGCCGCTCCTCGCGAGCGATGTCGCGCAGAAGATCCGCACGCTGCTCGACGACCCCGAGCGTGCGCGGGCGATGGGGGCCGCCGGACGACGGCGCGCCGAGGAACGGTACGGGGCCCCGACCGTCGCGGGGCAACTGGTCAGCCTGTACGAAGCCCTGCGCGCAGCTGGTTGATCTGGACCTTGAGCCGCTCGGCTTCCGCGCCGGCCGCCTTCTTCCAGTCGCTGTCCGACGAGGCGTAGAGGATGCTGCGCGAGGCGTTGACGATCAACGCCCGGCCGTGCGCGTCGACCCCCTCGCGGACCGCCGTGGCGAGCGATCCCCCTTGCGCTCCGACCCCCGGGACGAGGATCGGGATCGCGTTCCCGAGGGTGGCGCGCGTCGCCCGGAAGGCGTCGGAGAAGGTGGCCCCGATCACGACCCCTGCGTTCCCGTG
>JASHSX010000019.1 GCA_030040865.1 Thermoplasmata archaeon | reverse complement strand
AGCTCGGCGGTCGTCTCGAGGTCGAAGGCATCCGAGCCGGCCCCGCTCCCGTAGCCGACCATGAGGATCCGCTCCCCGGGTCCGGCGTGGTCGAGGACGTTGGCGAGCCCGATCAGGGCTGCGCCGGAATACGTGTTGCCGATGTACGGCGTCACGAGGCCGTAGCGCATCTGGGCATCGGAGAAGCCGAGCTGCTTGCCCACCCGCTGCGGGAACTTCCCGTTCGGCTGGTGGAAGACCACGTGCTGGTAGTCCTTCGGGGCCGAGCTCACGGCGTCCATCATCGCGTGGGCGCATTCGGTCACGTGGCGGAAGTACGCGGGTTCGCCGGTGAAGCGGCCGCCGTGACTCGGGTACTTCTGGCCCTCGCGCCGCCAGAAGTCCGGCGTGTCGGTCGTGTAGGAGACCGTCTCGTTCACCTTGCAGATCACCCGGTCGCGGCCGACGACGAACGCGGCCCCGCCGGCGCTCGCCGAGTACTCGAGGGCGTCGCCGGGCGCGCCCTGGGACGTGTCCGTGCCGATGGCGACGCCGTAGCGGATCATCTCGGCGCCCACGAGCCCGAGGCACGTCTGGATCGCCGCGGTGCCGGCCTTGCAGGCGAACTCGAAGTCCGCGGCCGTCAGGTGGGGGGTGGCGCCGACCGCCTGCGCGACGACGGTCGCCGTCGGCTTGACGGCGTACGGATGGGACTCAGAGCCGACGTACACGGCGCCGATCTGCTGGGGGTCGATCGCCCCGCGGATGAGCGCGGCGCGCAGCGCCTCGGTCGAGATCGTGATCGTGTCCTCGTCCGGCGCCGGGACGCTCTTCCGGACAACGTTGAGCCCCTGGCCCATGCCTTCGCCGTCGACGCCCCAGACCCGGCCGATCTCGCCGGGCGTGATGCGGTACCGCGGGACGTACGCTCCGTAGCTCACGATTCCTGCTTTCATGCGACCTTCCGTTCGACCTACAGTTCCTCGAGCCGCTCGAGCACCGCCGGCGCGTTCAACGACGTGGTGAGGAGCGGGATGTTCTCGACCTCGGAGAGGCGGACCGCGAGGGCATCGATGCGCCCCGGGTTCGCAAAGACGACCGCCGCGGGCTTGAGCGGGTGGGCACGGATCGCGACCATCGGGGAGCGGCCGTACTTGACGTTCGAGAAGATGAGGGCCCGCTGGGTCGTCCAGCCGTACACCTCGACGAACCGGGAGGCGTCGATCGAGAGGATCGCTCGGGGGGCGTCGAGGACGGTGAATCCGTGGACGTCACGGTGGAGGTCGACCCGGCTCACCGCGTGCGCGTCGAGCCGGTCCGAGAGGGTCTTGAGCGGGATCGCGACCGCGAACTCCCGCATCCCGAGGATCCCCTCCGAGTGGGGCCGCACCCCGAGCCGCTGGGCGACGCGGCCCCCGTTCTGCGCGTCGAGCGCGAGGAGGGCGTCCACGTACCGCCGGATGAAGCCGGCGCCCGGGCTCACCCGGCGCTCGGACTCGTAGTCGCTGATCACCGAGGGAACGGTCGTGAGGTGCCGGGCGAGGTCCCGCTGGGAGACGCCGAAGTCCTCCCGCCACTTCCGCAGGGTGCGCCCGGGATGCGGCGAGAGGACGACCTCCCCGGCCATCTTCTCCCGGATCTCGGCGTCCACGAGCGCGGCCAGAAATCCGCCGGTATAAAGCGGTGCCCTTCGTGTCGGTGGGTGCGCTCGACACCTGCCGACATCCGGCCGGGCGGGCGGAGTGGACCGGGCGAGATTCTCAGGGCAGGGGCGGTCCCGCTGCCGCGTTTGAACTCGCGACCTCTACCTTGCCAAGGTAGCGATCTTCCGCTGATCTACCGGCCCACGAGGGCCGCCGACGCCGGCGTTGGGATAAGAACTTCGCGGCCGAGGCTGGCGACGCGGCCCGCCGGTGGCTCCCTCCGGGAAACGTGCGGAGCCAAATCCTTAAGGTGGATGTCCCGCTCCGCGGAGCGATGCCCGAAGGGTCGTCGTCGGGAGAGCCGATCGACCTCATCCTCCAGAGCACGCGCGATCTCCTGCGCCCGGAGGAGCTCGTCCGGGAGGCGACGCGGGACATCGTCAAGGACGAGATCCGCAAGCACCTCGAGAAGACCCTCAAGGACAATCCGACGCTCGAGGAGGACCTGCGGAACGCGGTCCACGATCTCCTCACGGCCCGGGCGCTCGAGTACGCCGCCCTCCTTCGGGTCGGCACCGCCACCGCGCGCCTCGGACTCTCCGCGCTTCCCGAGAACGTCCGCCGCGAGCTCACGCGCGACATCGTCGACCTCGTCTCGAAAGAGCTCGGACAGATCGTCGAGCGGTCGCTGTAGCCATGCCGATGGCTCCGGACCACGTGCGGATCTACGAGATCAAGCGCGTCGACGTCGAGGGAGCGATCGTCATCGACGGGTTCCCGTCCGTCGGGCTCGTGAGCTCGATCGTCGCGAACTACTTGATCGACACGCTCGAGATGGAGCAGATCGGCATCGTCGAGTCGCCCGCCTTCCCGACGGTCTCGCTCGTGCGGAACGGCAACCCGCAGCACCCGGTCCGGATCTACGCCGGCCGTCCTCCGGCCGATCGCGCCGGGCGCGGCGCCGACAAGATCGTGGCGTTCGTCTCCGAGTTCCATCCGGCCCCCACGATCATCCACCCGCTCGCGACCTCGATCCTCGACTGGGTCCAGGAACAGCGGTGCTCGCTGCTCGTCTCGCCCGAAGGGCTCGTGGTGGAGGCGGCCCCGCACGCCGGGCGGACGGGACGGACGCCCCGCCTCGCCGACGTGAAGGTCTACGGCGTCGCGAGCACGCGCAAGGCGCGCGAGCTGTACATCGAGCCGAACATGATCCCGTTCGCGGAAGGGGTGATCACCGGGATCGCCGGGGTCCTCCTGAACGAGGGCCGGCGCCGGGGGTTCGACGTCCTCACCTTCCTCGCCGAGTCGCAGTCGGACTACCCCGACGCGCGCGCCGCGGCGAAGGTGATCGAGACGATCAACCGGATCCTGCTGAGGACCCCGCTCGACCCGGACCCGCTCTACCACGAGGCCGAGCGGATCGAACAGCAGCTCCTCTCGATCCAGCGGACCGCCGCCGACCGGACGCGGGGCGAGGCCGCGACCCAGCCTTCGCCGCCGATGTACCGGTGAGCCCGCCGCCCGGCATCCGCTCGAGCATCTCGCGCACGCCCGCGACCAGCGCGTCCGCGTCGGACGTCTCGTTGTAGACGTAGAACGACGCCCGGACGTTGCCGGTGAGACCGTGCCGGTCGTACCAGGAGTGGACGCAGTTCATGCCGGAACGGACGAGGACGGAGTGGCCCTCGTCGAGGAACAGCGCGGCGTCGTGGGGATCGATCCCGTCGAGCGTGAAGGCGAAGATGCTCGGCCGCTCGGTCACGTCGGCGGGTCCGAGCACCCCGACCCGCGGCTCGTCGGCGAGCGCCTCGGTGACCCGGCGGTTCAGCGCGGCCTGCTGGTCCCGGACCCGATCGAGGCCGATCCGACCGAGGTAGTCGAGCGCGGCGTGGGCCCCGATCGCACCGGCGTAGTTCTGGAGACCGGCCTCGAAGCGGTACGGCGGGGGCCGCAGCTCGAACGACTCCAGGGTGGTCCGCTCGACCGTCTCTCCCCCGAGGAGCAGCGGCCGGAGATCGGCAAGGGCCGACGGCGTCGACGCGAGCACTCCGGTCCCGGTCGGACCCAGCATCTTGTGCCCCGAGACCGCGTAGAAGTCCACGCCCCACCGGTCCAGCGCGACCGGCTCGTGAGGAGCCGCCTGGCATCCGTCGAACAGCACGAGCGCCCCCCGGTCGTGCGCCCGATCTGTGATCTCGCGGATCGGCAGCGTTCGCCCGTCCAAATTCGAGGTGTGGAAGAGGGAGACGAGACGCACCCCCCGCCCCAGCGCCGGTTCGATCGTTTCGGGGTCGAACGGGCCGTCGTCCGGAACGGGCACGATCTCGATCCGGATACCGCGCTCGCGGACCAGCCGCTGCCAGACCACGAGGTTCGAGTTGTGCTCTCGGTCGGAGATGAGGACGCGGTCCCCCCGCTCCCACGGGAGGCCGTTCCCGACCAGGTTGATCGCCTCGGTCGCGTTCCGGACGAACACGACCCCCCGCGGGTCCGAGCGACCGAGGAATCGCGCATGCGCGGAGCGCGACGCCTCGAAGCGACGTCCGACCTCCTCGGCGAACCGATGCAGGCTGCGGCCGGCGCACCCCGGAAAAT
>JASHSX010000181.1 GCA_030040865.1 Thermoplasmata archaeon | reverse complement strand
GTCCGGGAGACGCCGCAGCGCCACCACCTGATCCTCACGCTCGACGACGAGACGGGCTCGGTCGAGCTCCTCGTCCCGAAGGACTCTCCGGGATCCCGCGTCACCTTCCTGCCCGACGAGGTCATCGGGGTCCGCCTCCAGTTCGGGAAGGACCCGGTCCGCATCCCGCGCGTGACGGCGGTCGAGCGGCCCGACGTTCCGCACACGCGGCCGCTCGGCCGATCGCCGTTGGGCCGACGCGTCCTCTTCCTCTCCGACCTCCACATCGGGAGCCGCTCCTTTCTCGCCGAGCCGTGGGCCGAGCTCGTCACGTTCCTGCGGGAGAAGGGCCCTCACCCCGAGCTCGCGGCGTCGATCGACCACGTCGTGATCGCGGGCGACCTCGTCGACGGGATCGGGATCTATCCGCGGCAGGAGCGCGACCTCGCGATCCCCGACGTGGTCGAGCAGTACGTCGAGCTCGGCCGTCGGCTCTCGGAGTTCCCCCAGCGGCTCAACGTCGTCGTCGTCCCCGGGAACCACGATGCGGTCTGCCCGGCCGAGCCCCAGCCGGCGCTGCCGGCGAACCTCGCGGCGGCACTGCCGCCGAACGTCAGGGCCCTCGCGAACCCGTCCACGTTCTCGCTCGACGGGGTCGTGGTCGAGGCGTACCACGGACGGAGCTTCGACGATCTCATCCCCGCCCTTCCCGGCGCCACGTACGCCCGCCCGACCGACGTGATGAAGCGAATGCTCCAGAGCCGGCACCTGGCCCCGATCTACGGCGACCGCACGCCGCTCGCCCCGCTGCCCCGCGACGGCCTCGTCATCGACCCGGCCCCGGACGTGCTCGTGACCGGCCACGTCCACACCTACGGGGTCGACCGGTACCGGAACGTCCTCCTCCTCAACGCCTCGACCTGGCAGGCCGAGACGGAGTACCAGCGGATGCGCAACATCGCCCCCGTCCCGGCCCGGGCCGCCGTCGTCGATCTCGCGACGCTCGCCCTCGTTACGCTCGACTTCTCCGCGGGGGCCGCGGGTCTCCGCGGAGCCGCCGGATGAGCCCGTACCCGCTCGATCCGGTCCGGGCGGTCGGGCCGATGCGGCTGGTGCTGACGAGCTACCCGACGCGCGAGGCCGCGGTCGCGGCCGCCCGCGGCTCGGTCGAGCGCCGGCTCGCGGCGTGCGCGCAGCTCCTCGACGTCGAGTCGCGGTTCTGGTGGCGGGGCCGGGTCGAGACCGCCCCCGAATCGCTCGTCGTCTTCAAGACCGTTCCGAAGCGGGTCGGCGCGCTGTTCGCCTTCCTGAAGTCGACGCATCCGTACGAGGTGCCCGAGATCGCGGAGGTCGACGTGCCCCGCGTCGAGCCCGGATTCCTCCGCTACCTGGCCACCACGCTCGATGCGTCGGCGATCGCCCCGCCGGCCCGTACCGTCACGCGTCGGGGAGGACCGCGAGCCCGGGCAGTTCGGCGCCTTCCACGAACTCGAGCGCGGCCCCACCGCCCGTCGAGATGAAGGCGAAGCTGCCCGAGACCCCGAGCTCCTGGGCGACTCGCGCCGAGTCGCCACCGGCGGCGACGTGGTAACCGGGGATCCGTCCCAGTCCCGCCAGGACTTCGCGGGTCCCGACGGCGAACCGCTCGTCCTCCGCGAGTCCGAGCGGTCCGTTCCAGAAGCACGTCCGCGTGCCGTCGAGGGAGCCGAGGAACTTCGCCCGGGTCGCGGGTCCGATGTCGCGCGCGAGCGCATCGGCGGGCACCCTCTTCAGATCGACCACCTCGGGATCGGGGCGGCCCGGACGCTCGACCACGAGGTCGGTCGGAAGGACCACCTCCGTGCCGGCGGTCCGGGCGGCGTTCAGCAGCTCCGCCACGTTCGCCTCCTGGCCGGCCTCGACCCGGGTGGCCCCGAGCGCCACCCCGCGCGCCGCGAGGAACGGGAAGGCGAGCGCCCCGCCGAGGAGGATCCGGTCCGCTCGACCGCAGAAGCTCGTGAGCAGCGGCAGCTTGTCGGCGACCTTCGCCCCGCCCACGATCACCGCGTACGGGCGCTCGATGCCGTCGCGCAGACGCGACAGCTCGCGGATCTCGCGCTCGACGAGGAGACCGGCGAACGACGGCAGGCGCTTCGCCACGCCGACCGTGGAGGCGTGGGCCCGGTGCACCGAGCCGAACGCATCCTCGACGAACAGCTCGCCCAGCCGCGAGAGCTGAGCGGCGAACGCGGGGTCGTTCGCCTCCTCGCCCGGATGGAACCTCAGGTTCTCGAGCATCAGGAACTGGCCGTTCTCAAGGCGCGTCGACTGCTCGATCGCGTGGATGCCGACGATGTCGTCGGCGAGCGGCACCGGCTGGCCGAGGACCGCGCTCAGGCGATGGACGACCGGACGTAGCGAGAAGCGCGGGTCCCGGTGGCCGTCCGGACGACCGAGGTGGGACATCAGGATCGAGCGGGCCCCGGCGGCCCGCAGGTGGTTCAACGTGGGCAGGGCCTCCACGATCCGACGGTCGTCGGCGATCTGGCCGTTCGCGTCCTGGGGAACGTTGAAATCCACCCGCACGAGGACCCGGCGGCCCTTGAGCGGGGCGGATCCGAGACCCCGCTTCTCGCGCATGCCCGGGTCCGAGGGGCCCCGTCCTAAGACGGTTGTGCCCGGGGGGACGAGGCGGCGACCCGCGCGGTCACCAACTCCACGATGGCCCGGGTCCGAGGGAGATCGAGCCCGTGCGCGGCCGCCGTTCGCAGGATCTCCCCCGAGATCGCGTCGATCTCCGTCGGTCGCCCGCGGTCCAGGTCCTGGAGCATGCTCGAGCGATTCGCGGCGGTGAAGCGCACGACCCGCTCCCAGTCCGCGTCGATCTCCGCGTCGGCGAAGACGAAGCCCGCGCGGGCCGCGGCGCGCGCCCCCTCGTGCAGGAGCTCGAGGGACTCGGACCGGTACGGCTCGCCGAGCAGTTCGCCGTTCGGGACCCCCCGGAGAGCGGTCACGGGATTGATGGCGGCGTTGACGAGCGCCTTCCGCCACAGCTCCCGGCCGAACCCCGAGGCGAGCCGCACCCCGAAGCCGGCGCTCGCGAGGAGATGCTGGAACTCGGCGACGTGCGGGGCCGCCTTCCCGGCCTCCTCGGGCGCCGGCAGCAGGATCTCCCCGTGCCCGCCCCACCGGGCCGCCCCGGGGCCGAGCGCTGTGGCCGGGACGCTGTTCACCGCGCGTACGAGGTAGCGGCCGGGGTCCGACCACCCGGCGGTGCGGAGCGCGGCGTCGGCGGTCCGTTCGACGCCCAATCCGTTCTGGGGGAGCAGGACCGGGAGAGGGAGGACCGCACGGAGCGATCGCGCCGCGTCGGCAAGGTCGAACGTCTTCACGGCCAAGATCGTGAGGTCCTCGCCGTCGAGCGGAGGACGATCCTCGACGGTCACGCGGACCCGGGTGGTTCCGGACTCGTCCTCGATCCGGAGGCCGTCCGCGCGGACGCGCTCCAGATAGGCCGGTCGAACGACGACGGTGACCGAGTGGCCGGCGACGGCGAGGCTCCCCGCGAGCACCGTACCGATGGCACCGGCGCCGACCACCACGACCCGCACGGGGGACCGGCTCAGCCGAGACGGCGAACGAGGTCGGAGAGTCCCGGGTTCTTCCCCCAGTCTCGGCGCAGGAGCGCCAGGAGCTGCTCGTAGTAGCGGACCTGCTCGCGGGCCTGTCGGACCTTGAGGTCGAGGTACTCCTCCTCCTTACGGAGCCGGGTCACCTCGGTCAGCACCTCGCGCTGGCTCGCGAGGAGCGCTTCCTCTCTATCGACCAGTGAAACCGATGGTCGCCGAGCCACGTCGCACCCCCACCGGCACCGAGGCCGGGCTCATGCTGGCGACCGCCTCGCGGGCGGACCGCAGCCGGGAGAGTTCGTGCTTGATCCGGCGAAGCCGGACCTCGAGCCGCCGACGCTGTTCCCGGATCTCCTCCAGGGAGCGGCCGAGCACCTCCATCCGACGTCGCCACTTGTCCCGTTCCTGGACGGTCTCCAGGACGTTCCCGACATCGACCATGGAAGGCGAGGAACGGCGACGAGACAGAATCAACCTTTCGGCCCACGCGCGACCGCCGTGACGAGAGCGCCGGGCCGGGGGCCACGCTTAAGCCCGCGGGACGGTGGACCCGCCCGGGAGGAGCCCGTGAGCGCGCTCGGCAAGATCGTGGTCCTGGGCGCGGGCAACATCGGGGGATCGCTCGCCCAACGTCTCGCCGAGATGGACGTCGCGGCGGAGGTGACGCTGGTCGACATCGTCGACGGCCTCCCGCAGGGGAAGGCCCTCGACATCGCAGAGTCGGCCCCGATCCTGGGGTTCGCCACGAAGGTGACGGGTTCGACGTCGCTCGACGCGCTCTCGGGAGCCGACGTCGTGGTGGAGACGGCCGGGCTCGCCCGCAAGCCCGGGATGAGCCGGTCGGATCTACTCGAGAAGAACGCGTCGATCGTGAAGGGCCATGCCCAGGCCCTGCGTGCGAAGGCGCCCCAGGCCGTGGCCGTGGTCGTCACGAACCCGGTGGACGTGATGACCTACTACTTCTGGAAGCAGAGCGGCCTCCCCTCGAACCGCGTGTTCGGGGAGTCCGGGACGCTCGACACGGCGCGGTTCCGCACGTTCGTCGCCGACGAGCTCAAGGTCGCCCCGCGCGACGTGACGGGGTTCGTCCTCGGCACGCACGGCGACACGATGGTCCCGATCCTCTCGCTCACGAGCGTCTCGGGGGTCCCTCTCGCGCGCCTCCTCCCGGCGGAGCGGTTGAACGCCATCGTGGAGCGGACGAAGCAGGGGGGCGGCGAGATCGTGAACCTCCTCAAGTCCGGGAGCGCGTTCTACGCCCCGACGGCCGCCCAGGCCGAGCTCGTCCGGGCCGTCGCGAACGACGAGCACCGTCTCGTTCCCGCAGCGGTCCACCTGGACGGCGCGTTCGGGGAGCGCGACGTCTACCTGGGCGCCCCGGCGGTGATCGGCCGGCAGGGGATCGAACGGGTGGTCGAGGTCGACCTGACGCCGGGGGAGTGGGACGCGTTCCGGGCGAGCGCCAAGGCGGTCCGGGACGACCTCGCGATCCTCGCGAAGCTGCCCCCGTAGGAAGAGGGCCGCGCGATGGCGGAGACGGTCGAGGGCCGCCCGAACGCCGCCGTCGAACGGGTCGAGATCAAGCGGCGGCTCGCGACGCTCCGCTACGCCACCGATTCGAAGGAGCACGCCCATATCACGACCAGGCCCGAGATCTGCGCGAAGTGCCCGCACTCGTTCTGCACCTTCGTGTGCCCGGCGCAGTGCTACCAGAGGATCGAGGGACGGCTCGTCTTCCGCTACGAGGATTGCGTCGAGTGCGGGGCGTGCGACATCGCCTGCGACCAGGGGTCGGTCACCTGGAAGTTGCCGCGCGGTCCGTACGGCGTTCGGTACGCCTACGGGTAGGGAATCTCCGGCCGGTCGACGGCGTTCCGGCGGTCGGAGCCGTTCCACTCAACACGCACCTTAAAACCCTCCGCCGCGGCTCAGCGCCCGCGGAGCAGTGCGTACGGCGCCCGTGAGCTCATCCTCGGAACTTCCGTCGCTGTTCCCGTACCGCGTCCGTCCCGGTCAGGACGCGATCGTGAAGGAGGTCGCCTCCGTGGCCGAACGGGGCGGCCCGCTGCTGATCAATGCCCCCACGGGCAGCGGGAAGACCGTCGCGACGCTGGCGCCGCTCGTCGAGCACGCGGTCCGCGCCGATCACCGCATCCTCTACCTCGTCCGCACCCACTCGCAGGAGGTCCAGGTGCTCCACGAGGCCCGGACGATCGCCCATCGTCTCGACCGGCCGATCCTCGCGGTCGGGCTCCAGGGCCGCGCCCGACGGTGCTTCCTCCTCGAGAACGTGGCCGAGGTGAAGGGGGCCACGGCCGAGGAGCACGGGAAGCTGTGCGCCGATCGGAAGCGGACGACCGAGCGGGCCCTGCGCGGCGAGGTCCCGCTCGCGCCCCCGCCCGAGCTCCCCGAGGGCGGGGAGATCGATCTCACGGACCTCGACGGTTGCCCGTACTACGCCCGGGTCCTGCAGTCGGACGTGGACGACCTGGTCACCCGCTTCTCCGAGCAGCTCCCGGCCCCCCACGAGTTCGAGCGGTTCTGCCGGGACGAGAACCTGTGCGCCTACGAGCTCTCGAAGCGGCTCGTCCCCCGGGCCCACCTCGTGACGGCCCCGTACGCGTTCTTCTTCCACCCGCACATCCGCCGCTCCCTCTTCGACTGGATGGGCGTCGGGCCGGATCGGATCGATCTCGTCGTCGACGAGGCGCACAATCTCCCGAGCCACCTGCGGGAGCTCACCAGCGTCTCGCTGCCCCAGGAGTCCGTCCGCCGCGCGCGGGCCGAGGTCGCCGAGCGCGGCGACTTCCAGCTCCCCGACGGACCGAGCGCCACGCGGTTCTTCGACATCGTCGGGGCCGCGGTCGAGGAGCTCATCCAGGCGCTCGCGCGGGACGACGATGCGGTCCTCCCCGCGACGGTCTTCGAGGACGCTCTCCTGACCGCCATCGGCGGGACGACCCACCGCTACGACACCTGGCTGGGCGCCCTCGCGACCTGGGGCGAGAACCTGAAGGAGGAGCGGCGCCGCGAGCGGCATCTCCCGCGTTCCTGGGTCCACACCGTCGCCCTCACGCTCCTCTCCTGGCCACAGCTCGAGCCGCCCGGCTACGCGAAGGTCGCGACCCGGGTGCCCCGGCCCGCGCTCGAGGCGTACTCGCTCGACGCGTCCGTCCCCGCGCGGCCGGTCCTCGACTGCCACCTCTCGGTCCACCTCTCCGGCACTCTCGCCCCGCTCACCGAGTACCGCGACGCCCTCGGGCTGGGCGAACGGAGCCGGCTCCTCGACGTGCCGTCCCACTTCCCCCCCGAGAACCGCCGATTCCTCTTCGATCCCACCGTGACCACCCGGTTCGAGGAGCTCCGGAGCGACCCCCGGGCGATCGCTCGGCTCGCCGACCGTCTGGTCGAGGTGCTCCAGAGCCTGCCGGTCAAGACGGCCGTCTTCTTCCCGAGCTTCGAGCTGATGCAGAAGGTGCTGGAGGCCGGGCTCCAGTCGCAGCTCCCCGGCAACGTGTTCATCGAGTACGCGAAGATCCCGATGGGCGACCTCTGGCGTTCGATCGAGGGATGGAAGAAGGACCCCGAAGGGACCGTGCTGCTCGGCGTCGCCGGTGGCCGGCTCTCGGAAGGGATCGACTATCCCGACGAGGAGCTCGAGGCGGTGGTGATGGTCGGGATCCCGTACCCTCGGCCGACCGCGAAGCGGGAGGCGCTGCGCCGGTTCATCGACGCGACCACCGGAAAGGGTTGGGAGTACACCGTCGAGGCGCCGGCCCAGCGGGCGATCCTGCAGGCGGTCGGGCGGATGATCCGCTCGGAGCACGACCGCGGGATCGCGATCGTGCTCGACCGACGGGCCCCCGCGTTCGCGAAGGTGCTGCCCGGGCTCGCCCCGATCGACGACCTGGGGGCGACCACGCGGGCGTTCTACGGCCGCCGGGCCCGCTGGTCGCGCAGCCCGAACCGGCCGGACAGCGCGTCCTCGCCCGCGGGCCCGGTCGGGCACAACAATCCATAAGAGGGCCCTCGCGGCCTCCGGCGCCCGTGATCATCACCCGGACGCCGCTGCGCGTGAGCTTCGCCGGCGGGGGGACCGACCTCCCGTCGTTCTACCGCGACTACGGCGGCGGTGCGGTGACGAGCGCGGCGATCGACAAGTACGTGCACGTCCTCGTGAACGAGAAGTTCGACCGGTCGATCCGGGTCGCCTACTCGCGGACCGAGAACGTCGAGCGCCTCGAGGACCTCCAGCACGGCCTCGTCCGTGAGGCGATGCACGCGGTCGGCGTGCGGGAGTCGCTCGAGGTCCACACGATCGCGGACATCCCGTCGGAGGGCACGGGGCTCGGGTCGTCGTCGACCCTCACCGTCGGGCTCCTGAACGCCCTCCACGCCCACCGCGGGGTGTTGAAGGACCCGACCGAGCTCGCCGAGGAGGCGTGCCGGATCGAGATCGAGCGGCTCCACGGGACGCTCGGGAAGCAGGACCAGTACATCGCCGCGTTCGGCGGCGTCCAGCACTTCGACTTCCGCGCGGACGACACCGTCCGGGCCTCGCCCCTCCCGCTCTCGACCGCCGACCGCGAGGGCCTGAGCGACCACCTTTCGCTGTTCTACACGGGGGTCACCCGCCGGGCCGAGGGCATCCTGAAAGGCCAGGACGCCCGCACCGGGGTGAACCGGGAGGCGCTCACGCGCATGCGCGCGCTCGCGGGCGAAGCCCGCGCGGCGATCGTCGGCCGGGACTACGAGCGGCTGGGGGGCGTGCTCGACGAAGGCTGGACGTTGAAGCGCGGTCTCACCGAGGGGATCTCGAACGACGCGATCGACCGCCAGTACCGCGCGGCGACGGACGCCGGCGCCTACGGGGGCAAGATCACGGGCGCCGGTGGGGGCGGATTTCTCCTCCTCGTGCACCCGCCCGAACGCAGCCGTCAAATATCGGCCGCCCTGTCGCCGATGCAGCGACTTCCCGTGAGGGTCACGCCGGAAGGATCGCGGATCCTGTTCGTGGGACGATGACCGACCTTTCGACGCTCGGGCCGTACTTCCGGGAGTACTTCGACGAGACGAAGCGCACGGTCGACGCGCCGTACCTCCTGGAGGCGATCCAACGGATCGTCCCCATCCTGCTCAAGGCGCGCGACGACGACCGCACGATCTTCTTCTGCGGGAACGGGGGCAGCTCGTCGACGGCCTCTCACTTCGTCGTCGACATCGCGAAGGTGACCGCGAGCCGACCCGCCCCCGGCGGCGGTCCGAGGCGGTTCAAGTGCCTCGCCCTCAACGACAACACGCCGAGCGTCACCGCGTGGGCGAACGACGCCGACTATTCGAAGGTCTTCGCGGAGCCGCTCAAGAACCTCGCGAGCCGCGGGGACGTGCTGGTGGCGATCTCGGGCAGCGGCAACTCCCCGAACGTCCTCGAAGCGGTGCACGCGGCGAAGGAGATCGGCGTCACCGTGATCGGGCTCACGGGCATCGGCGGAGGGAAGCTGAAGGGCCTCGCGGACGTCGCGCTCGTGGTCCCGTCCCAGAGCATGCAGCACACCGAGGACGTCCACCTCTTGGTCCTCCACTTCCTCACGGCGTACCTCCGCGATCGTCAGGCGTAGGCGCGTGACGGCCGTCCGCGTCCGCGACTACATGGTGCTCGAGGTCGAGCACGTCCAGGACACGACCACGGTGCGCCACGCCATCCAGAAGCTGCTCGCGGGGCGGCACCACGGACTCCCGGTGACCGACCGCGGCGGCAAGCTCGTCGGCTTCGTGAGCGCCAAGGAGCTGCTCCGGCATGCGGCGGACGACGACACGCCGATCGGGCGGATCATGCATCCGGGCACGTACACGGCGAGCCCCGAGACGGACCTCGACGACGCGGCTCGCGTCATGTTCCGGTTTGGGCTCCGCGACCTCCCGATCATCGACGATCACGGGCGGCTCTGCGGGATGCTCGCGAACCTGGACATCGTCCGTTCGCACTTCGAGCGGGCGTCCCCGGCGAAGGCGGACATGCTGAAGCACCTCCTGAGCGAGCGCTACGGTCTCGAGTTCTCGTTCCACCGCGGGCTGGTCGCCATCGATCGGCTGACGCCGACGCAGTGGAAGGTCTTCGAGGACGAGCTCGAGGGCCGGCGCTACGAGCTCGAGCGGGGGTTCGCGGAGCCCCTCCTGGTCGTCCAGAAGGGGGACGCGTGGATCCTGGTGGACGGCCACCACCGCGCGCTGGCCGCGCGGGAGATGGGGCTCACGCAGCTCCAGGCGTTCGTCCTCACCGCCGACCGTCCCGACGAGTTCGCCCGCCAGGAGACCGGCTTCGAACGGCTCGCGGCCGACCATCACCTCAGGACGGTCGACGACATCGAGATCGACCGGGCCACGCACCATCCGCTCGTCGAGGTGACGACGCAGCTCCTGCGACGCTTCGAGCCCCGGTCGACTCGCGATCCCTCGCAGGGCGAGTGAGCAGCGTCCACCGCGGGATCGAGTCCGGTCGCAACCGGGGGCATAAGAAACCGGCCCGGGTCGTCCCCTGGGATGCCGACGTTCGGGCTGCCGCCTCTCGAGGTGAACGGCGGTCTCGCCTGGTTCGTCGTGATCGCCCTCTCGATGATCGGGATCACGATCTTCGTCCTCGGGAAGATCCTGCCCGTGCGGGGTCGACCCCCGCTCGTGACGCAGGCGTCGCTCGCCCTCATGGTCCTCTTCAGCGGCAGCATGCTCCTGCTCGCCCTCCTCTTCGTGTTCATCAATCCGAACGGCACCGAGTCGTGGACGTGGGTCCTGCTCGCGTTCAATTTCATGATGATGGGGCCCGCCGGGACGTGGTTCATCGGGCTCATCGTGTTCCGGGATCGTCGGATCGACGGCACGTCGTGGCTCTGGCCCGCCGCGATCGCCGTCGTGACCACCGGTGCCGAGATCACGATGGGCGTCCTGTTCGCTCTGGCGGGCGCGCCCACGGCCGCCGCGGCGTCGACGTTCGCGCTCGGCCTCACCTCGATCTGGTTCTTCTGGTCGATGTCGGCGATCATGATCGCGCTCCTCCTCTGGGCGCCGCTCGCCTCCGTCGAGCGGGGCGCCCTGCTCGCCCTCGCGCTCTCCGGCGTGCTCGGCCCTTGGGTGACCGCCTACCCCACGCTGGGCGGGCTCGCGATGGGCGGCCTCATGACGACCGCGTTCGTCCTGCTGGTGCGCTACCTCGTCGTCCGCGGACCGTCACCGGGGCCCGGGGTCCTGGGGCCGCTCTTCGGCCTCGCGGCCGCCTTCCTGGCGACCGCGCTCGCGGGGTTCTATGTCGTCGCCGGGCAGGGGTCCGCCGCGGCGGACATCTCGTTCGGGACCGTGATGGCGGTCGTGATGACCGTCGAGGTGGCCTATCTCTTCCGACGATACTACCGGGGGATCGCGGGGATCCCGTGGGTCGCCCGGACCCCCGACGAGGACGAGCTTCGCGAGCTCGTCGCACCGGACGTCGGTCCCGCGCCCGCCCGTGAGCCGGCCTCGGTCCCGGGGGCTGCGCTCCCCCCGTCCGTGCTCGAGCGCTGACGAGCGGCCGGGATTCGTACACAGCGCATATCAACCGCGCCCAGGTCTCGCCGCCGTCAGGGTCGACCGTGACCGACCGCGCGCGAGGACGACCCGCTTCCGCCGCGCGACGGGCGCTTCCGTGGTTCCTCGCGGCCGCGCTGCTGGCGACGGTCGGAGTCCCGTCCGCGGCGGCGACGATGCACGTCGTCCGGGTCGCGCCCGAGATCGGCTACGGCCATCCGGCCACCGGCCTCACGATCACGATCAACATGACGGACGCGCCCGGGTTCCTGCCGTCGTTCGCGAACGTGCCCGAGGCGTCCAACGCCACCTTCGATCTCGTGAACCAGGGCAACTTTACCCACACGTTCACCCTCTCCACCGTGCCGAACCTGCACCTGAGCTCCTCGCTCACGCCGAACCAGCTCTACGCCTTCTTCGCCGCGAACGGCTCGCTCGCGAACGTCTCGGTCGCCCCGCACTCGAGCGGGACCGCGACGGTGACCTTCCCGGCGTCCGACGCGCTCGAGCAGTTCGAGTTCGTATCCCTCGAACCGTACCAGTTCCAGGCCGGGATGTACGGGTTCGTGAACGTCACCTCGACCGGGCCGGGCGTCATGGTCCAGGAGGGGACGATCGGGCTCCCCAACGTCGCCTTCGACCCCGACGTGCTCGCCGTGAACTCGACGCACTACCCCGTGGTGGTCAATGTGCTCGTGACGAACGAGGGGACGACCCCGCACACGTTCACCGTCGTGCCGCAGTCGAACGTCACGCTCACCCCGAGCAACTTCACGGCGTACTTCACCGCGCACGCACCGCTCGCGAACGTGAACGTACCGGCGTCCACGGGCGGTACCGTGTGGGCGAACTTCACCGTCTCCGCCGTGGGGGTCTACCAGTACCTGTGCGAGATCCCCGGGCACTTCGCCGCCGGGATGGACGGGCTCCTCTACGTCGGGATCGCGCCCCCACCGGTGCCGGCCGCGCCCTCGACGGCCATCGTCGAGGTGTGGGTCCTCTTCGGGTCGGCCGGGCTCCTCGGCGTCGGGGCCGTCCTCGCCGCGATCGCCTCGTTCTCCGGCCGCTTCCCCGCTCCCCCGAAGTCCCCGGGGCACGGACACTAGCGCCCGCGGCCCACGGGCCGGCGGGACCTACGTGATCATCAGGAACGAGCGCATCGTTCCGTGGAACTCACCGCAGAACTCGGTGCACTGGATCAGGTACTGGGTCCCGGGGGCCGCGTTCGGGACGGAGAAGGCGAACTGGTTGGTGCGGCCCGGGATCGCATCGATCCGGACGCCCAGCTGGGGGATGTTGAACGAATGGATCACGTCGGCGCCGGTCACGTTGATCTGAACCACGGCGCCCGGAGGCGCCCATAACTCGCCGCCGCTCACGGTGTTGTTGGTCGCGTCGTACGTCGAGTTGAAGCAGCCGACCGACGACTCGTTGCTGTAGCAGAACTCCCAGTACCACTGGTGGCCGATGACGGTCACGTACTCGGTAGGGTCGCTCGGGAGCGCGTCGATCTGGTACAGGAGGACCGTGGAGTACGCCGCGACCCCCGCGAGGAGCGCGACGACGGCGAGCGTCCAGGCGACCTCGAGCTTGTTAACCATAACGTCGCCGCCGGTTGTTCGGGTCGCGGAACATCACGACGGAGTAGACGAGGAAGGCGAACGTCACGATCGCCCCCGCGACGCTGATGCCGATCATGATCCAGAGCAGCGAGTTCGTCTCCTGGAGATTGGTCTCCCCGCTCGCGATCAACGAGGCCGCCAGCGCGGGAGCTAGCGCCGCCCCGGCGAGGGGGCGTCGGTCCCCGAGGACCTTCACGCCGCCTCCGGGGGTCCGAAGCTACATATTCCCGGCGTACGAACCGGGCGCGCCCACGGTCCGGACCTCGCCGGGCGCGCGACGATGACGGGACGCGGCCCGTACGTACGGAGGGGCTTTGAATCCGACGACCCGTCCCGCGTCGGTCGAAACCCCGTTGGGGCCCGGTATGGTCGACAGGTCGGTGTATCGTCGCCTCGCTTCGGTGGCGATCGCCGTCGCGCTGGTGCTGAGCGGGCTCGTCGCGCTCATCGAGGCGGTTCCCGTACGCGGGGAGACGGTCGATGGCGCGGGAGCCACTTCCTTCTCCGTCACCGCCGTCTCGGTGACCTCGGGGTTCAGTCCGAACACGATCCAGAACATCGCGACGGGCGTGAACGTCACGATCTCCTTCACCGACGCCGACACGACCGCGCACACCTTCACGATCTGGGGCCGTCAGGGGACGGTGATCGCGAACCCGCCGTCCGTCTCGCCGGACGAGCTCAACAAGCTCGTCTACGGGGACGGCGTCGCGCCGCTCGCCAACCTGAACCTCTCCGATACCGGCACGATCTCGGGCATCGTCAACGTGGCCTCGCCGGGCTGGTACGAGTTCATGTGCATGGAGGGCGGCCACTTCCAGTCGGGGATGTACGGCTTCATCGCGTTCGGGGAGGCCCTGCCGGCGAACCTCTCGGTCTCCTCGCCCAGCACGGGCCCGGGCGCGGCCGTGTTCATCATCGTCGGGACGATCGTCTCCCTCGTGGTCATCGCGATCGTGCTCGGGTTCGTGGTCGGTCGCCGCCGGGGCTCGGAGTTCGAGATGCCGCCGGAGCGACTCGGCTATCCCGAGCCCGCCACCCCGGGCGCCTCGCCTCCTCCCGAGGAATCGATGCCGCCGCCCGGAGTCCCCCCGAGCTCCTAGTCCCCCAGCACAACGCTCATATCCCCGGTCCCGTATAACCTACGGACCTTGTAGTAGGTTCGGGACCTCGAATGGCGTGGGGAACACCGAGTCGGGAACGCCGCGTGCTGAAGGCCGGCCACTCCTCGATCGCGGTCACGCTCCCGAAGCCGTGGGCCGAGGCGATGAACCTCCACCCGGGGGACCTCATCGTCTTCGACCAGAACGACGACGGAACGCTCTACCTCAAGCCGGCCCCGCTCCCCGGCGCTGTCTCCGAGATCGTTCCGTTCCTCGTCCAGGCGCGGTCGTTCGACACGCCCGGGGTCCTTGAACGCCTCGTCGTCGGGGCCTATCGCGTCGGGCACGACTCGATCGAGATCCGCACGGACGTACCGCTGGTTCCGGACCGGCTCGAGGAGCTCCAGCAGGCCGCGCGCGGCCTCCTCGGCGTTTCGATCGTCGCCCAGGAGCCGAACCGCATCGTCCTCCAGAATTTCATCGACCCGTCCAAGTACGGGCTGCCGCAGCTGGTCCAGCGGATGAAGATGATCCTGGTCGCCTTCCTCGAGGAGATGGAGGAGCTCATCCAGCGCCGGACCCGGAGCCGCCGGGTCACGGCGCTCGAGGAGGAGGCGAACAAGGTCCTCGCCCTGCTGGTGCGCCAGCTGTTCCTGGCGAGCCGCGACTGGTCGCTCGCCCGGCGCATCGGAAGCCCCGACCCCCGGCAGCTGCTCGAGTGGCGCGTCGTCGTCCACGCGCTCGGCGAGCTCGCCGACCTCTACGGCGGCTCGCTCTCGGCCCTCAACGCGGACGCCCCCGACCTGCCCTCGACCGTCGTCGCCGGACTCTCCGAGTACATCCCCGAAGTGAAGACGGAGCTCAAGGGCGTCGTCGACGCCCTCATGCACCCGTCGCTCGACCGGGCGTGCGAAGCGTACCACACGAGCGCCCGGCTCGGCGATGCGGCCCTCGTCCCGAGGGAACGCGGGGTCGCACTCGCGAAGCGGGGCCCGATGCGGCCGGCCGGGCATCTCCTCTACCGCGGCGCGGCGTGCCTTTCGCTGCTCGCCGAGATCGCCATCGACCGGGCCGTCGCCGCCGGCACCGACAACATCCTGGTCGAGGCCGCCTGATCAGCGAGCCGGGCGCTCGGCCCGTCGGACCTCCGGCCGATGCGGGGGACCCGTCGGCTTCGTTCCGAGGAGGAGTCCTCGCCCGGACCGGACCCCGCGGACCCGGAAGCGGGCGTCCAACCCGGCGTCGACCATCATCGCGACGAGCCGGTCGCGCGGCACGAGAAGTCCCACGTCGGTCCCGTCCGCCTCGCGGATCCCTCGGCCGGGGACCCCGACGAGGTAGCGGCTACGGACTACGGACGCCCGGCCGCGGCGCACGGAGTAGGAGAGACGGGCCAGCACGGCGTCGGGGCCCCGGTACGTCATCAGGGAGTGAGAGCGCGGCCGAAAGTCCGCGGGGTCGATCCACGGCTCGACGAGCGCGACCCCACCGGGTTTCAGGTGGCGGGCGAAGTTGGCGAACGTCGCGCGAAGGTCGCGCTCCGTCTCGAGGTGGCCGATCGCTCCGAAGAGACAGCTCACGACGTCGAACCTCCGCGCGGTCCGGAACGTCCGCATGTCCCCCCGGGCGAGGGGGACCCCCGGGAGCCGATGACGGGCGATGCGGAGCATCTCGGGGCTCGCGTCGAGGCCGTGCACCGACCACGTTCGACGAAGCTCGGCCAGGTGGCGACCGGTGCCGCAGGCGACGTCGAGCCACTCCCGGCCGCCGGAGCGCCCGTACCGCCGGGCGTGCGCGACGAGCCGGGCGGCCTCGCCGGAGTAGTCCTTTCCCGCGACGAATCGGTCGTAGTACTCGGCGAGCCCGTAGAACATGGGGGCGCGCGAGGTCATGGTACCGGTCGGGCGGGCCTCGTCCGCTCTGAGTCCGGGCGCAGGATTAGGCCGGTGGACCCCCGACCGCCCACGGCGGGTTTAAGAGCCGACCGTACGGACCGTCGGTATCCGTTCGGTCCTCCTGTACGAACGGCGCATGGCGCCTGCCCCGGTGGTCGCGCCGGAGGCAGTCGGTGTTCGACTCGATCGACGACTGGTTGATCATCGCCGTGGTGGCCGGGATCCTGTTCTACGGGTCGAGCAAGATTCCGCAGCTGGCGCACAGCCTCGGCCGGTCCGTCGGGGAGTTCAAGAAGGGTCGCATCGAGGTCGAGCGGGAGATCAAGGCCGACCAGGCCGCGCAGGGCGCGGGCGCGGCGACCCCGTCGGGCCCCAGCCGCTAGCGCGGCCGACGTCCCGGCATGCCCGAGCGACGCGAGACAGGCCCTCCCCGTTTGCATCCCGCGGTCGCGGGATGCGGAGAGCCCCCGGGGACGGTGCGGGGGTGACTGATGGGCGACCTCGACCGGATCCTGGCCATCCTCACGGAAGTTCGCCGCCGGGTCGTCCGCATCGGGATCGTGGTCGCCGGCATCTTCGGATTCCTCCTCTTCTTCGAGCTCGTCCCGTTCCGGATCTCGTTCCTCGGCGTCTCGGTCCCGTTCGCGTACCCGTGGCCGAGCCCGTTCTACAACGTCACCGCGCAGATCTTCCAGCCGATGGTGGCGTGGATGCTACCGCCGGGCGTCGAGCTGCTCAACGTCGGGGTCGGCGACTCGATCGTCGTCCAGATGGAGATCGGGCTCCTGCTCGCCGTGATCCTCGGGATGCCGTGGATCGTCCACGAGGCCGGAGCCTTCCTCGTGCCGGCGCTCCGCCAGAACGAGCGCCTCCTGCTCCGCCAGGTCGGCATCCCCGCCACCGTCCTCTTCGCCCTCGGCACGACGATCGGCCTGGTCTTCATCACGCCGTTCACCTTCCGCCTGCTGTTCCGATACGTCGCCGCGATGGGCCTCGCCCCGGTGCTCGGGGTCCAGGACTTCGTCACCTTCGCGCTCCTCTACTCGCTCGCCTTCGGCGTGGTCTTCGAGCTCCCGGTGTTCATCTACGCGCTGACCCGGCTCGGCGTCGTCCGGGCCTCGGCGTGGAAGAAGCACTGGCGCGGGGCGATCCTGGGGGCCCTCGTCTTCGGCATGATCATCACGCCCGACAACTCGGGCATCACGATGCTCCTGATCGCGACGCCGATGATCGGCCTCTACTTCGGCGGGGCCTATTTCGCGGCCCGCTGGGAGCACCGGACCCACGAGCGGCGCGCGCCGCCGGCGGCCGCCGGGGCGGGGTGAGCTAGTCCGATGGCGCTCTTCTCGGATGTCGACTGGGTGATCCTCCTCGCGGCGGCGGCGTTCCTCCTCTTCGGGAAGGACAACGCCCAGGTGCTCCGCACCCTCGGCCGATGGTACGGCCGCGTCGGCCAGCTCAAGCAGGAACTCCTCGCCGAGTTCACCCGCGCGGCCGACCTCCCGACGCCGGGACCGGGCCAGCCGCTCTCGATCCGCGGCGCCCTGCTCGGGCTCGACGCGCCGCCGACAGCGAGCCGGGGGATCCCGGCCGCCGTCCGGATGCCCGCGCCCGCGGTGCCGGCCCCGGTCGTGACGACGAGCGATCCCTACACGGGAGGGTACCCGACCCCGATCTGGTCGACCACGCAGCCCGTCGGGACGTGGGAGCGGGAGGCTCGCCCGTGAGCATCCTCGATCCTCAGCAGATCGTGACGCTCGTCGAGATCCTCGTCCTGCTCATGGGGATCGGGATCACGTGGGTCGTCTACCACGGCAGCGAGAACGCCGAGCTCCCCGGGGACGCTCGCGAGCCGCCGCCCGGCGAGGCGGACGACGCAGTGCCAGACACGCGCGGGAGGACGCTCTGATGGGGACGTTCGACTGCCCGGCGGCCTGCCCCTACGTCGCGGCCTCGAAGCCGGCGCTCGATTTCCCGATCGGCCAGCTCCGCCGCGTGGCGAGCGGGAACGACGTCGGGGACGTGGATGAGACGAAGCGCAACGTCCTCAAGCTCCTCGCCGTGGCGGGCCTGGTCGGCGCCGCGGGAGGCGGCCTCGTCGGCGGCACCCTGCAGTACGCCCAGCCCCCGATCGTCGGGATCTCGTCGTACCCGAGGACCCAGCTCGTGGACGTCAACGGGAGCCCGCTCACCGTCGATGCGGTCGAGTCCGAGTACAACGTCGGCACGAGCGACCTGTTCATCTTCTACTATCCGCTCCAGAACGAGCCCAACTTCTTCCTCAACCTGTACCCGGCGAACGGCCAGCCGCCGAGCACGAGCAACCCGGGGGCGCAGAACGTCCCGGGCGGCGTCGGGTCGCACGGTTCGATCGTCGCCTTCAGCGCGATCTGCCAGCATCTGGGGTGCCCGGCGCCCGCGATCTCCTACTATCCGCCCGGGACCTGCGCCCAGACGTTCAACACGGGCCCGTCGGGTCCGAACACCAGTCCGAACCAGCCGTTCTACATCCACTGCTCGTGCCACGGCTCGACCTACAATCCCGCGAACGGGGCCTCCAACCTCACCGGCCCCGCGGTGCTCCCGCTGCCGCAGGTCACCCTCGACGTCGACCCGAGCGGCGTGATCTACGCCGTTGGGGAGACGGGTCCGCCCGTGAACGGCCACCTCAACACGCTGCAGGGGGACTACAGCGTCGGGACATCGAGCCAGCTCGCGCGCGAGTCCCCGGTCATCCTCTGCTCCTTCCCGTCGTAGGGGGTGGGTCGTGTCGTTCGCGAACTGGTACAATCGGACCCTCAACAAGATCTGGGGGTTCGTCGAGGACCGCACGTCGATGCGCCGATGGGCGCTCCGCGCCCAGCCCGAGTTCTCGTTCAAGCCATCGTACTGGACCGGAGGGTTCGTCGTCAACGCCTTCCTCTACCAGGTCGTTTCGGGGATGCTGTTGCTCCTCTACTACCAGCCGAGCACCGGCACGACGCTGACGGCGTGCGGCCAGGCCGTCGGGACGCAGTCGGCTGCGCCCGCCGCCTGGTGCTCCACGTACTACATCGTCCACTCGGTTCCCATGGGCTCGCTGCTCCTCACGAGCCACCTCTACGGAGCCTACGCGATGATCTTCCTGATGTTCGTCCACTTCTTCCGGGGTTACTATCTCGGCGTCTACAAGGCGCCCCGCGAATTCTCGTGGATGATCGGTACGCTCCTGCTGATCACGACCCTCGGGATGGGGTTCACGGGCTACCTGCTGCCGTACACTCAGATCTCGTACAACGCGACCAACGTCGGCCTCGTGCTCGCGCTCCGGCTCCCGACCTTCGGGCCGCTCCTCGGCCCGCTGATCTTGGCGGACGGCACGTCCCAAGGCCTGCTCTCTCGGTTCTTCGACGCCCACGTCCTGCTCCTGCCGCTCGCGCTCGGCGCGCTCCTCTACGCGCACATCGCGCTCTTCGAGTCGCACGGGATCGCGCCCCCGGCGACCTCGGACCCGCTCCAGCGACGCCGATACACCGAGAAGGACTCGAAGGGGCACGTCCCGTTCATGCCCCACATCTTCTGGTACATCACGAAGTGGGGGCTTCTCTACGTCGGCGTCCTGCTCGGGATCGCCGCCCTGTGGCCGTGGACCCTCCCCACGTACGTGGGGAACCTCGCCGCGGTACAGTCCGTCTCGGAACCGGACTGGTACTTCCTCTGGCTGTTCAAGTTCGTGGACTTCGCGGGCGTTACCCCGGTGATCGCGGTGGGGGCGACCACCGTCCTCATCGTCTACGTGCTGTTCCTCCCGTTCCTCGACCGCTCGAAGCGCACCCACCCGCGCGACCGGCCGGTGTTCATCTGGCTCGCGACCTCGCTGCTCGGATTCTTCATCGTCATGACGGTCTGGGGAGGGGAAACCCCGGGCGTCCAGATCACTCCACCGCTCGTCGCGATGACGATCGGTCCGATCTTTGCCGTCAACGCCGTCGTGACCGCCCTCTTCCACTGGCGGTACGCTCGCAGCTATCGCCGGCGCCTCGCGGCTCGCACCCCGACGTTCCCGGGAGTGTACGCAGCCCCCGACGCGCCGCCAGGCAGCGGCACGCCCCTCGCGACTACGGAGGCCCGTCCCCATGACGGATGAGGAAAAGCCGCACTGGAACACCGGATGGCTCTGGGGGATACTGGCGATCTTCCTCGTCGTGGGAACCGTCGGCTCGGCGACGGTCGTCTACGGCCTCCTGGGCCTCGTGGCGGGCCAATTGATCGACGCGATCGCGGTCGTGGTCGGAGCGGTGGTCGCAGTCCTCGCGTTCCTCTTCCTGGCGGGGATCCTGTACCGCGTCGACCGGTACCGCGGAACGGCGGTGCGGAGCGTGAAGCTCTTTGAGTAGCGCCGGCCCTCCCCCGGATCTGCGCGCCCTCCGGCGGCGCGTGCTCGACCTCTACGACGCGATCACCTTCCTGATGCTGATCGGCATCGGGGTGCTCGTGGTCTATTGCATCGAGCTGGGACCGCTCACGAGTCCGGGGGCCGAACAGTCGTTCGGCTACGCGCTCGCGCTCATGTTTCTGATGTCGGCGCTGATCGTCCACCTCGTGGACCGGACCTACCGCGTCTGGCCGCTCGGGCGCCGCATCACGCCGACGCCGCCCGGGCCGGTGACCGCGCGCGCCCAGGCGCGCTTCCTCGCGATCCTCGTCTTCGCGATCGGCGCAGCGGCGATCGCGTACGTACTAGCAGGACTTATCACATGACGCGCGAGGCAGCCCAGTGACGGACCTCACGGTACCGCTCGTCCTGGTCGGCCTCATCGGGGCGGTCACGGGGTTCATCGTCTGGGCGTTCTACTTCCACGGCCCGTGGCTCGTCGGCGCGATCAAGACGTGGCTGTTCACGACCGATCACAAGCGGATCGGCCTCATGTACATCGCCACGGGGATCCTGTTCTTCTTCATCGGCGGGATCTACGCGACCCTCATCCGGACCGATCTCGGGCTCGTCCAGGGGCTCGGCATGGACCCGCAGACGACGCTCGGGATCACCCCGGACGTCTACTCGACCCTCTTCACCGAGCACGGCGTGCTGATGATCTTCATGTTCATCATCCCGACCCTCGCCGGGTTCGGGAACTACCTCGTCCCCTCGATGATCGGCTCGCGGGAGATGGCGCTCCCTCGCATCAACGCGATCGCGTTCTGGCTGATCCCGCCCGCCGGCGTGATCCTGATCCTCTCGAACGCGTACGCCGGGTGGACCGGCTACGTCCCGCTCTCGATCGAGACGTTCGGCCCGAACCCGTACGGCGTCGACCTCTGGATCCTCGGGCTCCACATCCTGACGATCTCCTCGATGCTCGGGGCGGTCAACTTCCTCGTCACGATCGTCAAACACCGCGCGCCCGGCGTGCACTACTGGAACATGCCGCTGTTCGTCTGGGCGACCCTGATCAACTCGGTCCTCCTGATCTTCGCACTCCCGTCCCTCTCGATCGGGCTCACGATGGTCCTCTCGGACCGGAACTTCGGGACCCACATCCTCGCGGCGACCAACGGGACGCCGCTCGGCGGCGCGCTGCTCTACCAGAACATCTTCTGGTTCTTCGCCCACCCCGAGGTCTACATCATGGTGCTGCCGGCGTTCGGGATCGTCTCGACGATCATCCCGAAGCTGGCCCGCAAGGACATCTTCGGCTACGGCGCGATGGCGATCGCGCTCGGCGCCTTCGCCGTCCTCTCGTTCGCCGTCTGGGAGCACCACATGTTCGTCACCGGGATCGCGACGAACGTCCGGTTCGTCTTCATGCTCGCCACGATGGCGATCGCGGTCCCGTCCGCGGTGAAGACGTTCAACTGGGTGGCGACGCTCTGGGGCGGTCGCATCTGGATGGCGATCCCGATGTGGTTCTGCGTGGCGTTCATCACCGGGTTCGTCATCGGCGGGCTCTCCGGTCTCCTGCTCGCGTCGATCCCGATCGACTACCTCTACCACGGCACGTACTTCGTCGTCGCCCACTTCCACTACATCCTCCTGGGCGGGACGCTGATGGCGATCTTCGCCGGGATCTACTTCTACTTCCCGATCTTGACCCACCGCTGGTACAACCAGAAGCTCGGCCAGATCCACTTCCTCCTCACGTACGTCGGAGTGAACGTCCTCCTCTTCCCGATGTTCATCCTCGGGGCCGAGGGGATGCCCCGCCGCGTCTACACCTACCTGTGGACGGGCAACTTCCAGGCGCTGAACTTCCTCTCCTCGCTCGGTGCGTACATCTTCGGGATAGGTCAACTGGTGTTCCTGTTCAACATGGTGTACAGCTACTACGCCGGCGAGCCGGTGGCGACCGCCGACCCGTGGGGCGAAGAGCTCCCGTCCACGATGACGGGGCCCGCGTCGGCCCCCCTTCCGTCGCGGGCCCCCCACCCCGGCCCGGTCATGCGGACGGCGAGCTCCTCGCCCCACGGGTCCGCCGTCGTGACCGGCTCGCCCGC
>JASHSX010000018.1 GCA_030040865.1 Thermoplasmata archaeon | reverse complement strand
GCCGACCTGGTCACGATCCTCGGAGCGGCCGACGACGACACCATCGCCGACGGGGTGAGGGGCGGCGAACTCTACGGGGCGGAGATCGTGGTCGACCTGCTCGGCGTCCCGGACCCGGTCGCCCGCGCGAAACGCGCCGGTGAGCTCGGCGCGGCCGCCGTCTGCTGGCACGTCGGCATCGACATGCAGATGCAGGCGAAGACCCCGTTCGCGGTACTCAAGGAGCTCGCGGCCGCCGCTCCGATCCCGGTCGCCGTCGCCGGCGGCCTGAACTCCGAGTCGGTCGCGGAGGCCGTCCGGGCCGGCGCCCAGATCCTCGTGGTCGGTGGGGCGATCACCAAGAGCCCGAACATCGCGGAGGCGACGCGGCGGATCCGCGAGGCGATCGCCTCCCAGAAGGAGGTGGCGACCGAGCTGTTCCGGCGCTACGCCGGCGGCGACGTCCGCGCGGCGTTCCTCAAGGTCTCGAGCCCGAACGTGACCGACGCGATGCAGCGGCAGGGGGCGATGCACGGGATCCTTCCTCACCTGAAGGACGCCACGGTCCGCGTGGCGGGCCCGGCGGTCACCGTCGTGACGCGGGACGGCGACTGGGCGAAGCCGGTGGAGGCGATCGACCGGGCCGGCGAGGGCGACGTGATCGTGATCGACGCCGGAGGCGGGTCGACCGCGATCTGGGGCGAGCTCGCGAGCTGGAGCGCCCACGGCCGCAAGGTCGCGGCCGTGGTCGTGGACGGCGCGATCCGTGACCTGGACTCGATCCTCGAGCTCGGCTTCCCGGCGTTCAGCCGGTCGGTGAGCGCGAACGCGGGGGAGCCGAAGGGGCACGGCGAGATCGGGGTCGAAGTGACCGTCGGGGGACAACGGGTGCGTCCCGGGGACTGGGTCGTCGGCGACGCGAGCGGGCTCGTGGTAGTCCCGCGGGAGCGCGCGGCCGAGGTCGCCAACCGGGCGCTCGACGTGCTCGAGCACGAGAACCGCGTCCGCGAGGAGATCCAGCGCGGGTCCACCTTAAGCGCGGTCCAGAAGCTCGAACGGTGGGAGCGGGTCGGGTGACCCCCGAAGGAGCCCCGCGCCGGGCCTCATCGCCCTCCCCATGACCGCCGCCCCGTCCCAGGCCGTCACCTTCGGCTACCTGTTCGTCGCCCTGTTCGCGCTCCTCGTTCTCCGACGGGCGTACCGGATGATGCACGGCACCCCGTACCGGACCGGGCTCCTGGTCGTCCTTCCGGTGTTCTACCTGCTGATCTATGCCGCCGAACTGTCGGTCCTTGCGGCCGTCGGGGTGACGACGACGCTGGCGACCGAGGCGTACCTCTCGCTCGCGGTCGACATCGCCCTCGTGGTCGCCGGGACCTTCGTCGCGTACCGATACGTCCGGAAGAACGTGGTGCTGTATCGGCCCGAGGGCAGCTCCCAGCGCTACTACCGCTTGAGCCCCCTGCTTCCGGTCGTCTACGTCGTGCTGTTCGTCGTCCGCACCGTGATCGCTGCGGTCCTGCTCGGGGAGTCGCCGTTCGAGTTCCCGACGACCGCGTCGATCGAGAGCCTCCCGCCGGTCCTGCTGCTGACGTTGGCGGCGGTCGACGCGCTGTGGGGCCTTTCGACGGGCTTCCTTATCGGCCGCAGCGTCGGGGTCTACCGGGCCGGTCAGGCGCCCGAGGTCGCCACGGCCGCCCCGCTGAGCTAGGGCGGGCGGGCTCGGGTCGTCCGTTCCTCGGAGAGGACTCCGAGTACCTTCTCACGGGCCCACAGCCGCGCCTCTTCGGCACCGTTCCGACGGACCCGCGCGCGGGACGGGCCGGAGGCGAAGTACTTCCACCGTAGCGGATACGCCACCTCCCAGAGGACCAGGGGCTCGGGTTCGGCGAGCGGGAGGGTGAGACGGCGGTGGCCCCGGAGGGCATCGGCGAGCGCCGGCCTCGACAAGCGGCCCACGTCTACCTCGCGCAGCGCCGCCACGATCTTCCGGACCATTCCCCACACGAACGATCGCGCCACGACCTCGATCTCCAAGCCCCGATCGCGCCGTCGGATCCGCAGTCGCTCGACGGTCCGCCGGACCGGTGCCTCCTGGGGGATCGAACGGCCGAGGGAACGTACGTCGATCTCGCCCTCGAAGAGCCGCGCTGTCTCTCGCCAGGCCGCCAACCGCTGTCCTCGAGGCGGGTCGAAGTAGCGGTAGGTGCGCCGGTCCGCGGCCCGAACGTGGAAGGCAGGGTCGACCGCCACGGCGGCCCGGAAGAAGATCTCGGGAGCGATGCCGTTGAGGGCCCGAAGGAGGGCAGGAGCGGGCAGTGGGCTCTCGAACGCGAGGGCGTTCGCCCTCGCGCTGACCCCGCGATCCGTACGGCTCGCGACATCGAGGTGGCCGACCGTCCCGTCTCCCGCGAGTCGAAAGCGGTCGATCCCGTGGAGGATCTCCCCCTCAACCGTTCGGGCGCCCGGCTGCCGCGCCCACCCCTGGAACGCGGTGCCGTCGTATCCGAACGATACCAACCATCGCGTCGTGGCGTGGGGGAGGGCGAAGCGCGCCTAAGTCGGCTCGCCGTCGGCGTCGACCCGCGGGGGCGTCGCGATACTCCGTGTCATACCACCAACTATTGGGAGATATACAGTCTAAATTGAAATTCTATATATCCGCACTTTCGGGTCCCCCACCGATGACGACCGAGTCGCCGGTCGGGGGCCGACAGACGAGTTCCCCTCGCGCGGAGACCGCGGTGTCCTCAGAACGGAGTTGGTAGAAAGAAAATGAGCGCACCACCGGCTGCAAGCAATGCAGGAACGCCGCCGTCGCAGCCCGATTCCCTGACCGAGAAGAGTTCGAGCCGGCGCCGATCCGGCACGATCGGCACGGGGGTCGCGATCGCGATCGCGGTCGTGCTCCTGATCGTGGGGATCGGAGGGGGATACGTCCTCGGCACGTCCCTCAAGAGTTCGTCGAGCACGACGACGATCAATCTCACGGAGACGGGGTCGAGCCTGCTGTATCCGCTGTTCAACAACTACTGGTTCCCGAACTACACGGCCCCGAACGTCGTCCTGAGCGCGGATTCGACGGGGAGCGGCACGGGTCAGACCAGCGCCGAATTGGGTCTCGTCAACATCGGAGCGTCCGACGCCTACCTCGCGAACGCCTCGGCGACGAACCTCCTCAACTTCCCCGTCGCGATCTCCGCCCAGCTGATCTACTACAACCTCCCGGGCGTGACCGGCCACCTCAACCTGAACGGCACCCTGCTCGGGATGATCTACGCGGGCGCCATCACGACCTGGAACAACAAGCTGATCCTCGAGGCTCAGAACTCGACGATCCAGGGCGAGCTCAACGGGCTCTCCAGCCAGACGATCTACGTCACGGCGCGGTCCGACTCGAGCGGGGACACGTACCTGTTCACCTCGTACTGCTACATGTCGTGGTCCGGCTTCCCGTACAAGCCCGCCACCGCCTCGATGAGCCTCTCCGGCGTCCCGTCCTCGAACACCCTGTTCGGCGACGGCAACTCCGGGATGGTCACCAAGGTCTCGGGCCAGGCGGGCGCGATCGGCTACATCGGGATCAGCTACTCGGCGAGCGCGGCCTCGGCCGGCCTCCAGTACGCGGCGGTCGGGAACAACCTGACGGTCGCGAACGGAACGTACGCGGTCTCGGGAGCCGACTACATCCTGCCCACGATCCCGAACATCGCGACGGACGCCAACCTCGGGCTGACGCACCTGGACTTCGCCTCGTACGGGCTCGCCCTCACCCTGATCATGGGCGGCGTTCCGGGGACGTTGACCCCCTCGACCCCGGGCCAGGGCGGAACGAACCCGGTCGCCGGGACGACGCCCTACCCGATCGTGAACCTGGAGTACGCCCTGATCAAGACGGTCCCCGGCGGCAACGTCGTGACCTCGTCGGCGCTCGCCGCGACGGTCGCGTTCATGCACTGGGCCCTCTCGTACGGGAACTTCGCTCCGGGAGGCGGCGGTAGCGCGTCGTCGTGGATCAACGCGGTCCACTTCGTCCCGTTGACCCAGGAGGTCATCGGGTACGACCTGATCGAGCTCGCGAGCGTGCAGAACACCAGCTAGAGGCGGCCACATCCGGTTCGGTTCGTGTCTGCGACCCCGACCCCCGAGGCCGTCGAGAGTCGGGAACCCCTTCCTCCCCCTTCTTCTCCGCCC
>JASHSX010000180.1 GCA_030040865.1 Thermoplasmata archaeon | reverse complement strand
CGCTGGCGTTGGCTCGGAGCGCGCTCGCCGCCGGGACGGACCCTCCGACCTCGGCCGCGAAGAACGACGGGAGATCGAAGGGGACGGACACGATCGTCTGGAGCCCGTTGGCGACGATCGCGACGTCGCCTTCCAGCGTGTCGGCCTCGGCCGCGGGCAACGGGGCGTCGTAGGTCTCTTGGATAGAGGCACCCGATCCCGAATACGCGGTGTGTCCGTTCCCGACGCCCAGATTCCAGTACAGCGGGTCGGGGCTTGCTGCGGCCGAGGTGGCGCCCACGAGCGACGCCGTGAACCGGACCGTCGATCCCGAAAGGACGTCGTGGGCCGGCGCGATCGACCCGTCGATTCCCGCGGGCGCGACCCCGGTCGCGGGTTCGGCGTCGACGAGGAACGCTTCGCTCGCATTGCCACCGCCCGAGTCCGAGATCCGACCGAGGGCCAGGTACTCGCCCGGCGAGCCGTAGGTCGCGGAGGCGGACGTTCCGGTCGCGCCTTGCCCGTTGCCGAACGTCCACACCGTGGTCGATGCGCTGGCATCGAGCCCGCCGGTGACCGACGCGGAGAATCCGACCGTCAGCGGGACCATCCCCGACAGGGCGGTCGCGACGAACGAGGCGTTCATCCCGGCGACGATCGTCACGTTCGTCGCGGCCTCGGCCTCGTCGTTCACGGAGTCGTTGGCCCACGCGGTGACCTCGTAGGTACCGGGAGTCCGGAAGAGGAGGCAGTCGCAGGCCTCGGTGTACGGGTCGGTCGACCGCTCGACGAGGGTCGTCGTGACGCCATCGGAGCCCGCGTTACCGCCGCTCACCACGAAGAGCGGGGCGAGGATATCGGCCGGCGCGTCGAGCGTGAGGCTCGGGCCGGTCGGAGTGAGCGTGAGGGGGGACGCCGCATTGCCGCACGACGGGGCCGCCGTGCCGCCCACGGCGACGGGGACGCGGGCGCTCGCCCCGCCGCGGGTCGGGGCGGACGAGTCGTTGGCCACGACCTCGGCGCAGAATCCCCCGGCGAGCGGGTAGGCGTAAGTGACCGAGTCGGTCGTCGCGAACTTCGAGCTCGCCCCGTCGCCGAAGAAGAACTGGTAGGTGTACGGGGCCGCCCCGCCGCTCGCCGAGGCCGAGAAGGTGACATCGGCCCCGGTCGCCGGCGCGGCGTCGGAGACGGTCAGGGTCACGGAGATCGGGGCCACGCCGGCGGAGACGGCGACGGGAGGCGACACCGACTCGTTGCCCGCGCTGTCGACCACGAACGATTGGGCGTAGTAGACGCCGGCCGTGGCGTAGACGTGGTGGACGGTCGGAGCGGACAGGAGGGCCGAGGTGCCGTCCCCGAAGTAGATCCCCTCGACCGGGTACGTCCCGCTGCCGCCGGAGGCGGAAAGCGAGAACGTGACGTTCTCGGCGACGGGGCCGATCCGCGGAGAGGCGTAGACGAAGGTGGCGAGCCCGCCCCCCGCGATCCCGCCGGAACGCGCCAGGTCGGGAACGAGGGCGCTCGCGATCGGCGTGCCGATCCCGGTCACTGGGTTCCATCCGGAGGCGGCCGAGTACGCCCCGTTCTCGCCCTCGGTGATGGCGTGGAACGCGCTCCCGTACTCGGCCGAGTCGAGGATCCGGTAGAGGCTCGGGTTCAGGGAGCCGAGGTCCCCGCCCGCGTACTGGTCGGCGATCGCGGCGAGGCCGGCCCAGATCGGGCTCCCCACGCTCGTCCCCCGGGCGCCGACCGCTTCGCCGCTCGCGACGACGGCGACGGACGAGTTCGCGTCGAGCGCGACGTCCGGGACCCCTCGCTTCCCCGTGGGGTCGGAGATCCCGGTCTGCCACCACGGGCGGGGCAGCGGGGAGAACCCGCCCCCCGAGCCTCCCTGGTTGACGCACCCCGGTGGCGAGGCGCCGGTCGCGTTGCCGGTCCAGGCTGTCTCGGACAACCAGTCCCCAGACGCCGAGACCCCGAGATCGGTCCCACCGACCCCGGTCACGTACGGGTCGGACGCCGGGAAGTTCGTGGTGACGCCGGAGGTGCCGTCGGCCGAGCCGCAGTCACCGGAGGCGGCGAAGAACGAGATCCCCTCGGCCGTCCCGAACTCGAGGACCGGGCCCAGGACCCCGTACGAGCCGTCCGCGGTGGCGTTGCACGCGACCGAGCACGGGGTCTCCCAGGCGTTGTAGACCCCGACGTCCGGCTCGCCCCAGCTCATGGAGACCACGTTCACCGTATCCCCGGCCACGAGCGCGTCGATCGCCTCGTAGAGTCCGACCCCCGAGTTCGGAGAGAACGTCATGTCGATCGTCGCCCCCGGGGCGGTCGCTCGCGACCACTCGAGGTCGAGCGCGTCCTCGAGGCTCCAGTCGTCGTTGGCGGTGCTCGTGTTGAGGTCGATCGTGGTCGGGACCGGGTACAGATACTGTACAGTGCCGACCGGTATCCCCGAGTCGGCCGCGAAGCTCGCGAGGTCCTGGGTGAGCTGCCCCTGGCCCTCCCCTGCCGAGTAGGCGTCCACGACGGCGATCGTCGTACCCGTCCCGTTGTCCCCGCTCTCCTCGAGCGTCGTCAGGTTGTACGCCGTCTCGATGTCGCACGGGCCCAGCCCACCCGCAGGCTCGGTGCATCCGGACGCGGGCACGATCTGCGCGTCGGAGTCCGGGATCACCGTGGGCTCGATCGAGGACTCGTTTCCGAGCCCGAAGACCCCCGTCGCGTCGAGGGTGGCGGGAAGGGTCGCCGGGGTGGAGTGGCTCACGAACTCCGTGCCCGTCGAAGTGCGGTAATCGTCGAAGTGCGTGGCGAACGCCGGGGAGAAATCTCCCACCGGTCCCGATACGTAGAGGAGCAGCCCGTCGGAGCGGACCGTGGTCGTGAGCCCGAAGCCGTCGAAGTACTCCTCCGCCGCACGGACCGTGGCCGCCGATGCGCCGAACTCGGCGTCGGCCGCCGCCGGGCCGAGGAACTGTCGGTACGCGGGCGTTCCCGGGACCTCGGCGGCCGTGACGAACGCCGCGAGCCCGCCCGGGTCGATCGACGGCAGTCCGACCACGGCCGACAGGCTGGTCGACGGCGGCGCCGGCCCCACTAGGTCCGTCCCGATCCCCGGCACGTAGGAGGGAGCGACTGTGACCGGACCCGCATTGCTCTCCGGGGCGGAGGACAGTGCCGTGGCGACCGTTCCCGCGGGGGACAGGAACGACCCGGTTCCGGGCCCGGGAACTGACGCCGCCCCGGCGAACGCGGGGATGACGACGAGTCCGGCGGCGGAGAACAGCACGATGCTGCCGAGGAGGATCGCCACCGTCGGCCGCCACCGAGGATCCACCGCGCCCTCCGACGATGACATCGGGCGGGCGGGATATCTCGCTTGCCGAGCCCCGCCGCCCGCGTCCTCTTAATCTGGTCGGGGACTCCCCTCGCCGAGGGGCCCTTGCCACCGCACGGGAGATCACCCCGGGTCGACGCCGGAGAGAGGCGCGCGTGATCGCCCGCCGGGGGGCCGTCCCGATCGAGGAGCGGTCCCTGTTCGCGGAGTACCCATTCCTCGCCGGCGCCGGCGCGCTGCTCGGGGACGAGACCGTCTCGGTCCGGCAGCTGATCCTGGATCCCGCCTACGACCGGGCCCGGGCGATCGGTCGTGCGCGGGTCCTCGCCGCCGTCGACGACCCTCGCGGCAGCCGGGACCTGACCGAGCTCACCGAGGCGAGCGGCGACGTGCGGTTCCTCTCCTTCCTCTACGCCCGCCTCCTATTGTCGTCCGGCCCGACCCCGGCGGCCCTGCGCCGGTGGGCCGTCGCCGAGGCGAAGCGGTTCCACGCCCGGTTGACGAACGTACCCGTCGACGAGCTCGTCGAGGTCGCGCGCCGGCTCGGCTACTCGCTGGACCCGCACGACGGCACGGTCGACCTTCCGCTCGTCCAGTACCTCGCGCTCGCCGTCCCGATCCGCGAGGGGGAGTTCCGCCTGGCGCAGCAGGCGGTCGGCCACGGTCGCGTGACGCTCGGCCGGGTGCGGGCGGCCCGTCTCCTCCAGGAAGCGGTCCGGCTCGAGCTGGCGACCCCGACTCCGGTCGTCGCCGACGTGGTTCGGCTCGTCCGCGAGCGCGAGGCCGAGCTCCTCGACGAGGTCGCCCGCCGGACTCCCGTTCCGGTCGCGCGCTCCGGAGTTCCCGGGCAGGCCCTGCACCCCGAGTGGTTCCCGCCCTGCGTGCGGAAGATGCAGCGCACCCTCGAGGCCGGAGAGAACCTTTCCCACGCCGGACGGTTCGCGCTCGCGGCGTTTCTCCACCGCGTCGGCGCGGACTTCGAGACGATCGTCGACGCCTACCGCGGCGCGCCGGACTTCGACGAGTCGATCACGCGCTACCAGGTCGAGCACATCACGCAGCACGACGGCGGCCGGGGCTACGCCGTACCCGAGTGCGACACGCTGCGCAGCCACGGCCTCTGCGCCCGGGACGGGGATCCGGGAGCGCCGCGCGAGGTCGACCGCCTCCGGGACGACCGCTGCTTCGACCCGAAGCTCCGCCACCCGCTCCAGTACTACCGGTGGAAGGGAGGACGGGAGGTCGAGCGGGGCGAGGCGGAGCCCGGCGACCGAGCTACGTCGACCGCAGGGCCGAGTACACGCGACGAGCCCGCGCGATCGCGGTCCACTGGCTCCCGATGATCACGTACAGCAGCGCGACGTCGATCACGGTGAACGAGACCCCGTAGAGGTGGAAGCGGACCCACGGCGCGGTCGGCGCCCACGGCCACGGGAGCGCCAGATCGAACTCGAGGAGCGTCGCGAGCGTGAGGACGACGAGCCGGTCCGCGCGCGAGAGCGCTCCGGAGTAGAGACGGCCCTGGCCGACCGCCTGGGCTTGCGTGCCCATGTAACTCGCGAGCAGGAGGCTCGCCAGGGCGAAGAGCGCGAGCAGCGGGTCGACGAACCCCGAGATCGCGATCCCGACGACGATCAGGAAGTCCGCGTACCGGTCGAGCACGTGGTCGAGGAAGTCCCCGCGCGCGCTCGTCCGCTGGGTCGCCCGCGCGACCGCCCCGTCGAGGACGTCGAAGAGCCCTGTCAGGAAGATGAGCGCCGCGACCGCGAGGAAGAGGAGGGGGGTCGTCCAGCGGACGAGGGCTGCCAGCGCCCCCGCGGCGGCGGCGAGGCCGAACGCGAGCCAACTGATCCGGTCCGGACGCCAGGCGAGGAACGGCCGCGCGAGGCGGGCCACGTAGGGGGCGACGCGGTCCCGATACCCCTCGAGGACCATCGGTGGGCCTACCGGGGCCGGTCCAAAAGATGCGCGGTCACGGCCGGATCGGCGAGCCAATCGATCGCTCCGAAGTCGCTCGGGCCCCTCCCCCTGAAACGCCGGTGGACGGCCCGAGCCACCGCGTCCACCGAGAGACCGGTCGTGTCGATCTCCCAGACCCGCCGGCCGGGCATTACCGCCTCGAGGAGGACGACGTCCGTCGCCTCCGCCACCACGTTCTCGCGGCGGTCGATCGCGGTACCGCGGCGCGCCCGGCGGAGCCGGCGCTCGAGCTCGAGCGGATGGCACCGGAGCACGACGATCTCGCGGACCGGCAGCAAGTGCGAAAGGTGGCCGACGACGAGATCGACCGGAGAGTCCGCGAGAAAGTCGGCCCATCGGGCGTCGAGCCGGTCGAGGTCGACCTCGACCGAGCGTCCCCGGCGCCGACCAGCGCCAACGGCCAGCGCGAGCTCCGACACCTCGATCGCGCGGTGCCGGTCCCGGAGGCTCCGGGCCACGGTCGACTTCCCGGTACCGGGGGTGCCGGTGAGCGCCACCGGCCGAGGCGAGGGTCTCCGAACCCCGGACGGCCCCATCGTCGGCGCGCGCCTAGGCGAATCGTAGGCCGGAGAACGTCCGGCGCCACGCGAGCACTTCGGCCGCGACCCGCTCCTGGCGCACGCCCCCCCGGACCAGGAGGTCGGCGAGGCGCGGCATGTCGGCGGCGGTGAGTCCGAGCCGCGCGACCTCGGCGGTGCCGACCCGGCCGAACAGGTCGATGAGCAGGCGCTGCCGTTCCAAGCGTCGGGCGAGGGCGGCCGGACCGACCTGGGCCGTCTCCTTGAGCCGGGCCGGGTCGAGATGGATCTGGTGCGACCGGGAGAACCCCTCGGCCGCCGCGACGACCGGGACGCCCGCGTCGGTGAGGGCCCGCCCGAGCGCCTGGGAATTCGCCACGATGGTCCGGGCGTACTCCGCCCCGACCTGCTCGAGCTCGAGGAGGGTCTGCGTGAGTCCGGCGATCCGGTTCCAGTGAGCGTTGTCGAAGATCCGCCAGACGAGGGCCGGGTCGATCTGCCGGAACAGGTCCTCGCGGTCGGTGACGAGCAGGCCCCCCTGCGGCCCGGGGAACGATTTGTGGGTGCTCCCGAAGAGGACGTCCGCGCCCTCCCGGAGCGGGTCCTGGAACTCGCCGCCGGCGATGAGCCCGAGCACATGGGAGGCGTCGTAGAAGACGAGCGCGTTCTCGGCGTGGGCGGCCTCGGCGATCTCGCGAAGGGGATAGGGGAACAGGAAGAAGCTCTGGCCGAGCACGACCGCGTTGGGATGCTCGGCCCGGATCGTCGCGATGGCGGCATCGGCGTCGACCCGGTGGCCCGGACCGGTCGCCGGAAGCGGGCGGACCGTGTAGCCGAACAGGGCCGGGATGAACCCGGGCGCGTAGCCGTCGTACCCCCCCTCCTCGGGCGAGACCGCGAGCAGCCGGGACTTCGGCGGGAGCAACGGGACGAGCGCGCTCAGCGCGGCGATGTGCCCGGAGAGCGGCCGAACGGTCGCGAACCGCCCGTGGAAGAGGCGGGAGGCGGCAGCGTTCCCCATCGCCTCGATCGCGTCGGTGTGCTTGGTGCCGGTGTACGAGTTGTCGAGCAGCTCCCCGTCGCGCGCCACCTCGATCGGGAGCGTGTAGCGCCCGGCGAGGTCGCTCGCGAGGTACCGCCGCGCCGTCGGGGAGACCGCGTTCTCGCTGGGGAGCAGGTTGAAGAC
>JASHSX010000179.1 GCA_030040865.1 Thermoplasmata archaeon | reverse complement strand
GAGATCGAAGCGCCCGACGTGATCGACGTGGAGATCGTCTTGCCTGGGGTGAAGCCCGTGCCGGAGACCGTGACGGAGACCCCGCTCGGCCCCTGAGTGGGGCTGAGGGTGATCGAGGTCGACGTGATGGTGAACGAGGCGGTCGCGCTATCGAAGCTACCGTCCGCTCCGGTCGCCGTGATCGTGTACACCGCCGGCGTCGCCGAGGTGAGGGTGACCGTACACGAGAACGCTCCTGCCGCGGAGACCGTGGCCCCGCACGTGCCGACCGTCGCACCGGATCCGACGCTCGTGGTGATCGTCTTTCCAGGAGTGAACCCGGTTCCGGAGACCGAGATCGATACGCCGCTCGGGCCCTGCGAAGGGGAGAGGGAGACGGCGGGGGTGGTCACCTTGAACGAGGCGGTGGCAGCATCGAAGCTCCCGTCGGAACCGGTCGCCGTGACCGTGTAGGTGGTGGGCGTTGCGGACGTGATCGTGACCGAGCAACTGAAGGTGCCGGTGGCCGTCACCGTGGCCCCGCACGTCGAGATCGACGCGCCGCTGCTGACCGACGTCGAGACCGTCCGACCCGGCGTGAATCCCGTACCCGAGACCGTCACGGTCACTCCGCTCGGGCCCTGGGTCGGCGCGAGCGAGATCGACGGCGTGGTGATCGTGAAGTCGGCCGTGGCCGCATCGAAGCTCCCGTCCGAACCGGTGGCGGTCACGACGTACGGAGTGGCGGAAGCCGTACCGGTGATCGTCGTCGAGCAGCTGAACGTGCCGGACCCGGTGACCGTCGCCGAGCAGCTCGTGAGCGCCGCTCCGCTCGAGATCGAGGCGGTGATCGAGACGCCGGGGGTAAATCCGGTACCTGAGATCGTCACGGTTGCGCCGCTGGGTCCCTGACTGGGCGTGAGGGTGATCGACGGGGTCGTCACCGAGTACGCCGTCGCGGCGTGGTCGTTGCCGCCGTCGGAGCCGGTCGCTGTTACCGTGTAGCTGGCGGGGGTGGACGAGGTGACGGTCGCCGTACAGCTGAACGTCCCCGTCGCGGACACCGTGGCCGAGCACCCGGAGACCGTGGCCCCCGCACTGATGGAGGCCGTGATCGAGGCACCCGGGGTGAAGCCGGTCCCCGTGAGGGTGACCGTGGCACCGCTCGGGCCCTGGGTCGGCGCGATCGAGAGGGCCGGGGCCGTGACCAGGAAGGAGGCCGTGGCCGCATCGAAGCTTCCGTCCGACCCGGTCGCGGTGACCGTGTACGAGCCCGGCGTGCCGGAGCTGATGGTCACCGTACAGGAGAACGTCCCGGCGGCCGAGACGGTCGCTCCGCAGCTCGTGATGCTCGCACCCGACCCCACCGACGTGGTGACGGTCCGACCCGGCGTGAATCCCGACCCGGAGACCGTGACGGTCACGCCGCTCGGTCCCTGGGTCGGGGCGAGCGTGATCGACGGGGTCGTGACACTGAAGTCGGCGGTCGCCGCGTCGAAACTACCGTCCGAACCGACCGCCATGACCGTGTAGATGGAGGGCGTGGTGGAAGTGATCGTCACGGTGCACGAGAAGCCGCCCGTCGACGAGGTGGTGGCGCCGCACGTCGAGACCGTGGCGCCACTGCTGATCGTGGTGGTGATCGTGACCGATGGGGTGAAGCCCGTTCCCGTCACGGTCGTGGAGGCCCCGCTCGGCCCCTGAGCCGGCGAGAGGGTGATCGATGGGGTCGTTACCGTGAACGTCGCCGAGGCGCTGTCAAAGCTGCCGTCCGCACCGGTGGCGGTCACCGAGTAGCCCCCGACCGAGCTCGCCGTGATGGTGACCGAGCAGCTGAACGTCCCGGTCCCCGAGGTTGTGGCTCCGCACGAGCTGACGGTGGCCCCCGCAGTGATGGTCACCGTGATGGCGACGGACGGCGTGTACCCGCTCCCCGCAACGGTCGTGGAAGCTCCGCTCGGGCCCTGCGTCGGAGTGAGCGTGATGCTGGGCTTGGTGACGGTGAAGGTCGCGGTCGCCTTGTCGAACGAGCCGTCGGATCCGGTGGCCGTGACCGTGTAGGCGGCCGGGGTGCCGGAGGTGACGACGACCGAGCAGCTGAACGTCCCCGTGGCACTGACGGTCGCGCCGCAGGCCGTGATCGAGGCTCCGGAACCGATGCTTGACGCGATCGTTGCCGAGGGAGTGAATCCGGTGCCGGCGATGGTCGTCGAGGCTCCGCTGGGTCCACGGCCCGGAGTAAGCGAGACCGTCGGATGGGTCACGGTGAACGTCGCCGTCGCGCTGTCAAAGCTCCCGTCCGAACCGGTCGCCGTGACCGTGTAGCCGGTCGCCGTGCTCGACGTGATCGTGACGGTGCAACTGAACGTACCTGTGCCCGAGACCGTGACCGAGCAGCTGGTGATGCTGGCCCCGGAACCGATCGAATCGGTGATCGAGGCGCCGGGAGTGAAACCGGTACCCGAGAGATCGACGGAGACCCCACTGGGACCCTGGCTCGGCGTCAGCGTCAACGCGGGCGCCGTGACGGTGAACGACGCCGAAGCCACGTCCGCGGGGACCGTGCCCGAGTCCGATCCGGTTGCCGTGACCGTGTAGGTGGCCCGGGTCGTCGAAGTGATCGTGACGGAGCAGCCGAACGTTCCGGACGCGGAGACCGTGGCGCCGCAACTGGTGATCGTGGCGCCCGACCCGATCGTGGTGGAGATCGTCGCACCGACCGAAAATCCGGAGCCGGAGACCGTGACCGAAGCGCCGCTCGGGCCCTGGGTAGGGGAGAGCGAGATGCTCGGTAGGGTGACTGTGAACGAGGCGGTGGCGCTATCGAAGCTGCCGTCCGAGCCGGTCGCAGTCACGGTGTAGGACGCCGGTGTGGAGGAGGAGATCGTCACCTGGCACGAAAACGAGCCGGTACCCGACACGGTCGCACCGCAGCTGGCGATCGTCGCGCCGGCCGTGATGGCGGTCGTCACCGAAACCCCGACGGTGAACCCGGTTCCGCTCACGTCGACCGACGTACCGGTCGGTCCTTGGGCGGGAGTCAGGGTGATCGAGGGGATCGAGACCGTGAACGTCCCGGTCGCGGTCTGTCCGCCGGCGTCGGTCGCCACCACCGAGGTTCCGCTCGTCCCCGCTGGGACGGTCAACGTGCAGGAGAAGTCGCCCGTGCTGTCCGCGGTAAGGCTTCCCGACGTGCAGCTCGAGACGGTGACACTATCGAACACCAGCGACGAGAGCGGGGTATAGAGAGAGAAGCCCGACCCCGAGACCGTGACGCTCGAGCCCTCGGGCCCCGAGTTCGCGGACAACCCGATCGCGGGCGTGGTGACGGTGAACGTGGCCGCCGCTGACGAGACCCCCGTGGTCACGTCGGTCCCGACGATGCTGTACGGAGCGGCACTCAAGCTCGGTACGGTGAACTTGCAGGCGAACGCGCCGCTGGAGTCCGTCGTGATCGTGGGTCCGCTTGAAGAGCCGACGGAGCAGCTCGTGGGCGACTGGTCGACCGAGTCGAACGACACTTCGGCCGAGGACGAGACGGAGAAGCCGCTTCCGTTCACCGAGTAGGAGGCTCCGATCGGTCCGCGGTCCGGGAAGAGCACGATCGACGGCGCCGTGACCTGGAACGGAGCGGTCGCACTATCGAACGTGCCGTCGGAGCCGGTCGCGTTCACCGTATAGACGGCGGGCGTGGCCGAAGTGATCGTGACCGCGCACGAAAACGTGCCGGAAGGGGAGACCGTCGCCCCGCAGCTCGAGATCGTAGCG
>JASHSX010000178.1 GCA_030040865.1 Thermoplasmata archaeon | reverse complement strand
CCGGTCTGCCGAAGGCGTTGGCGGATCAGCTGGACCGAGAGCAGGACGGCCACCGACATCCCCATCGCCACCCCGACCGAGACGGCCACCGTAGCCCAAGTAGCGAAGAACGGGAGGGTGATCGTGCCCCAGGGAGCCCACAGGAGGAAGGCGGGGAAGTTCCAGGCCCCTTGCCCCGGTCCGGCGTACCAGATGATCTCGGAGTAGTACGGCGGCGGAAGGTGGGTGAGGATGATCATGCCGCCCAGCAGCATCGACCCCAGCGCGTAGACGAGCCCGAAGAACACCGCCATCGGGATGGCGTGGGAGCGGCGGAGGTACGCCCGGACCTCGCGGAACGTGAGGAGCCCCACGACGGACGGCGGATCGCTCCCGGTCACCGGTACCGAGCTTCCCTCGCCCTTTTTATCACGTGAGTACGCGCTCGCGTCGTCACCGATCGACCCCGGACCCGCTATTAGCGACCGCTCCGGTCCGGGGCGGGCGACCATGGCGCGGGGACGCACCGATCACGAGCCCGGAACCGAAGTCGCCCCCGCCCCTCGAGCCCCTCTCGGCCCCGCGATTCGAACGGCACCGGCCCTAGCGGTCCGAGGGCCGCTCCCCGCGGGCGGAGAGGCGGTGCTGACGGCGGACGCGCTCCGATTCCTGCGACGGTTGCACGTCGCGTTCGAGCCCCGCCGTCGCGAACTGCTCGCGGCTCGTGGCCAGTTCCGGCGACGGATCGCGGCGGGTGAAATGCCGGGGTTCCCGGAAGAAACCCGCTCCGTCCGCGAGTCGGCTTGGTCGGTCGCGCCCCCGCCACTCGACCTCGCGGACCGGCGGGTGGAGATCACCGGCCCCACCGACCGGAAGATGATCATCAACGCCCTCAACTCGGGAGCGCGCGTCTACATGGCGGACTTCGAGGATGCCCATGCCCCGGTCTGGTCGACCACGATCGAGGGCCAGGCGAACCTCATCGATGCGGTTCGGCGGCGCATCGAGCACTCGGCCGCGGACGGCCGCGCGTACCGACTCAACGAGCACACGGCCACCCTCATGGTCCGACCCCGAGGGTGGCATCTCGAAGAGCGTCACCTCGCCGTCGACGGGGCGCCGATTTCGGCGAGCCTCTTCGATTTCGGACTGTTCCTGTTCCACAACGGGCACGAACTCCTCGCACGGCGGACCGGCCCGTACTTCTACCTGCCCAAGATGGAGCACTACCTCGAGGCGCGGCTCTGGAACGACGTCTTCGCCGCCGCCGAAAGCGACCTCGGTCTGCCGTCCGGTGCGATCCGTGCGACGGCGCTCATCGAGACCCTTCCCGCGGTCTTCCAGATGGACGAGATCCTCTACGAGCTCCGCGAACGATCGGTCGGGCTCAACTGCGGTCGGTGGGACTATCTCTTCAGCTTCCTGAAGCAGTTCCGGGATCGCCCCGACGTCGAGTTCCCCGACCGGGACCAGCTCGCGATGTCCACCCCGTTCCTCACCGCCTATTCGCACCTGCTCGTCCGCACCTGTCACCGCCGGGGCGCCCACGCGATGGGAGGGATGGCCGCCCAGATCCCGATCAAGGAGGACCCAGGGGCCAACGAGGCGGCCCTTGCGAAGGTCGTCGCGGACAAGGAACGCGAGGTGCGCGCGGGCCACGACGGGACGTGGGTAGCGCACCCGGGGCTCGTGGCGGTCGCCAGGGCGGTCTTCGACCGGGAAATGCCCCGGTCGAATCAGATCGACCGGGCGCTCCCTCCGGAAACGATCGGCCCGGCCGAGCTCCTCGCTATCCCGTCGGGTTCGGTGAGCCGCGACGGCGTCCGGAAGAACGCCCGCGTCGCGCTCCGGTACCTCGAATCGTGGCTGCGCGGCGTAGGGTGCGTGCCGATCGACCACCTCATGGAGGATGCCGCGACGGCCGAGATCGCGCGGTCGGAGCTGTGGCATTGGGTCCGTCACGCGACCCCGATGCAGGATGGGTCGCCCGTAACCCCGGCGCTCGTCACCACCCTCCTGCGCGGCGAGGTGGAGCAGCTGCGGGCCGAGAGGGCGGGACGGAGTTCCGGCGGAACGATCGAGCGAGCCCGGGAGCTCCTGGAGGCGCTGGCCACCGGTCCCGAGCTCGAGGAGTTTATCACGCAGAAGGCGTACCCCGAATTGGAGTCGGTCCTCGAGGTTCGCCCATGACCGAGCACGCAGAGATCGGGTCCGTCTGGAAGACGAGCGAGCGGTGGAAGGGGATCGTCCGCCCCTACCGGCCAGAGGACGTCGAGCGGCTCCGCGGATCGGTGCGGATCGAGTACACTCTCGCGACGCGAGGCGCCGAGCGGCTATGGCAGCTCGTCACGAGCGGCGCCTACGTGCCGACGCTGGGCGCGATGACCGGCACTCAGGCGGTCCAGATGGTCGCGGCCGGTCTGCCGGCGATCTACGCGAGCGGCTGGCAGGTCGCCGCCGACGCGAACACCGCCTCCGAGACGTACCCCGATCAGAGCCTGTACCCCGCCGACAGCATGCCGACGCTCGTCCGCCGGATCAACCACGCCTTCCGGCGGGAGGACGAGAAGCAGCACGCGGCCGGGAAGGGGGACGTCTACTGGTACGCCCCGATCCTCGCCGATGCCGAGGCCGGATTCG
>JASHSX010000177.1 GCA_030040865.1 Thermoplasmata archaeon | reverse complement strand
TGGCTCGCGCCGCCGAGCCCATCCGGCGCCACGCCGCTTCGTCCTCGAGCAGTGACTCGACGGCCCGGACGAGCCCTTCGAGATCGCCTCGGGGGACGAGCACACCCGAGACGCCGTGCTCGACGATCTCGGGAATGCCACCACCGTCGTAGGAGACGACCGGTCGCCCGGCCGCCATGGTCTCGGCGACGACGAGTCCAAACGGCTCGTCCCATAATCCGGGGACAACTGAGAGATAGGTCCGGGTTAGCTCCTTCGCGAGTTCCTCGTGCGTGAGATGGGGCGTCCCTTCGATCAGAGCATCTCCCGTGTGGTTGAGGATCCGGAAGTGGGTGGACGGCGATTCCTTGCGAATCCGTTCTGCGAGGCGTACGAAGTGCGGGTATCCCTTGCGTTCTTGGAGCGATCGCGCGACCGGGTACAGCACGACCTTCTCGCCGCCGGGCCATGGATCCGGCCGGAACAATCCTGTATCGACGGCGTTGTGGATCGCCACCACGTTTCGATACCCGGCCGCGATCATCACGCGGCGCATGAATTCGCTCGGAACCACGAGAGCGTTCGCCCGGGAGAGCACCGAGGGACGAAGCTTCATCTTGGTGTATATCGACAGTCCCATGGGCGCGGGGAGCCCTGACATAGGGAATCCGAGATTGGGCGAGATCGGAGACCGAGCGATGTGTCGAAGACACTTGGTGAGCGCGGGCTCGGAACAGACACCGTACCCTTCGATATACCTCGTGCCGACCGGACAGGTGGGCCAGTAGATCTGGATCAGCGAGACAACCGGAATCTTCTCCGTGGCGGCGGCCAGGACGAGCGAGAGGTCGTAGTCGAAGAACGCAAGGACGACATCCGGCCGGACTTCACGCAATCGGCGGCGATAGAGCGCGACCCGCGACGGCTCCGCGTCGTAGGGGATGACGCCCATCGAGGCCATCTCAAGGAACGATCTTCGGGAGCCCTCCCAAAGGACTTCGACGCCGAGCTCCTCGAGCCCCCGTCGAAGAAGGCGAGCCACCACGGGTTCCCCGCCACCCCAGTCCGGTACCATCGTCGCGCCTGCGAACATCACCCGAATCCCGAGGCTCCCCGCTTGCCCGGACGTTACCGACGGCTGCGGGATCGGAAAGGGACCCCTCGAGTGATCCGTGCGGGAGGTCACTCCCGGGCTCATGCTGGATTCAGAGCTCCGAGGTGAACCTTGGCTCGAGGGCGCCGATTTGAACGATCGGACCGGGTGGGGGTGGTACCCGCGCGGGAACCTCGGTGGCCAATACCCCCCAGCACAAGTGCCGACTGTGCAACTGGCTTGGGAACGTCGGGAGAGTCGAAGGTAATGGTGCCCACGAATCCGCCCAGGCGGACGCAGTCCACGTCCTCGTCACGAGGATCTGTCCAGGTACCGGAGGGTCGCCTGAGCGAGAGCGACTGGGGACGAAATCGGGGCGCAGCTAGTATCGACCGAGCGACGGCGGTAGCCCGACGCATAAGAGTGACACCGAAGTGCGACTCGTCTCCGGGAACAAGGAACCCGATAAAGCTTCGCGAAACGGTCGCCCCGGAACCGTCCGTGAAAATCCACTCGTCGGCGCGGCGACCTATCCTGTGGACGGTTCCGAGCTTGGCCCGAACACTTATCTCCCCGGCGCCGCCCACATACCTCTTGAGCAAGGTCCTGCGAGTGCCAAGGACCGATCGCCCTCGGACGGCAACTCCGGACGGGCGTCGGCCCTCGGACGGCGCGTAGGTTGCGGGTTCGGGGGCCGTGAATAGAAACGCACACAAGCCCATGCCCCTCGGACCCGGGCCGGTTCCCCGAACACGACGTGAGAGTTCGTGATGTCTCCGCACGGTGGACGTTCGGACGTCCTGCTCATCGTTCTCGACGCCGTACGCGGAGGTGAAGTCCTCTCCGACGGGGGCGAGGTCGCCCCGAGCCTTCCCTTCCTGCGTCGATTCTCTCGAGACTCCGCGGTCTTCCCGCGTACGGTCGCCGCCGCACCCTGGACGTTGCCCTCCGTCGCGAGCATCATGACCGGTCAGTATCCGTGGCAACACGGTCTCTCCGCGATGGGGCAGTCTACCCTCGAACCGGGGGTCCCGACGGTCGCATCGGGGCTTCGATCGCGAGGGTACGCTACCGTGCTCCTCTCGGCGAATAATGTAGTGGGGCCACGGACCAATCTCTCGCAGGGCTTCGATCGACGTTTCGTCGGAGACTGGTGGGAGATGTACCTTCGCCTCCGCCGCAGCACCCCGAGCGAGCGGGGCGACGCAATGGCCGCTGACTCACGAGAGGGCTCTGCTTCCGTGCGCCGGTACAGCCGTCGCACACTCATGCGCCGGGGGGTTCGTATGGTCTTCCGGTTCCCCGAACTGGCCGAGCGTGCCAGCCTTCTGGCGCAAAAACTGAAGAATCCGGAATCTCCGCCGGGAACGTCGGTTTCGCCGTGGATCGAGCCGACCCTTCGCGCAGTTCTTCGCGACGTCCCGAAGGACCAGCCGCTGTTCTGCGCGATGCATCTGAACGATGCCCACGAGCCGTACTACCGAGAGCCCCCTCCTCGCCTCTTCCCCATCGCCGGGACCCCGTCGATGGTCCGGCAGGATTTCATGCACCAGATCGAAGGTACCTGGGTCCCGGATGCGGGTGAGCTCGCGGCCCTTCGGCAGCTCTACCGAGGGATGATTCGCTCGCTCGATCGCCGCCTCGAGACGATGATATCGGACTTCTCGCGCGAGCGCGACCTCGAGCGAACGCTCGTCCTGATTACAGCGGACCACGGTCAGGCGTTCGGCGAGGAAGGGTGGCTATTCCACATGAACAGCACCGACGACGGCCTCCTACGGGTTCCGCTCATCGCACGCCTTCCGGGCCTGTTGCCGGGGGGTTCCGCGAGAGGTTGGGCGAGCCTGGTCGACCTGGCCCCGACGGTCTTCGAAGCGGCCGGGGTCCCGGCTACCGGGGATTATCGGGGCCGACTGCTTTCGGATCTGATGTCCCAGGACCGGCCCGATCCGGTCTGGGCGCTCAGCGATGGGCTCCCGGCCCGACACCTGGACGGTATTGTGAATCCTCGCGTCCTGAGACAGGAGACGTCTCAGCGGCATCGGATCGTTGCCTACGAGGGCTCTTCGAAATGGACCTACGACCTTGCCTCCCGCCGTCTCGCCGAAGCGTCGGCGACGGCCGCCTCTCTAGACGGAGTGGCTGCGAGCGACCAGGAGAGGGAGCGCGCTCGGGCCCGGATATTGGCCGATGCGGAGCAGTATTCTGACCTCCTCGTACGGCACGGCTCGTCATCGGTCTCGGCCGAAGTGTCCGACCGTCTGGAGTCCTGGGGATACGGCGTCTGACGAACGGGGACCTGCCGCCCCTCGCGCCGGCCGATCAACTTCCACGATCGGACCGGCAGGGCCCGGGCGAGAACCGAAAGCGTCGGAATTCGGAGGCTAGGTCCTGGGCGGGATCGACTCGCGCACCAGGGATTCGATCACCGGGCGAAGTCGGGCGCGCAGCTCGGGGGATCGCATAGCGAACTCCAAATTCGTCTTGATCCACAAGTAGCGGTCGCCAATGTCGTACCGGGTTCCCGTGAACGTCACCGCGTACACTGGGTGCTCGCGGGCGAGCAGTTGGAGCGCGTCGGTAAGCTGAACCTCGCCATTGACGCCGGGCGCCGTTCGATCGATGGCGTCGTAGATGGCGGGCTCTAGGACGTACGCCCCAGTGATGCCGAGTCGGCTAGGCGCGTCCTTCAATGCCGGTTTCTCGACCAGCCGGTCGCACCGGAATACTCCGGGTTCGATCTCCGGACCACCGATGATCCCGTAGTCTTTCACTTTCTCATCGGGGACCGGCTCGATCGCCAAGATGGAGGCGTGGGTCGCGAGATGACGTTTCCAGAGCTGTTTGAGGAGCGGAGGGTCGCAGACGTTGATCGTGTCCCCGAGGAGAACCCCGAACGGCTCGTTCCCTGTGTGGCGACGGGCGCACTCAATGGCTCCGGCCAAGCCGTTGGGCTCGCGTTGCCTCACGAAGTGGAGCCGCGCCCGCTGGCTCAGTTCCTCGAGATGCCTCAGCTCTGGGAGGTCGCTCCATCGGGCGAGTTCGGGACTCTGGTCGAAGTGGTCCTCAATCGCTCGCTTTCCGCGCCCCGTCACGATCAGGATGTCGTCGGCACCGGCCGCCACCGCCTCCTCGACCACGTACTGGATGATCGGCCGGTCGACGATCGGCAGCATCTCTTTCGGCTGGCTTTTGGTGGCCGGTAGAAAGCGGGTCCCAAGACCAGCGGCCGGTATGACAACTTTCATCGCGCCGGCGGCCTCGTTCCGTCTCCGAGGCGTACGAGCTCGAGACCCGCGCGTCGAGCGACCTCGGGTTTCACGAACCGGCGGAGGTCCACGAGGACCGGACGTCGCATTCTCTTCGACCACTTTGGGGGCCATCGGCCATATTCGGGCCAGTCGGTTTGGAGGATCGCGGCGTCCGCGCCGGTAAGCGCTCGCTCTACGCTCACACACAGCTTCAGTTTCCGCCGTCGCGGACCCGAAGCCGCCGCCCAGACCCGGCCGAACCTCGGCATCGCAACCGGATCGTGCGCGCGAACCGTCGTCCCGGCCGCCACGAGCCGCTCCGCGATCGGCAGGGCGCGGGTTTCGCGAACGTCATCGGTTCCGGCCTTGAACGAGAGCCCCAGAAGCGCCAGGCGCTTCCCCCGAAGCGACCCGACCACTTCCCGGACTCGATCGAAAACGTACTCCAGCTGCTCGTCGTTGATTTTTAGGGCGACCTCGCCCGCGCGGAACCGAAAGCCCAGTTCCCGGCACCGCGTAACGAGCGCCCGTACGTCCTTGTCGAAGCAGCTACCGCCAAACCCCGGACCGGCACGGAAGAATCTGCTTCCGATTCGCGGATCGTGCCCGACGGCGGCCACCACGTCGTCGACGTTAACGCCGACCTCCGCTGCGATTCGCCCGATTTCGTTGGCGAAGGAGACCTTGAGGGCTAGGAACGAATTTGCCGCGTACTTGACCAATTCGGCTCCGGACGGAGAGAGCGTGAACACGGGGGAGGGAAACGGTCGATAGGCCCGGTGTAGCCACTCCCGGGAGCGCGGATCGGACGTCCCCAGAACGATACGGTCCGGTTCCAGCGCGTCGTGCACCATAGACCCCTCGGCGAGGAACTCAGGATTGACCGCCACCCCGAGGTCCCTAGGGCCCCGACGCGAAGTGCGCCGGAGAATGGGCGCGACAACCGCCTCCGTCGTTCCGGGAACGACCGTGCTTTTGACGGCAACGAGCCGAAAGCCGCGGACCGTGCGGATCGCGGAACCGATTTCGCGGGCACTCCGCTTCAGGGGTCCCAAATCGATTCGACCGTTCGGACGGCTGGGGGTCGGTACGCAGACGAAGATCCCTTCGACGTCGCGAACAAGCTCATCGACCGAGTCGACAACCCGAAACCGGCCGGAGCGGACCTGCTCTCTGAGCAGGCGATCGAGTCCCGGTTCGGTGAACGGGGTCTCTCCGCGGCGCACGGCCGAACGAACCTCGGATTTTACATCGTAACCGACCAGCCGGTGCCCCCGCGCAGAGAACGCGAGACCCGAGGCGAGTCCCATGTACCCAAGGCCCGAAACCCCGATCCGAAGACCCCGACTGGAACCCGCGGTCACCGGGGTACTCTCCGTCCGATTCCGAGACCTCGGAAGTACGATGCGGTCTCGATCACCCCGCGCTCGAACGGGACCCGGGGCGTCCACCCGAGGTAGCGTCGCGCCGCGCGTATGTTCGGAGAGCGCTGTTTCGGATCGTCCTCAGGGAGCGGCTCGAATCGTACCCGTTCGGGAATCTGCAGGGTTCGTGCTACGATCCGGGCCGCATTTCGGATCGAAATCTCGTGCGGATTGCCCAGGTTCATTGGTGTAGGAACGGACGGCGGAGCCGTCTGTAGCAAGTAGAGCCCCCGAATCATATCGGAAACATAGCAGAACGAGCGCGTCTGCCGACCGGTGCCGTACACCGTGAACGGCTCGCCGCGGATGCCTTGCACGATGAAATTGGAGACGACCCGACCGTCCTGCGGGTCCATCCTCGGTCCATACGTGTTGAAGATTCGCGCGATCCGCACGTCAAGTCCGTACCGCCGACGGTAGGCCACGGCGAGCGCCTCGGCAAATCGCTTTCCCTCGTCGTAGCAGCTTCGGATTCCTACGGGGTTCACGTGTCCCCAGTATCCCTCTCGCTGTGGGTGAACCTCGGGATCTCCGTACACCTCGCTGGTAGACGCAATGAGAACTCGAGCGTCGGCGCGACGGGCCGACTCGAGAACGCGCTGCGTTCCCGCAGCATTCACCATCAGTGTGCCGATAGGATCGCGCTGGTAGGCGGGCGGCGAAGCCGGGCTCGCGAGGTGAAGGTACTGATCCGCACGCGGAATGCGCTTCAGAGTCGCGAGGTCCGCCCGGCAGAATCGAAAGCGTCGACTCTGCCGAGCCTTCGCGAGGTTCACGGTTCTTCCGGTAACGAGATTGTCGATACCGGTGACCTCCCAATGCTTCGCGAGCAGAAGATCTACGAGATTGGATCCGAGGAACCCTGCCGCTCCGGTGATGACCGCGCTCGCCAATGTACTCGCCTCCAACGAGCACGAACGGTCCTAAAAAATTTGGCGAGGGCCCGCGGGAGAGCGGTCAGACTCGAAGAGGGGCTCCGAGAAGAGTTCGACCCTCCCGCCGGTCGGGGAGAACGCAGGATTCCCGCTGGAACGACGCTTGTCAAAGCTCGAGCAACTGAAGGTCCGTAGAACTCCAGTACGGCTCGGCCACGTTGGTCCTCTCCATCGCCGCGACCGAGTCTCGGGCGTAGTTCATCGGCTGCAGTTCTCCATGAAATATCGTGGTATCGAGCAGGACGAACTTTAGATCGTACTGCGACGCCAAGGAGACCCATCCCGCAGAGACGTCGGAGTTTCGATAGAGGCTGAACCCGCTGAGGGAAAGCGAAGGCTGGCCGCCAGGAACCGGCGATTCGAACCAGACCTTCACGCCGACCACCTTACCGAGCGTGAGGGTACCGCTTGCCGAGAAGGGAAGGAAGAGACTGACCTGTACGGAATCGGACGAGTTGGTCGCGATCGAGGCGTACGAGCCTCCCACTTGGAAGTTCGCCATCTGTTGCTTTGTGCTGTTTCCGGACTCCGAGAGTACGGCGGCCCAGAGCGTTCCGGCGACGATGGCCTCGTCGAGTGCGCCAGTCTGATTCGAGGTCAGTGTGAATCCTAGCCACTGGCTTCCGCTCCAACTCGCGCTGGCATTCCGGGTCTTCCAAGTAAACGCGAGCGTTGCTGCCGACGCGACCACCTTCGGTGTCGTGACCAACGGCGAGGAGACGTTGGCCGACGTACCGGGCACGAGCGGCGAGGTCAGATTGGAATAACTCTCCGCATTCGACGTCTTCAGTATCCCGAACGGCCCGTAATAAGCGGGAGTCACGACTTTGGCCGGATAGAGATACAGCGGGTAGAAGGACGAGTCACCGTAGTAGTTCCAGCTGGTTTGGAAATTGCTGCCGATCCCCGGAAGAACGACGGTAGTACCACCGGCCCGCGTGAGAACATTTCGTAGCTCACCGTACTCACCGGGGATCACGAAGCCACCCGAAGGAAGATTGGCCCGAGAAACCAGCGATTGGCCGGTAACGACCGGGGTGTCTGCACAGAGCAGCAGAGTCACCACGATGAGTACGAAGGCGGCAGCGGCAACCTTGGCTTGGGTGGATCGACGGCTTGTGGGACCGCGACTCCCCGTGGTCCTGGCCCCTGCGTCAGACGTCGACGGTACCCGGGTCGAGGTTCGCACGACGATCGCATCGTGGAGTTTTCTGCCAATCCAGATGATAGAAACTGACGCGAGGAGGGCATAGAGCCACGAAAGAGGCTCAAATTGAGGAAAGTACAGGGGAAACGCTGCCTGCGCTCGGGGCAGCCCCGTGAACGTTCCGACGATGGAGCCGAACGGAGGATTCGACCCCCCGCCCCACGCGATGGAGAGCCACGCCACGCACTCCGTAACGACGACCCAACGCCACTCCACGAAGTTCGGTCGATCTACCAGGGTGGCCACGAGTGGAACGCCGAGGGCAACGAGAGGCCACAGCCAGGATGCGAACGCCTGGAGGGTGAATTGCTGATACCCAGCGGAGTAGGGCAGGTTGTGAAAAGTAGGTTTCCCGATCAGACGAATCACGAACGGGAACGTGTTGTACTGGACTGCGGCGAGCGTGGGCTGACTTGCGATGATCGAGTCGACCAAACCCTTCTGAAACAAGTATTGCGTTGCGGCAATCCATAGCGGGTAGGCGAGCAGGACGGCCGCGATCGGGAGACAGTAGAGCGCGAATCTCCCAAGGGAGCGGGTCGGCACTCGCTCCCCACCCGGTATGCGCCGGGCCCAAGGACCGTACTTTACGATCAGGAACGCGGCTACGGCGAGCAACGAGAGCAAAATCAGAACTTGGTACCGAAGCAAGTTGGGGAAGGATTGCGGGGCGGAGAGCCCGATTGCGAGCCCGAGCCAGATCGCGGTCCAGCGGGAGAGCGGCCGTCCCCGGTTGAAGTCCCGTACGATTTCGATGACGATTGCGAAGAAAGCCAAGAGTGCGTCCGTGCTGATCAGGACGTTCGACAGCAGCGACTGAGTCCCGAACGCTAGGATGGACGGATTCCCGAGATAGAGCGCGGCGCAGGCGAATTGAACACCCCAGAGCTGGAGGCCGTGATAACGCACTTTGGCGAAGTGATAGGCAAGGAGTTGCGCACAGTACGCCGCGACCGCTGCTTCGAGCGCCAGTGACACGTAGAAGGTTGCGTAAGGATTGGAGCCGGTCAGCAGCGCGACCAGAGACGGCAAGGCCGAGTCCACGTTCGGCCTGTAGAGGAAGTCGCCGGGGTTGTAGATTCCGGCGAGGTCTGCCCCGTAAAGAAGGCGACCGTGAGCGGCGGCGGCCAGAATCACACTGAATAGGGCGCCTAGGACTACCGAGATCGCGAGTCGTATCTTCAGGTCCTCGGGGACGTTCAAGCGACGTCTCCGAGGCAGTCGCGCGGCCGGACCGACCTCTGAAGCCCGGGGTCCGAGGGGCCCACTCGACGAACTGAAGACGGGTGCGGCCGAGGTTGAGTCGTCCACGCTCGGACGGGGGGCCGGGACCGGGGCGACTCCGAGACGCCCTTTCAGGTATCGTTCCTCAAGGTCGAGCGAAGCCGACGCACCTGCCAGATCACCGCGGGAAATCCATCCCCGCACGTCCTCCACGAG
>JASHSX010000176.1 GCA_030040865.1 Thermoplasmata archaeon | reverse complement strand
CCGCCGAACCCGAACCGTAACCGGGGTCAGGCGCTGCGGCGGACCAGCCGGTCCGCGATCTCACGGACGAGCGGCTTGGCGGAGGACCGGATCGCCCGGCTGACGTCGAGCCGTCGCATCGCCCGAGCCGTGAGTGCCTCGATCCGGGACTCCGAGTACGCGAGGCTCCCCGTGGCACGGATCACCTCGCGGGCGCGCTCCACGTCCTCCGGCGGAGCGCCCGGATTCCCGAGGACGCGCGCGAGTCGCGTTCGGTCGGCCTCGGTGCCGTCCTGCCACGCCTTCACGACGAGCAGGGTCCGCTTTCCCTCCACGAGGTCGTTCGAGCTCTTGCCGCTCTGATCCGCATCGAAGCCGGTGCCGAGGACATCGTCCCTCAGCTGGAACGCTACCCCGAGGTCGACCCCGATCGATTCCAGGTCGTTGAGGAGCGTCGGGGAACCGCCGGCCAGCGTCGCCCCGAGGCGCAGCGGCCCGACGACGGTGTAAAGCGCGGACTTGAGCCGGTGCACGTCCAGGACGTCCGCCTCGCTCACGCGGCCCGGATCGAGCGTGCCATTGCGGATGTCAAGGAGCTGTCCGAACGCCGTGAGGCGCGTCATCCGGACGTACTCCGAGAGCGCGGCCAGCCGCGCGGCGGGCGTCGCGCGCGTCGCGGCGATCGCCTCGACGGTGTACGGCTCCTCGAGATCGCCGAGCGTGATCCCCATCCCGATCCCGAACTCCTCGCTCGAACCGCCGAGCCCCTCCGCCCGGTGCGCCCCGGCGAGGTCGCGGTGGACGGTCGGTCCCCCGCGGCGCTGTTCCGAGTGGTCGATAATGTCGTCGTGGATGAGCATCCAGCTCTGAAAGTGCTCTAGCGCCGCGGCCGCCGACAGGGCCGGGTCCGGCCGACGACCGCTCGCGACGTGGTAGCCCGCCAGCACGAGGACCGCCCGGAAGCGCTTGCCGCCCCGGAGCGTGAACTCCTCGTTGCGGTGCACATAGGCCCGTACGCTGGCGGGGGCGGTCCGTCCCCCCCGACGGTACGAGCTGCGGAGTTCCCGCTCCAACCGGGGAAGGTAACGGTACAGCGCGGCCAGGTCCACGGCGGCTTCCGCTCGCGCCCAGCATATTTAAAAGGGCGGACCGTGACGCCCTCGATGGCGACGGCACCGTTCGTCGATCTCGCCGGCGCGATCGTCCAGGCGATGGGACAGCGGCTCGACGCCGCGAAGCCGACGCCCGAAGGCGTGCTGCTGCGGACCGGCGACGGGTTCCTCTACGCCTTCCTCGAGGACCCGACGCAGATCTCGCTCGCCGACATCGGTCGGCTGGTCAGCGGCGAGAAGCAGCTCCCGCAGCACCTGGTCGTGCTCAGCCCGGGTCACCTCCCGCTCGCGCTGGCCGAGGAGGTGGTCCGTGGCGGGGGGACGCTCGTCGAAGGGGCCCGGTTCGCGGAGCTCGCCCGCCAGCTCGGCCTCGAGACGATGCTCGGGGAAGGACCGCGTCCCTCGGCCGCCGAAGCGAAACGGCTCCTGCCGAGCGCGCAGCACTTGGACGCCATCGTGCACCGGGCCCGCACCTGGCTCGACTGGGGCGTGCCGGCGCTCGCGCTTCGGTTCTACCGCCAGGCGTCGGACCTCAAACCGGGATTCCTTCCGGCCCGCATCGGGATCGGACGGTCGCTGCTGGCCCTTGGACTCACCGAGGACGCCGAACGGGCGTTCGACGACGTGCTCGTCCTTCGTCCGTCGGACGTCGACGCGCGTCTCGGCAAAGCCGCCGTGCTGGGGGCACGGGCGAAGCCGAAGGAAGAGGTCGCAATCTACCGGACCCTTCTCGAAGAGGACGAGGCGCGCACGGAGGTACGGGCCCACCTCGTGGCCGCGCTGGTCGACCTCGGGGACTGGGCGAGCGCCCGCGTCGAGATCGAGGCGATGCTGCGGGCGACCCCCGAGGATCCGTCGTTGCGATTCCTGCGCTCGGTGGCCCTCGAACGGACCGGCCACCTGCCCGAGGCGCGCCGCGAACGGAAGGAAGCGCGGACTCTGGGCCTCCCCTACGAACGGGAGGTCGCCCTCTGCCAGCACCTCGGACTCCCGGCGCCCCCTCCGCCGGAACCCTTGGAGGAACCCTCGGCCCCCCCGGTGCGACGCGCTCCCACCGCTCGGTCGAAATCGGCCCCGCCCGCGCGCGCCCGGTCGCCGAAGCCACCGCCGTCCCGTGCCGCTCCGCGCGCCGCGCGGAACCGCAAACGTAAGTAGGCCGACTCCGCGTCAAATCGCCCGGTCCGTGGATGCGCGTGGCGTCCGTCCTTCCGAGTGCGACCGAGATCGTCTGCGCGCTCGGTCACGAGAGCGAGCTCGTCGCGCGGAGCGCCGAGTGCGACTACCCGGCCACCGTCGCACGACTGCCCGCGGTCATGCGGCCGCGAACGTTCGACTTCGAACGACCGTCGGCCGAGATCGATGCGCGCGTCACGGCCGCCCGGGGGGCGGCCGAGTCCCTCTACGTCCTCGACGTACCGCTCCTTCGTGACCTCGAGCCCGACCTCCTCCTCACCCAGGACCTCTGCGGCGTTTGCTCGGTGACCGATGCGGAGGTCGCGGACGCCTGCTCCCGCGCCGGTATCGCTCCCAGGATCGTCTCCCTGACGCCGCGGACCCTCGACGATGTGTGGACGAGCGTGGGGACCGTCGCGGCCGCCCTCCACGACCCGGCGCGGGGCCGGTCGCTGGTCTCCGACCTCCGGCAACGGAGCGCGGAGCCTTCGACGTCACCGGGCCGCCCGCGGGTCGCGGTCGTTGAGTGGCTCGATCCGCCGATCGTCGCGGGCCTCTGGGTCCCGGAGATGATCCGGCGGGCGGGCGGCACGCCCGTGATCGGGGAGGACGGCGAACCCGGGCTGCGCACGACGTGGCCCGAGCTGCGGGACCTCGCGCCGGATCTGGTCGTGCTGAGCCCGTGCAGCTTCCGGGTCGAACGGACCCGTCGCGAGCTCGGCCTCGCCCGCCTCTCGCGGGAGGTCGAGGCGACCGCCGGGTCGCGCGGAGTCTTCCTCGCGGACGAGGCGTACTTCAGTCGACCCGGACCCCGTCTCGCCGACGGCGTCGAGCTCCTCCGGGGCCTGCTGGCCACCGGTCTCGGGCCGGCTGCCCCGATGCCCGTCGAACCGTGGCCTGCTTCGGGTCCCGCGGTGGCCGCATGAGCGGGGGTCCGACGTACCAGTACCAGTGGTCGTACGCCCGACCACCGGTCGCGCGCCACACCACCTCGCGGACCGAGATATGGCAGATCCTGACCGCGTTCGTCGTTCTGACGTTCGACATGGTCCTCCTCCTCATCGGGTTCGGCGCGATCTACGGCGACACCGTCAACTCGTTCCTGGGATCGGCGTCGATCGGGATCGTCCTGGTCGCGGCCGCCGCCGGCCTGACCGGTTTCCTGGGCCACGAGCTCGCCCACAAGGCGGTCGCGCAGCGCCTCGGCTACTGGGCGGAGTTCCGGCTCTCCTGGTTCGGGCTCGTCTTCTCGGTGATCCTCGCCTACGCGGCGGGCGTCATCTTTGCCGCGCCCGGGGCCACCCTCGTCGGCGGAATGGACTATTCCGAGCGCTCGGGCTGGGGTCGGACGGCGCTCGCGGGCCCCGCATCCAACGCCGTGTGGTCGGTCGTGTTCTTCGGCGCCGCGGTCGCCACGTTCTCCCCCCACTCCTTCCTCACCGGTGCGCTCCTCTTCCTCGCGTTCATCAACGCCTGGTTCGGCGTCTTCAACCTCGTCCCGCTCGGCCCGCTCGACGGGGCCAAGGTGTTCCGATGGGGGAAGGCGTACTGGGCGGCGGCGTTCGTGGGGCTGGCGGCGCTCGCCGGCGTCATGATCCTCGCGATGTCGCGCGGTACTCCGTTCCTCGTCGGGCGGTAGACCAGCGATGGCGGCACCCCGGGTCGTCGAGCTGGGTGACGATCGGCTGCTGCTCGACCTCGACTTCCGCGACACCGAAGGGCTCGTCGCGGCGTACCTCCTCCCGCTCGAGGAGGGGCACGCGCTCATCGAGACCGGCCCGACGACCTGCCGGACCGCGCTGCTCGACGGGATCGCGCGGGCCGGAGTCTCCACGGAAGAGATCGGAAAGGTGTTCGTCACGCACGTCCACCTCGACCACGCGGGCGGGGTGGGCGCGCTAGCCGACGCGCTCCCGCGGGCGACCTTCTACGCCCACGAGTTCGGTACCCCCCATCTGATCGATCCGACGAAGCTGATCGCGAGCGCACGTCGGGCGTGGGGCGCGGCGGCCGACTCCTTGTGGGGGACGATCGTGCCGGTGCCGACGCAGCGCGTTGTCGCGCTCCGGGGCGGCGAGACGTTCCCGCTCCGCTCGGGATCCCTCTCGGTGCTCGCGACGCCCGGGCACGCAAAGCACCACCTCGCCTACTTCGACTCGAAGCTCCGGGGCATCTTCACCGGGGACGGCGCAGGGGTCCGGCTCGAACGCAGCGACCATCTCCGTCCGGCGGTACCGCCGCCGGATCTCGACCTCGAGCAGCTGTTCGCGAGCCTGGAGGCGATGCGGGCAACGGATCCCCGCGTCGTGCTCTTCAGCCACTTCGGACCGAGCCCAGACGGGGCCCGTGACCTCGCGAAGTACCGGACCGTGGTGGAGCGATGGCGCGATGTCGCCCTCGCCGCGGCTCGCGAACGGGCCGACCCCGAGTATATCGCGAAGGCGCTGCGTGATCACGACGATCCCGAGACCTCGACGGTCGCCGAAAGGGAGTCGCTCGTCTCCGGCTACGAGCTCGCGGCGCTCGGTTTCCTTCGTTATTTCTCGACGCACGGGTTGATCTCACCGACTTCGAGGTAGAGTTCCTTCATGCGGGACTCCCGCCTACTCCGCGCACGAAGCCCCGCATCGGTGGTTCCTTTAGTACGGTAGTCCCGTGGACCGGGCAGCCCCGTGGTGTAGCGGCCAAGCATGCTGGCCTTTGGAGCCGGCGACAGCGGTTCGAATCCGCTCGGGGCTATCCGCGTCGAGCCCGATCGCTGGATTCTCCCGCCACTTAATCCTGGGACGAGGCGGACTTGGCCGTACGGCCTCCTGAGCCCGATTTTCGACCCACGCGGAGCAGCTACTTTACCGTGAACTCGTTCGTCGACACCTCGAACGCCCCAGTAATCTCATCGCGCACATACACCGAGGACTCCCCTCCGGGAAGAACATCGGCCCACGGGATCGCGATCGTGCACGTGAACGTGCCCGCCGCATTGATCGTGGGTGTGGCGTCGCACGACACCCCGAACTCCGCGAACACGATCCCGAACGCCAGATCGGCACCGTCCCCGGGCGTCCAGTCCGTCCCTGTGATCGTGATCGATCCTCCCTGCGGGATCTCCAACGACACCGGCTTCGTGATCGTCACCGACGGCGCCACCACCGTGAACTCGTTCGTCGAGGTCTCTAACACCCCGGTGTTCTCATCGCGCACATACACCGAGGACTCCCCTCCGGGAAGAACATCGGCCCACGGGATCGCGATCGTGCACGTGAACGTGCCCGCCGCATTGATCGTGGGCGTGACGTCGCACGACACCCCGAACTCCGCGAACACGATCCCGAACGCCAGATCGGCACCGTCCCCCGGGGTCCAGTCCGTCCCCTTGACCGTGATCGATCCTCCCTGCGGGATCTCCAGCGACGCCGGCTTCGTGATCGTCACCTGAGCCGCCAGAATCACATTGAATGTGGTGACCGACGTGACGGTCCCGTCTTCGGGATCGTACGCCGTAATGGAATACGTCCCGACGGAGATGGTCGGAACGTAGAACGCGCACGTGAACGTCCCGTCTTCGACCGTCGGCATCCCCCCCTCGCACTGCACCGTGGTACCCCCAAACTCGACCGGTGAGATCGTCTCGCCGGAGGTGAACCCGGTGCCCAGAATATCCACCAGGGTTCCGACGGGGCCGGTCAGGGGCGTGCTCGAGATCATCAAGCATGGAGCGCAGGGCACGAGCGCGTCGACGATGAGGCCCCACTCCTGGAAATTTCCGGAAGCGGATCCGGAAGCGGAGACAGCGTACGGAACGCCAGCCGTCGCCGGTACGAAGTCCTCCCCCCATGAGAGTGTTCCGGCCTCGGACGAAAAGTCATACGTCGGCTCGAACGTCGTCGTGGCCAGGTCCGTCGGAACTGTCGAGTAATCCGAGCCGTACGCCGTGATGACGTACGGAGCGCTTGCACCCGAGGGGATCTGGAAGTAGCAACCGACTGCGATCTGCGCGAACTCGACCGCGCAGGTGAACGGCGCCACCCCCGCGGCCTCGATGGTCACGCTCCCGTCTCCGCCCGTGGATTCGTCGAAGAACGACCCGGTCAGCTCGACCCAAGTGCCTGCCGGCCCGCTGGTCGGGCCGTTCGCGCTGATCCCGAGGTCCGGTGGAGTCAGGTCGAAGGGTGCAGAGGCCGTATCCATCGCCCCGCCCTCGACGTTCCCTACGGCGGTAATCGTGTACAACGGGCCGCCGGTCGTGCCGATGTCGAGCGTGGGGACGACGAACGTGCAGGGGGTGGTCAGTCCCGCGACCCCCACGTACCCGTACGCGGCCTCGCAATCGAACGAAAACGAGCCCAGGCCCGTGAAGCTGACGCTGGTGTCGCTGGGAGAGAATCCGCTGCCCGTGATGGTCACCGTGTTCCCGTTCCCCGCATCGGGCGGGCTCAAGGTGATGCTCGGAGAAGCCACGGGAGCGGGCGCTCCCGCCCCGATCGGTTCGAAGCCCGACCCACCGGTCGAAATGCTTGAGGTCGTATTCTCGAGTCCCAGGAGCCCGATGACGAGGTCGCCGTCGGAATCGGTCGTGATCGTTCCGGTCGCCGGCGACTGGCCGGGATAGTCCGACTCGGGCACCCCCGACACCGACGGACCGGCGGCGTCGAACGGACTCAGGGGGTCGACGCCAGATACCCCGAACGCCATCGCCGACGGCGGTGAGAGGATCAGCCCGCTGAATCCGATCGTGATCTCGTCGACCCCGGGCGAGTTGAAGTCCGCCGCCCAGTACTCGTAGCCGCCCAGGATGCAGGTATCCGGACAGCCGGTGGCATAGCTCGTCCCCATGGGCGGATTGACCTCCGCCGGGGTGATCTCCGCGAACGAGGCACGCTCGGTCCACGTAAGGGACTCCGAATCCGTCACGGTGACCGTGACCGCGGAGGAGCCGTTCGTCTCGACGTTGAAGAAGAGGATGATAACGTCCGGAGCCTGGTCGGTGGTCAAGTTCAGGATGCAGGAGGCGGTACTCCATGGCGCCCCCTGTCCGTCGTCTCCCGTAAAGCAGGACGGTCCGTCGACGCAGACCGACCCGGGGGTGCAGGCGTTGCTCAAGCCGGTGCCGTTCTGCCCGTCGATCGTTGGCCCGGAGGGATCGACCGGAGGAGTCGACGCGGTCGAAACCTCCGGCACCGGGGGAGCCCCGATCGGACCCGAGCCGTGGGAAGCGGGCGTCGGAACGGGTCGGTACGATCCCGAACCGGTCGTGGCGTTGGAGGTACCCGCAAGCCCCGCTCCGGCGAGCGAGGGTCCGAGAGTCACAACGAGTGCGAGAGTGAGGACGAGTATCGCTCGACGCACTCGTACGGTTCTCGTCCCGTGAGCGGAGAGATGGGCGGGTTCCGACGGGGGCGCATGACCCTCGCGATCCCCTGAGCCCGCTCCCATCGACGCTCCTCCGGGGAGGGGTCGTCCCCTCCGGCGCGAATCGAGATCCGGGCCTTAACCCGATTGGAAATCGACGTTTCCACTTCGGACAGGCCGAGGCAACGTCTCGGTAGCGACCTCCGGTCGAATCGCTGCCGAGGTAAGATCCCTTCGGGGTTCGCGGTGTACCCTCCCATCCGCTCGAACCGATACTGCGCCTCCTCCGCACGGGCCGGAGGAGGCCGGTCGACGTTTCCTTGCGCAGGTCTTGAGTGAGTAACGATTGGGCGACTCGATGCCTTTTCGCCTCGTGGATCGACCGCCCACCCGGTGCGAGCTATCCTTCCGCGGCTCGGGCGATACGCGCATCGAGCCCCCGAGCGACCGTCGCATTCCGCGTCGGGTACCCAACGATCACATGGACCACCCCCGGAATCTCCTCGAAATTCTGCCGCACCTGGTCGCCGGACGAGCCCGAGGTGACCGTGACGAAAAACGTCACGGCTCCTCCGGTCGGCGGCCGACCCTCGGGCGGGAGGAAGACGTCGACCGGCACCGGCGGATCCACCCGGAAGGCATCGGGGTGCAGCCGCTCTACGGCAGCCCAAACCTGTTGCGGGTCCGCCCGAGGGCCGTAGAGCAGCCCCACCCACGCGACGGACACGGGGAGCCTTCGGAAGTCGAGTAAGGGCTGGAAGAAGAGTGCGTTCGAGCTCATCAGGCGGTCCACCCTACGCTCGAGACCTCGGAGCGTCATCCCGACCTCTTGGGCGACGCGCGTCCAGTCGGGGTCCAGGGATCGGCGGAGGGCCCGAAGTATCTTCCAGTCCCGCGGGGCAAGACGTAGGCCGGAACCCGGGAACGGGACGTCGAGGACCGGAGCGACCACGTGGGAGCCGCTCGCCTTCCGAAACGCCAGCTGTCGACGGGCGGTCTCCTTCGGATCTTCCTCCATCGTCAACGACCCGTACAGATCGCCGATCTGGAAGGTCAAGAACGGTTCCAGGATGCCCTGGATCGCCGACTCGAACCGTTTTCGGATCCGGCCGTTCTCGAGGAACAAGGGCTGCACCTGCCATCGCGCCCCGAGGGCGTCCGGGTTGGGGTAGGTCAGTAATCCGTTCCAAAATCCGTCGACCTCCCATCGGGTGAGACGTCGGCCCACGGTGACCCGGCTGGCCCCCACCTTTCGCGCGAGGCCGAGAATCGATCGCCTCGGGTCGACGCCCCGGAGGGTGTACGCCTCGCCCACGAACTGAGCCCGGAGGAGGCGAAGGTCCAGGGTATCCATCCTGCCGGGAAACACGACCCCATCTAAAATTCGACCGAGAGGGGCAAGCTGACTCCCGGACGGGGAGACGGCACACCAGCCCGCCCCCGAGCGCCGAGGCGGTGTCTCAAATTTCCGGCAACTTCCGGCCGACGCGTTCCGAACGACGCTCGAGATTCGGGCGAGGTCGTCGTTCGCCGTCCGATCGGGCTCGGGGCAGCTCGGGAAGCCCCCCACCGAGGCGACGACGGCATTCGAATCCCGACCTGCCGGGTCGTCGAGGGTTTGCTTCGTCGAACCGGTCCGGCGTCCGGGTCCGTGAGCGAGGAAACATCTAAGGACCGCCCGTTCCCTCGCGCGCCGCTTGGAAGATCGGGGGAGGCCATTGCCGTCGCGCTGCCGAAGGGACCAACGCCGAGCGCGTGAGCCCCCGTGACCGTTCCGGAGACGGATTCGGGACGTACGGTCCGGCGACCGCGACCCCGGGCAGCGCCGGCTACGATCTTGGCGGTCGCGACGTGCGTGGCACTGTCGGGCCTGTTCGGATTTGCCCTGAATCTCGGCGGGGGAACTCCTCCCGCCGTGGGGTCCCTCACCCTCGCCTCCGGGACGGGCTACCCTCCGGTGGCGTGGGGCCAGAGCATGATCTACGACGCGGCGGAGGGCTACGTCCTGATGCTGCACAACACCTGGACCTACTTGGACGGAGAGTGGACGGAACTCGATCCCTCGCCGGAGCCGTCGGTGGGTTCGTGGTACTGCCTGGCCTACGACCCCGTCGCCGGCTACACCGTCCTGTTCGGGGGCGGGGCGGGCGGCGGGTTCATGAACGGGATCGGATTCGCGGGTCACCCCCTGAACGCCACCTGGACGTACGCGTCGGGCAAGTGGACGAACGTCACCTCCGACGTCGGGACGATGCCGGCGCTGAAGTACCCCGCGTGCGCGTACGATCCGCAGTTCGACGGCGGCGCGGTCATCGTCTTCGCGGGAGCCAATTCCTCGTACTACGACTCCGCCGCCGGGAGCTGGCTCATGAACGACACCGATCAGACCTACGCGTACGTTCCGGGTTCGACTCCCGGTTCGTTCGACTGGGTCCATCTTCACCCGACGGTGTCTCCCCCCGCCCGCTTCGGTGCCGGCATGGCCTACGACTCGAGCTCGGAGCAGCTGGTGCTCTACGGAGGCGCGCAAGACGGGACGTCGACGGCGAACGGCTCGTGCACTCCCGCGGTCTGCCCCCACCTGCACGACACCTGGCTCTTCACCGGAGACCTCAGTTCGAACACGTGGTCGCCCGTCGCGACCGGAGCGACCCCGCCGGGCTCGGTGTTCACGGACCTGGCGTACGACGCGGCCGACGGGTACCTCGTGGACTTTGGGGGACAGGACAACGGCTACAAGTCCGCGAACGCGACGCTCAACGAGACCTGGACCTTCGATGGCACCTCCTGGCAGAACCTGACGCCGTCCCTCGCGCTCTCCCCGCCGACCCGCTTCGGAGCCGCCATGACCTTCGATCCGGCCACCGAGAGCGTCCTGATGTTCAGCGGTCTCAGCGGTACCCTCACGGGCTCCTCGCTCCGGGACGATTTCTGGGGGTTCTCCGGCGGAGCGTGGACCTTGCTCGGCGGCCCGCCCAACTCCGTGAAGGTTCACGAAGTGGGTCTCGCGTCGGGGACTCGGTGGAGCGTCACGGTGTCGGAGAGCACCTACTCCTCGACCGGTAGCACGATCCGGTTCTCCGAACCGGACGGTACTTTCGAGTACACGGTCAACGTGACCGGGAGCGGCGACTTCTACGGGTCCTTCGTGGCCGACGACGCGGTCGTGAACGTCGACCTCACCTTCCACCGCGTGACCTTCTCCGAGTCGGGCCTTGCGTCGGGGACCGCATGGTCGGTCACCGTCAACTCGGCGATCCAGAGCTCGTCGGGAAGCAAGATCAACTTCTACCTTCCGAACGGCTCGTACGGGTACCGCGTAGGGCTCGTGCCGGGCGAACACGCGGCCGATACGGGATCCATCGTCGTGGCCGGCGCCGCGCTGACCGTCAAGGTGGCGTTCTCCAAAACAACGTACCTCGTCGAGTTCACGGAGACCGGGCTCGCGAAGGGAACGGCGTGGAGCGTGACGCTCGCCGGGACCCTCAAGAGCAGCACGACGAGCAGCCTCACCTTCAAGGGGATCGCGAACGGCACGTACGCCTACTCGATCGGCGCGGTCGCGGGATACTCCCTCACCGGCTCCCCGACCGGGACCGTCACCGTGTCGGGGGGAGGCACCGGGACGATCGCCGTCACGGTGACGACCTCGTGGACGCCCTCGTAGGGGACGTCCCGCCTCCAGGGCTTCCGGGGAACGCTGGGCCCCGACCCGGGGTCCGGTCCGCTCCGAAGAATTGGGGAAAGTCCGGGCGCCTCGTTCGGCACCGGAGTGTCGCTCTCGACCTCCCGGACCGTGCCAAGTCGAAGGCTCCGTTTCCTGTGGTTCGATACTTTAATCCCTCGAATTTCGGAGCCCTCGCCCGTTCCCGCAATTCCGGGCTCGGGAACGTTCGGACGCATGGCTCCTCCGGTCACGGTCGAGACGGTCGCGCGCCACTCCCACCGCTATGTGCTGCCGCTCGCCGGGGCGGCGGCGCTCGTCCTGGGGACTCTCAGCCTCGTCGTCGAGCGGCCCGAAATCGCTCGATACCTTCCGTTCGCCCTGCTCGGGGTCGGAGTCGCGGCCGTGATCGCCGCGTTCGCCGCCATTCCCGGCCACCGGGCCCGGGTCGAAGGGGGTGTCCGGTCGGCCGGCCACGACGGACTCGCCATCGCGGCGAACCGAATCGAAGGGATCCGATCTCCGACCGACGCCCCGGTCGATATCCCCCATCCGCACGCCCCGGTGAGCGGGCTCGGGCGGACGGCGGTGTCCGTCGTCGCCCACTTGGGCGACGACCTCTGGGGTCGTTGGGCCACGCCGACGACCGCGCCCCTCGGCGTCGCTCTCGTCGGACCGGTGCCCGAGACCGCGTACACCTCCCCGCCTCCCGGAGGGTTCGCGCCGTTCCCGGAGAAGGACAAAGATGCGCTGTTCTTGACCGACGATGGCCTCCGCCCGGCGTCGCCGCTCGTCGTCGGCGCCGGGCCGATGCCGGTGGCACCGACCGGCCGTGGCGTACCCGTCGTCGTCCCGACCGGGCCGTTCGGCCGGTCCCGGGGTGTCGGTCCGACCGCCTTCTCCGACGAGGAGCTCGACCGGATGTTCCCGCCCGACGGAGAAGGGATCCTCGCCGACTCTGCGGTCGCCGAGCTGGAAGCCATCGCCGCGGAGGTCCGGCCGCGGTACAATCGCGCTCCGCCGGCGGAGGCGTCCGCATCGCCTCGGCAGCCATCGGCCCCGATCGCAGCAGACCCGGAGATCCCCCGAGACCCGTCCGCACCGGACGTCAACACTCCACCGGGCGCTTCCTGGGACGACCTTCCGGACGACCCCTCGATCGGAGAAGCCCCTTCGATCTCGGCCGGTGCGATGGGGACGGTGCGTTCACTGGACCTCCTCGACCATCCCAGGTACCTCGACGCGAGCGACCCCGCCCTGCCGCGTCTCGGGCGGATACCGGATGCCCGGGTCGTCGCCCGGGCGCGAGCGGGAGCGCCCCGGGCGCGGCCGGTGGCCCGTCACTGCGGAGACTGCGACCGGACCCTGGTCGACTTCCACGCGTGGGCGCCGTGCCCGGAGTGCCGGGAACCGATGTGCCGATTGTGCCTCAGCGTGTCGCTCCTCAACGGCGCGCTCGGCTCCTGCCGACAGTGCCGGGGCCTCACGAACGCTGCCGCCAGCTGAGCCCTGACGGCGAACCCGGGGAAGCGTAATCCTCCCCTGCCGGTGCTCCTCGCCGTATGGCGGCTCCGCGGGACCGACACGGCCGCTCCGAGGGGCACTCCGGGCCCTACGCCCGCCGGAACCGTGCGATGTGGGATCGCACAGCGGCCGCGTACGAACGACGGCACGCGGCCGTGCTCCGCCGGGACGGCGGTGCGGCCTGGGGAACATTCCGGATCTCCGAACGCCGCCTCCGACTCCTCGGGAATGTCCGGGGGAAGGACGTGCTCGAGCTCGGCTGCGGCTCGGCGGGGTGGTCGATCGCGCTGACGCACGCCGGCGCCCGGGTCGTCGGGCTCGACTTCTCCCCCGTCCGTCTCGCTCAGGCGAGCGCAAGGATGCGCGCCACCCGCGTCCGCTTCCCGCTCGTGGTAGCGCGGGCCGAGGCGATCCCATTCCCGGACGCCCGGTTCGATATCGTGCTGTCCGATTTCGGAGCGACGACGTTCACCGACCCGTATCGAACGGTGCCCGAGGTCGCGCGAGTGCTGCGCGCCGGAGGCCTCTTCGTCTTCGCCCACTCGAGTCCGCTGCGATCGCTGACCCAGGACGCGAGGAACGACCGCCAGACCCGCCGGCTGATGCGCGACTACTTTGGACTGCACGAGCTGCGCGATCGGTACAGCGTGGAGTTCCAGCTCCCCTACGGAGAGTGGATCCGCCTGTTCGCCCGGTGCGGCCTCTCGGTCTTGTCGTTGATCGAACCCGCCGCCCCGCGAACGCGGCGGACCACCTACTTCACGGCCCGCGACCAGGAGTGGGCCCGGCACTGGCCGGTCGAGTCGATCTGGCAACTCCGTCGGTCGCAGGATAGCCAACGGCCGCACCGTTCCCGGCAGTCGGTCGGCCGACGGCCGGCAACCGCGCGCCGTCGTTAGACGCCGGGGGACTGGCCCGGTCGTCGGCGACGGACTGATTGCGGTTTGCGACGAATGCGGAGTGCGCTTCCGCTGCCGGGTGACCCCCTTCGGTCGGAGGTTCGCCGACCGGCCGGTACCGGCCGGCCGAACCCACGTCCCTCAGGGCGGCTCCGGTTCAAATCGGAGGACGTACTTCCCTCCGGGAGGTCCCCATGGTACAGCGAGTGACCGAGGTCGTCGGAACGCACCCCCAGAGCTTCGCGAAAGCCGCCGAGAACGCCGTGATGACCGCCTCGAAGACCGTCCGCGGAATCAAGTGGTTCCGCGTGACTGAGTTCGAGGGGTCGGTGACGGGCGAGAAGGTGACGGAGTACCGCGCGCTCGTCCGCATCTACTTCGACTACGAGGAGAAGGACCACGCCTAGTCCCCGACGGGTACGTCGCGGTAGCTCCGACGCGAGCCGGGCGGCGTGGCGCCGCACGTACGACGCGACCGCGTACGCGGAGCTCCCGTGGTTCCGGCCCGGACCGAGCGACCAGGTGAGCGCCTCGGTCCGGGAGCGGTTCTGGCCGCGCGGGAGCGCCGTGCTCGATATCGGCTGCGGGGCCGGGTCGAACGTTCTGTATCTCGCCCGCTCGGGGTACCGCGCCCACGGGATCGATCTCTCGCCTGGCGCGGTGGGCGCCGCGCGCGAGCGCGCGCGGAAGCTCGGACTCACCGTCTCCGTGCGGGAGGGGGACGCCCTCGCGATCCCGTACCCGGCCGGGCGCTTCGCCGGCGCGATGGACAACGGCTGCTTCCACACCCTCCCGATCCGCCGTCGGGCGGAGTACGCGCGCGAGGTCGCGCGCGTGGTGCGGCCGGGCGGCGGCTACCTCCTCTCGTGGGTGGCCCGGGAGTACACCCGCACGTTCGGACCGCCGCATCGACCGTCCCTCGAGGAGATCGCCGACGTCTTCGAGCCACAATTCCACTTCGAGCGGGTCGACGCGCGACCGCTCTCGGAGCGGCACCACCTCCCGACGTACGCCGCGTGGATGACCCGCCGGCGGTCGCCGCAGCCGCCGCGTCGCTGAGCCGGTGAGGCTAGGCTAGTCGCCCTCCGGCTCCGTCGGAGGGGGCGCCGGCGGTTCGGCGAGGTACCGCGGCGTCGCACCCCTCAGCACGGACGGGATGAGCGAGAGGAGCGCGAGCGCTCCCGAGATGTAGAAGATCAGGTGGATCGACTGAAGGAAACCGGCGCCGACGCTCACCGGAACGCCCGCCGCCGACCCACCGGTCAGGATCGCATCGATCGCGCTCCGCGGCATGACGCTCGACATGACCACGAGCGTGACGCCGAGGCTGATGGTCGAACCGCTGTTGAGGAACGTGGTCCCGACGCCGGAGGCGACCCCGCGTCGGCTCGGCGGAACGGCATTCATCATCGCGGCCCGATTCGGGGATGCGAACATCCCCATGCCGGCGCCGACGAGGACGAGCGGGGCCGCGAGCTGCAGGAACGAGTCGTCGGGCCCGATCGTCGTGAGCCAGAGGAACCCCGAGGCGGTGACGACCAGCCCTCCTAAGATGAACCACCGGGGCCCGTACTTGTCGGAGAGCCATCCGCTCACGGGTCCGAACGTCGCCAGCGAGGCCGACGTCGGGATGAGGAAGAGGCCCGCGGTGAAGGGACTTAAGAAACGCGGGGGTCCCTGCAGGTAGAAGACGAGGATGAAGGTGAAGGCCCCTCTCGCGAGGGCGTTCATGAGCGTCGCCGTCGCGGTCGTCGCGAACTG
>JASHSX010000175.1 GCA_030040865.1 Thermoplasmata archaeon | reverse complement strand
GTCGGCGGACGTACTTCCTGAGCTGCGGGATCGATATCCTGCTCAACGCGGGCGGCACGCCCGCCGTCGGGGTCACGCGGTGCCCGCTCTGCCGCACCGAGATCCGCATCCGAGTCGCCGGGGGCCGTGTCCTTTCCGTGGCTCCGACCGGCGCCGTCGTCGCGGTCCGGGAGGAGCGGAGCCGTCGGGGCGAGCGTGTGGTCTGCTGCGACGCTTCGGCCGTCTTCGACTCGACCGCCTGCCGCAACCGATGGAGTCGGGACAGCGCCCGGGACGCCACCGTGCGGGCATCGGTCCTGTGCTACACAAGCCGGGTCGGAACGTCCCACCGGGCCCCGGGGCGGGTTCGCGAACGAAGTACCGTGCGATCGTGACTTCCCTACCGAACGGGGGGACCGACAACCTTGCGCCCTGCCCGCCTAGGACCGAGACGGGGGTCGAGCGCGTCGCTCCCTGGAACTCACGAACCCGGATCGAGCGGGGAGACCCGCTCAGCGGACGGCACGCCGCGATCTTCCTTCACCAGAGGCGGCGAAATGCGCGATCGAATTCCTCCGGTGTCCGGGCGCGCTCGAGCTTTCGGAACCGACGGGAGACGAAGACGGCCCAGACTCCCGTGCCGAGGAAGACGACGCCCCCCAGCGCCCCGATCCCGTAGAGCACGCCGATCAGGGTCGCGATGCCTCCCGAAGCGAAGAGGATCGCCGCACAGACCAACCACTCGGTGCTGCGCAGCACGGGTCCGGTACACCTTCGCACGGAATATCCTCCCCGGCCGCTCCCAGTCGTCGCCCCCTTCCCTGGCACGGGAGCCTGCGCTCGAACCCGGGCCGGCGAGATTCGGGTTCACCGGCGCGAGCGTCCCCTGACGCATGCGCGTCGGTCTGGGTTCCTCGGGACGCGTTCCGCGGTGACTCCGTCCGCGGCCTCGCGCGGGCTCAGCCCGACGGAGGGGTCGACGGCGGTGTCGATCCGTTCCCGGTCGTGGAGTCGGACGTCGAGGGTCCTCCACCGCGCCGGCGCCCCCGGGCGCTCAGGTAGACGACTCCGACGAGCGACGCCGCGGCGATCGCGGCCAGGACGGCGATGAGGACCCAGCCGGTCGAGCTGATCCCGAGGTAGCCCGTGGAACCCGTGGAACTACTCGGGGAGCTGGTCTGCGCCTGGAGCGCGATGGTGAGCGTGACCGTCCCTCCGCGGCTGACGCTGACGTTGTTGTAGTAGGGTGCGTACCCGGTCGCGAGCACTTCGATCGAGTGGAGTCCCGTGACGACGGAGGCCGAGTAGCTGCCGCTCACGAGGCTCACTTGGGCTCCGTCCACCGAGACGACCGCGTCGGCCGGGGTCACGGTGAGTTCGAGGGTCCCCGCCCCGAGCGGTTGCATGGTGAGGTTGAACGAGACCGTCGCGTTGATCGCGGCCGTAAGGTTGTCGAAGTACGGTAGGTAGCCGGCAGCGAGGGCCTCGAGCGAGACGAGGCCAGCGGGTGCGGAGACCGTGAGGACACCCTGACTGTTGGGGGAATGGGCGGTCCCGTCTACCCAGACCGAGGCGTCGGTGGGCGTGACGGCGAGATCGAGCGTCGCGGGGAGAGGGTCGAACACGAATACGAGGCCGTAGTTGGGCCCGGGCGGGATCGTCACGTTCTGCTCCGCGGGATCCGATCGATACCCGGACGCCGACGCGGTTAGTGTGTACGGGCCGGCCGGGACGGAGAGGTTCACCCAGATCGTGTCGGAGTACCCGGTGAGGGGCACCCCTTGGGTACCCGTCCCGTTCAGGGTCGCGGACCACTCCCAACCCGAGGGGAGATCGTCCGCCTCGACGATGACCTCCACGAGCGCCACGAAGGCGATGGCCACCGAGGTGGGGGCGCCCGCGACGGTGAACGCGGTCGGTGCGCTGGAGACCCCGTAGCCCGCCGGCGCGCCGACGGTCAACACATAGGTGCCGTTCGGCGCCTCGACGGTGAACGCGGTCGAATCGTTCGAGATCGTGACGCCGCCCTCGGTCACGTTCCAGGACAGCCCCGCGGGAGCGCCGCTTTCCGTGAACGTCACGGCGTAGAGCGAGAACGGGACGAGCGGGACGTAGTCCCCGCCGGTCGCGATCGCGGCCGAGTCGTTGTAGGGGAGCACGCCGTACGGGTTGCCGGTGAGGCCGTAGTTGGACCAGTAGTTCCCGCCCTGGTAGGAGGTGCCGATGATGCTCCCGGTGAGCGAGTATCCATTGACCGTCGCGGAGTCGGTCGCCGGCTCCTCGCTCACGTTCCAGGCATCGGTGTAGAGGATCGGAACGCAGACGTCGTACTGGTCGCACGGGAACGGATCCACCGTGGGAGTGATCGCCGGGAGCGCCACGGAGAAGTAGTTGTCGTAGAGCAGGTCGCCGGACTCCGTCTCGTTCACGCCGGTGAACCAGCCGAAGTCGTCGACCGACGCCGGGTCCGACGCGGCGAGGGAACCCGTCACGAAGGTGTTGCCCCAGACCGTGTTGTCGCTTCCGCCGTAGAGGAGGAGCGCGTTCCCCTGGTCGGTGAACGTGTTCGACGCCACCAGCACGTCGTGGCATCCCCAGACGATCACCGAGCTTTCGGGGTACCCAAACAGGAAGCTGGCCATCCATCCCGAGATCGAGGCCGCGTGGACGAGCGAGATGTTCGACGCATCGTAGAACTGGATCTGAAGGTCGTTGGTGAGGGGGAGCCCCAGCGAGGCGACGTAGCCTGCGGCGAAGTCCCACGACGGCAGGTCGATCGCGAAGGACGGAGGGGTCACGTCGACGTGCGCGGTGGTGCCCGCGAAGAGGAGCCCCGGAAAGATCGGGAAGAGGTAATCGTCCCAGCCGGCGAACTGCGCGGCGAGGGAGCCTGGCTGACTCGGGTCGATCACGAAGGGGTTGCCCGCGGTCCCCGTACCGGAGGTGGAGAGGGCCGCGAGTTCCCCGTTGTTGAAGGCGAACAGCGGTGTGTAGACCCCCCGAGCGGCGTCCGCCACGAGGTGCACCGTCGGAAGGGTCACGGAGGTGGTGGCCGTGACGACCTGACCGGCGGGATCGTACCCGCTCAGGAGCACATCGAGGAAGAACGTCCCGCCCATCGGGAGCGAGAACGTCGTCGTACCGCTCGTGGAGGCGGGGACCCAGAGGGCGCGGCTCGCGTTCTCGGTGCTGCCAGGGTTGACGAAGAGGAAGGAGTAGTACG
>JASHSX010000174.1 GCA_030040865.1 Thermoplasmata archaeon | reverse complement strand
AGCCTCCTCTTCGGCAGTACCTATCGGATATCGGGCGAAACCCGACCGGACTGCGGACCCGTATCTCGCGGAACGATGGAACTCGAGACGACGGGCACCAAGACTTCGTGGATGTCGGGCGGGGTTCCGGGCACTCGGCGGGCACCGTCCCGACCGGTGATGATCGCGCTCGTCGCGCTCGTCGCGGCGCTGGCTCTACTCGAGACCTCGGTCCCGGGAGACCTGCCGGCTCCGAGTCTCTCTCACGCGTCGACGAACCCGGGCGCGCCGATCCTCCCCATGGTCGCCTCGCCGAACATAACCGTGATGGCAAAATCGACCGGCCGGGAATCTGGCCCCGTGGGGAGCGTGGTCCTCGTGAACGGCACGGGATTCCCGGGCTCGGGAGCGGGAGGACCGATCAACGTCACGTTCGACGGGGCGCCCGTCGTGACCGACTGCTTGTCCGACATGTCGGGCGCGTTTCCGGGCACGACCGGGACGCCGTGTGCGTTCACGGTGCCCGCGGCCCCCCAGGGAGAGGACGGGGGTGACAACGTCGTCGCCAACGACTCGGTCCAGGACAACGCCTCGGCCAACTTCACCGTGGTCTCGAACCTCACGGTGTCTCCCACCCAGGGGCCCGGCGGGGTGGCCGGGGAGGCGATCGGCACCGGCTTCGCCAGCGCTTCGCAGATCACGTTCGAGCTGGGGAGCACCATGGTCCCGTTCACGGTATGCACGGTCGGCGCTCTCTCCGCGCAGGTAGTCACGACGGCGTCGAACGGCTCCTTCGCGTGTGCGTTCGCGCTCCCCAAGACGGTTCCACCGGGGCCGTCTACATTGACGGCGACCGACGCGCTCTCCAATTCGGCGAGCGCGAACTTTCTCGTGACCGAACTCGGCCTCACTCCTGCCCCCCTCCAGGGACCGGTCGGAGCGAAGGTCAGCGTGCACGGCACAGGCTTCTCGCCGAATTCTACCCTGCAATCGCTCACGATCGGTGGGGTGGTGATCAGCACCTGTACCGCGGGCGGCCTCTCTACGAACGCCACCGGGAACCTCTCGTGCACGTTCCGGGTTCCCACGGGGCTGGCGGGCGACGAAGAGATCGTCGCGACCGATGTCGGGGGCCTTTCGACCGAGATGGTGTTTGACGTCACGACGCTCTCCCTGACCGCGGACCCCTCGCAAGGCCCCATCGGGGCGTCGGTCACCGTCTCCGGGACGGGCTTCTCGGTCAACACAGCTCTCGCGGATTTGGACTTCGACGGAGTGTCCGTGGCGAGTTGCACGTCGGGCGGCCTGACGACCGACAGTTCGGGAGCCTTCGACTGCGGCCTTGCGGTGCCGTCCGGAACGAGCACGTCGTCGGTCACCGCCACGGACGCGGGCGGTGGCTCGTCGACGGCGACGTTCGACGTGACGACGCCGTCGATATCGCTCAGCCAGGGTCAGGGACCGGTCAATACCAACGTGACCCTTCGCGGGAAGGGCTTCTCCGTTTCCACGCCGCTCGGCTCGCTCCGGTTCGACGGCGTGGCGATCACGGACTGCACGACGGGGAGCCTCACGGCCAACTCCACCGGAGCGATCTCCTGCACGATCCTCGTCCCTTCGGGAACCGACTCCACCGCGGTGGTCGCGACGGACGCCGGCGGGGAGACGGCGAGCGCCAGCTTCACCGTGACCGTCCCCACGATCTCCCTGAGTCCGAGCCAGGGGCCGATCGGTGCGACCTTCTGGGTGACCGGAACCGGGTTCTCGGTCATGTCGACCCTCACGGTCTCCTACGCCGGCACGAACCTGACGGCGAAGCAGTGCTCGGTCGGCGCTCCGGCCGGCGATCTGGAGTTCAGCGATGGCGCGGGGCGGTTCGTCTGCGCCTTCACCGTCCCGACGCTCGCGCCCGGCGCGATCCAACTGGTTGGCACCGATCTCGCGACCGCCGTCGTCTCGCCGTCCGTCTCCTTCACGGTCACGATACCTGCGATCTCCGTCTCGCCCGGCCGCGGGCCTCCGCTCACGAACGTCACGATCAACGGGACCGGGTTCTCCCCTTCGGGCCCGCTCCGAGCTCTCACGTTCGACAACATCTCGCTCGGGAGCACGAACTGCACCCAGGGATCACTCGATGTGGGGGCCACCGGCGCGTTCTCCTGCGTGATCCCGGTTCCGGCCCATACCCAGGGCACCGAGATCCTCGCCACGGACGTCGGCGGGCAGAACGCCTCGGCGAGCTTCGTGGTCACCACGCCGGCGTTCTTCGCGACCCCCGGTCGAGGGGTCGTCGGAAGTACCGCTGAGCTGAACGGCACGGGCTTCGGCGCTTCGGTGCCGTACCGGATCGGCTGGAACGCGACCTGGACGCTGTGTGCGGGCACGACCTCGTCGTCCGGGACGTTCGGGTGCTCCTTCTCCGTGCCGCTCGCGCCCGGCGGTCCCGACCGGCTGGTCGCGTCGTCCGGCGGCCTTTCTCCGAACGCGACGTTCACGGTGATCGCGGCGGTCTCGATCGCGCCGGCCGCCGGGGTATCCGGAGAGAGCGTTGCCCTCGACGGGAACGGATTCGACTCGCTCGCGACGTACACCGTCTGTCTTCAGTCCACCTCAAGTCCGTGCACTCTCGGGTCGACGTTCAATGCGTCGCTCGCCGGGACGATACCCGCGAGCACGCGATTCATCGTGCCGATCGACTCTGCCGGAGCGTACTTCATCGACATCTCCCTCTCGGGAGTGTTGGCCGCCTCCGCCCCGTTCACGTTGACGGTGGCGTCCCTCCAGGCAAGTCCGAACATCGGTCCCGTCGGCTCTACGGTGACACTGGCGGGTTCCGGGTTCGTCGCCGGCTCGGTCTACGCCTACTGCTTCGAGACCGGGCTCGCGACCTGCCCGGTGGGATCTCCCACGTTCCAGTCCACCGCGGGTGGAGCCGTCCCCGGTGGCATCACCCTCCTAGTTCCGCCGTCCCCCAACGGGACGTACTCGATCGACGTGTCGTCCGGCGGGACGTTCACGACCCTGGCCGACTTCATCGTCGTGCCGTCGGTGGTCCTGAACCCGACCACGGCGGTGGCGGGAACGACCGTCGATCTGACGGGGACGGGATTCGACGCGAACGTTCCGTACACCGTCGAGTGGGATGGCTCGCGTGTCCTCTGCTCGGGGAACACGAGCGTCACCGGTAACCTTTCCTGTTCGTTCCTCGTGCCGAGCACTCCCGCGGGCGCCTACACGATCGTCGTGACCGGGGCGGCGACGGCGCCGTCCCTGACGTTCACGGTGGTCGCGTCGGAATCCGGCACGAAAGGCCCCGCACCATTCCCATGGTGGATCGTCGCCGTCGTCGTCGCAGCCGCCCTCGCTGCGGTCCTGGCGCTGTTGATCGTCCGCCGGCGTCGCGGGACTCACCCTGAGCCCTCGGAGGAGGAACCCTCGATCGGGTCCGATGCTCCGATCGAAGCGGGACCGGTAGGCGGTCCGACGTCCCCGACGGCGATCCCGCCGGCGGCGAACCCGGCCCCGGCGGCCGAGCCGATCCGCGCGCCGGTTCCCCAGCTGCGTCCCGTCACGCCGCCGGCAACGTTCGAACCCGCGACGCCGGCCGAGGTGCTTCCCGCGGCCCCGAAGTTCGACGAGCTCATCGATCTGCTCGACGACCTCGAGAAGGACATCTCGCAGCGGCGGACTAAGAAGGACGACCCGGACGCTCCGACGGACTCCCCGCCGTAGACACGCCGAACGCCGTAGCGGCTATCCCGGGAACTGGGCTCGGTCCCGTGAGGGGTCCCACTCGAAACGAAGGACCCGGAGACGTCCCTTCGAGAACATGTCGTGGTCCGGTGGTACCGGGAACGTACCGAGCAGACGGGCCCCGAGGAGCTCCACGGTCCTACGCGAGGCAAAGTTCTCGGGGTCGCAGGTGATGATGAGCGGGGTTACTCCGAACGAGATCGCGACCGTCCCCAGCAGCCGACACGCCCGGGCAGCGTACCGATGGCCGCGGTGGGATGGCTCGATGGAGTACCCCAAGTTCCCCGAGGTGAGGAGGGCCTCGTTGTGGCCGATGCGGAACTGTATGTCTCCGATCGGATCCGGACGACCGTGCAGTCGGATGCGGTACTTGAGCGCCGGCACCCATCCGCGGGCCGGATTTGCCGGAGCACGCTCGTAGAGCACGAGGTCGATCGTGCCGTCGGTCAGGGTCTCGGGCCCACTAGGACCATCGTGCACGCCCCCCGGCCCCGGGGGTGCCTTCGGCCGTTCCGATAACCGTCTATCGGGTCCCGGCGACTTCGAACTTCGGGCGGCCCGGATCCGCTCCAGGATCTCCGCGGCCGGCGCCTCCCGGTCCAGGCGGAAAGTGATCCCATCGATCTCCAGTCCCGGGACGCGGTAGCGGTCGCCATAACCGATCGCCACGTCGAGCGTACGGAGCTCGATGGACACGATGGTGGCAAGCGGCCTCTGCCAGACGGGGGGAGTCTCGAGC
>JASHSX010000173.1 GCA_030040865.1 Thermoplasmata archaeon | reverse complement strand
GGCGGGACCGACGCGAAGAAGGACCACCCGAAGGGGGCGTTCGTCGTGCCGACCGTCTTCGGCGGGGTCGCCCCCGACATGGCGATCGCGCAGAAGGAGGTGTTCGGGCCGGTGCTCGACGTGCTCGAGTTCTCGACGTTCGACGAGGCGATCGAGATCGCCAACGGCGTCGACTACGGGCTCGCCGGCAGCGTGTGGACGAAGGACCTGCGTACGGCGGTCCGCGCGGCCCACGCCCTTCGGTTCGGGGACGTCTGGATCAACGACCACCTCCCGCTCGGATCGGAGACCCCACACGGCGGATTCAAGCAGTCCGGGTTCGGGAAGGACCTGGGGACCGACTCGCTCACCGACTACACGGTCGTGAAGAACATCTACGTCGACCTGACCGGACAGGCCCGCAAGGGCTGGCACTACACCGTCTACGGCGATCCGAGCTAGGGGCCGTCGTGATCGACGGGATCCCGGCCGGCGGCAAGGGGGCCCTCCTCATCGGAGGCGTCTGGAGCCGGCCCGCGTCGGGTCGGTACGCGCCGGTCGTCGACCCCTCGACCGGTCGCCTCCTCGGAGAGGCCCCGATCGCCTCGGCCGACGAGGCCCGAGCCGCCGTCGACGCCGCCGCCGCGGCCGAGCCCACGTGGGCGCACGTCCCCGGTCACGAGCGGGCCCGCCTCCTGAGGGCCACGGCGGACCGGCTGCGCTCCGATCGCGAGACGATGGCCCGGCTCATCGCGTCCGAGGTGGGCAAGCCGATCGCCGACGCCCGCGTCGAGGTCGACCGGGCGGTCGGCGTCTTCGGCATCGCGGCGGAGGAGATCCGCCAGCTCGGCGGCGAGAGCTTCCCGGCCGACGCCTTCGAGCGGCCGGCGGGCAACGAGTCGCGCTTCCTCTTCTCGGTCCGCGACCCGATCGGGGTCGTCGTCGCGATCGGGCCGTTCAACTTCCCGCTCAACCTGCTCTGCCACAAGATCGCGCCGGCCCTCGCTGCCGGGAACCCCGTGGTCGCGAAGCCGACGAGCGCGGCCCCGTTCACGGCACTCCGCCTCGCGGAGCACCTGGTCGCGGCGGGCCTTCCGGCCGGGGTCGTGAACGTCGTGACCGGCCCCGGCGGGGCCGTCGGGAACACCCTCGTCGAGCACCCCGCGACCCGTCTGATCACGTTCACCGGTTCCACCGACGTGGGGAAGGGGATCGCCGAGCGCGCCGGCCGCCACGCGAAGCGGGTCATCCTCGAGATGGGCGGGCTCGACCCGTTCGTCGTCCTCGACGATGCCCCGATGGACGTCGCCGTCGCGGCGGCCGCGCGGGGCGTCTTCTCCTACTCGGGCCAGGTCTGCACGGCGTCGAAGCGATTCCTGGTCGCGGAACCGATCGCCGAACGGTTCGCGCACCACCTGGCCGAGAAGGCGCGGGCGCTCAAGGTCGGGCCCGCGCTCGACGAGAGCACCGAGGTGGGTCCCCTCATCGACGCCGGGGCGGTGGACCGGGTGGAGCGGCTGGTGGAGGAGGCGCGACGGCAGGACGCCCAGCTCCTCGCCGGGGGCCGCCGTCCCCCCGATCGCACCGAGGGGAGCTTCTTCGAGCCGACCGTCCTCGACGCGGTGCCCGAATCCGCGCGGGTCGTCCGGGAGGAGCCGTTCGGTCCGATCGCGCCGATCGTTCGGTTCGCGACGCTCGACGACGCGGTCCGCATCGCGAACGGAACGCCGTACGGGCTCCAGGCCGCGGTGTTCACGCGCGACCTCGCGCGGGGCTTCCGCCTCGCGAAGGAGATCCGCGCCGGCGGCGTCCACCTGAACGACCCCACGAACCTGCGATGGGACGCCCTCCCGTTCGGCGGGGTGCGCGACAGCGGCCTCGGCCGCGAGGGGCTCCGCTACGCGATGCAGGAGATGACCGAGGTCAAGCTGATCTCGGTCAATTTCGCGGGCGCGTAGGCCGGTCGGCTACTCCGGGAACGTTCGGCTCGGCACCGGAGGGCCCCGGGGCGCCGGGATCCCCGGCTGCGTCGGGGGCCGGTGTCGCCCCTGCGGAGCGCGGCCGATCATCGCCGGGATCCGGGACGGAGCCGTCGTCTCGAAGCTATCCAGGGCGTCCTCGTACGCGACGAGCCCCCGTTCCAACAGCTCGTCCTCGATCGTGAGCGGGGCCATGAACCGGAGCACCTGGTCCCAGGCGCCGCAGGTGTGCATCAGCACGCCGCGCGCGAACAGCGCCGAGCGCATCGCCTTCGCGCGCTCCCCCCACGCCTCCCGGGTCGAGCGGTGCTTGACGAACTCGGTACCGATCATGAACCCCCGTCCCCGAACGTCCCCGAGGGCGCGGTGGTCGGACGCCATCGAGCGGAACCGCTCGACCGTCTTCGCCCCGCGTTTCCGCACGCGGTCGAGGAGATCGCCCTCGCCGAGGACCTTCAGCACCTCGGTCCCGGCGGCGAGCGCGAGCGGGTTGGCCCGGTACGTGCCGAGGTGGAATCCCCGAGGCAGCTCCTTCACGAGATCGTCCCGGTAGGCGACGAGCGAGAGCGGGATCCCCCCGCCGATCGACTTCGCGATGCAGAGGAGGTCCGGGGTCACTCCGGCGTGCTCGACGGCCCACATCCGGCCCGTGCGACCGAGACCGGTCTGGACCTCGTCGGCGATGAGGGGGATCGAGTGGGCGTCGCAGAACTCCCGCAGCGACGGGAGGAAGTCGTCGGGCGGCACGACGTAGCCCCCCTCCCCCAGGACCGGTTCCACCAGGACCGAGGAGATCGCGTCGACGCCGGAGTGCGGGTCGTTCGCGAGGTGCTCGAGGTACGAGATCGTGCCCGCCGATCCGTCCTGGGCGCCGAGCACCGGACGGTACGGATCCGGGTACGGGACCCGTACGACCGTGCCGCCGTGGAACGCGCTGGTGGCGTGGTAGCGCCGGCCGCTCGTGAGCCCGACGACGCCCCCGTGGACGCCGTGGTACGCCCCCGAGAACGCGACGGTACCGTGCTTCCCCTGGGCGAAGTCGGCCAGGTTGACCGCGGTCTCGATCGCATCGCCTCCGGTGACCGTGAAGAAGATGCGGGCGTGGTTCCGGAGCTTTCCGGGCAGGCGGTCCTCGAGCTCGCGGAGGAAGCCGACCCGGGCCTCGGTCGGAAGCTCGAGGCCGTGCCAGAGCAGCTCGAGCTGTCGCTCGACCGCGGCCACGACCCGCGGGTGGCGGTGGCCCAGGTTGAGGACCGAGATGCCGGCGACCCAGTCGACGAACCGGTTCCCGTCGACGTCCTCGATCGTCGACCCCTGGGCGAGCCGGGGCGCCATCGGGAAGGCGTGGGGGTAGCTCACCGCGTCGGTCTCCCAGCGAGCCTGGTCGCCCAGGAGCGCCTTCGATTTCGGACCGGGCGGCGGCACCACGATCCGGGGCGCGTCGGGGAAGCTCAGCCACGCGCCGCGCTCGGTCATCGGCCGTCCTCCTCGAAGAGGCGGCGTCCCATATGAGGTTGCGAGTTCCGGCCACGGAAAATACGGGATGTCCGGAGGTCCGAGGGATTAGGACGGTCGGCTGCTCCCTTGCCCCGGAGGGCCCCGATTGGAAGCCCCGGAGAGCGGAGACACCGGCTCCGCGGGGGAGCCGGGGACCTCGCTCATCCGCACCGGCGCGGAGGCCGAGTTCCTGCGTCGGTGGCTCGAGCGCCCGGCGCGCGCCGGTCGCTACGCCCTGATCGGCCTCGGGGGCACCGTGGTCGCGGCGGGCGTCGCGGTCTATCTCACGAACGGGTCGGTGCTCGGGATCGCGTTCGCCCTGTTCGGAGCGGTCCTGCTCGGGCTGGGCGCCGTCCAGCACGTCCTGCTGCGCCGGGAGCTCGCGAACTGGCCGCTCGACGCGCTCCTGTTCGAGGACGGGATCGAGCTCGTGCTCTCCAACGGGGAGATCCGGGGGCTCCCTTGGGCCGATCCGACGTTCTCGCTCGCCCTGGTCTCCCGGAAGGCCCCCGCGCCCGCGCACCGGGAGTTCCTCCTGGTCTGGACGAACGAGGGGAAGATCCCGTCGGTCGAACTGTCGGAGGAAGGGTTCGAAGCCGTCCTGCGCGAGGCGTCGGCGCGTCGGCTCCTGATCGAGGAGCGGAGGCGGGGGCGCGGGGACGCCCCGGCCCGCTGGATCCTGGTGACGGCCGGGGGCGGCTCCGCAGCCCTCTCCCTCGACCGGCCGGCCGAGCCGACGGAGACGCCCTCGTAGTCGCCGGGCTCCGACACCCATAAGCGCCAATTCCCCTCCCGGACCCGGGCGATCGGCCACGACGGGATCGATGGGAGGCGTCGACTGCCACCTGCACTTGAGCCGGTGGTGGCCCGACCTCCCGGTCAACTCCTACGGCCCGACGGTGGACTATTCGGTGCGTGGCCTGCTCCGGGAGCTGGACGGCGCGGGCGTCGAGGTCGGCCTCGTGATCCAGCTCCACCAGGCCCCGGGGGCCGACGAGGCGCTTGCGGAGGGCCGCCAGCTCACCGAGGAGAGCCGGGGTCGGTTGCGCCCTGTCGTGACCGTGGACCCCACGAAGGGTCCCTCGGTCGTCGACGCGACGCTCGCGCGGTGGGAGAAGGAGACCGGGATCGCGGCCGTCAAGCTGTTCCCCGGCTACCTGCCGTTCTACCCCCACGACGCCCGGCTCGGGCCGGTCTACGAGTTCGCCCACCGTCGAGCGGTCCCCGTGATGATCCACCAGGGCGACACGATGGACCGGGGCGGGCTCGTGAAGTACGCCCGGCCGATCGAGGTCGACGAGGTCGCGGTCCGGTATCCGGACGTCCGGTTCGTCCTCTGCCACTTCGGGAACCCGTGGATGGAGGAGGCCGCGGAGCTGGTCTACAAGAACGAGAACGTGTACGCCGACACCTCCGGCCTCCTCGCCTCCCCGACCGCGCACTACTTCGACCGCATGATCGAGCGGTGCCGGCGGCGGCTCCTCAACTCCATCGTCACGGTGGGCTCGCCGGACCGGATCCTGTACGGCTCGGACTGGCCGCTCGAGTCGATCGCGACGGCCGTGGGCCTCGTCGCCGGCCTCGACCTCCCCGAGGCGGACCGGGCCGCGATCCTGGGAGGGAACGCCCGCCGGCTCTTCCGGCTGGACCGCGGCACCCCCGGTAGCTAGGAGCCCACCATGGAGGGGGATGAGATCGCCCGGGTCGTCCGCGAGACCAACTACGTGACGTGGCGCCGCCAGGGCGGTTGGGACCCGCTCGTCGTCGTCCGGGCGGCGGGGTCCACGTTCTGGGACGCGTCGGGGAAGGAGTACCTCGACCTCTCCTCCCAGCTCATCGCGACGAACTTGGGCCACGGGAATCCGGCCGTCGTCGACGCGATCGCCCAGCAGGCGCGCACGCTCGCCTACGCCGTCCCCGGCTTCGCCACCGAGGCGCGGGCGCGTCTCAGCCTGGCGCTGCGCGAGGTGCTCCCCTCGGGACTCGACCGGTTCTTCTTCAGCACCTCGGGCACAGAGGCGAACGAGGCGGCCCTCAAGATCGCCCGCGTCGCGACGGGACGGTCGAAGATCCTCAGCCGGCACAAGTCGTACCACGGGGCGACGGCCGCGTCGATCTCCGTCACGGGGGACCTGAGGCGTCGGCCGATCGAGAAGGTGCAGCGGGTCCCCGGGACCGTGTTCGCCCCCGACTGCTACTGCTACCGGTGCCCGTTCGGCCTCACGTACCCGAGCTGCCACGTGGCGTGCGCCGACTACGTCGACGAGCAGATCGAGCGCGAGGGCGACATCGCGGCGATGATCGTCGAGCCGATCGTCGGCACGAACGGCGTGATCGTCCCGGTGCCGGAGTACCTGCCGAAGATCCGGGCGATCACCGCGAAGCACGGGGTCCTCCTCATCGCCGACGAGGTCATGACCGGATGGGGCCGGGTCGGGGAGTGGTTCGCGGTCGACCGCTGGGGCGTCCGACCGGATCTTCTCACGACGGCGAAGGGGATCACCGGGGCATACATCCCGCTCGGGCTCACCGCCACGACCTCCGCGGTCCACGCGACCTTCACGGACCGGTACTTCCCGCACGGGCACACCTACGAGGCGCATCCCCTCACGCTCGGACCGGCCGTGGCGGCGATCGGGGAGTACCGACGGCTGGGGCTCCTCGAGAAGTCTCGGACGGACGGCGAGTACCTGCTCCGCCGCCTGCGGGAGATCCAGGAGCGGCACCGGTCGGTCGGCGAGGTCCGGGGACTGGGGCTGTTCGCCGCGGTCGAGCTCGTGAAGAACCGGAAGACCCGGGCGCCGTTCAACACCGAGGACGACAAGCTCGCCGGCCGACCGCTCGTCGTCGACCAGGTCACCGCGGCGATGATGAAGGACGGCGTCTACTGCGTCGGGTGGGTCTCCCATCTCATCGTCGCCCCGCCGCTCATCGTGACCCGGGAGGAGCTCGACCGCGGCCTCGAGGTGCTCGACCGCGCCCTCACGATCGCGGACGCGGCCGCCGACGCGGCCGGCTGATCAGAACCAGCGGGTCGTGACGACCTTCTTGCGCGTGTAGAACTCGATCGAGTCCCGCCCGGTCACGTGCAGGTCGCCGTAGAACGACCCCTTCCAGCCAACGAACGGGAAGTAGGCGGCCGGGGCCGGGACGCCGATATTGACGCCGAGCATGCCGGCCTCGATCCGGTGCACGAACTCCCGGGCCGACTTGCCGTCGCGCGTGAAGATCGCGGCCGCGTTCCCGAAGCGCGACCGGTTCGCGACGTCGAGAGCTTCCGCGAGAGAGCGGACCCGGATCACCGAGAGCACCGGCCCGAAGATCTCCTCCTGGGCGATCGCCATCTCGGGCGTGACGCCGTCGAAGAGGACGGGCGGCACATAGAACCCGGAGGCCCCGGCCGGAACCGGACCCTCGGCGACCACCCGGGCGCCGAGCCGCTTGCCCTCCTCGATCCAGCGGAGCACGCGCTCCCGGTGTTCGGCGCGGATCACCGGTCCCACCTCGGTCACGGAATCGGCCGCCGGGCCGGTGATTAGGCCGGAGACCTCGGCCGCCAGTCGCTCCACGAGCCGGTCCCCGATCGGCTCGACGGCGACGACGACGCTGCCGGCGAGGCACCGCTCCCCGGACTGGCCGAACGCGCTCGACACGATGGCCGGCACCGAACGCTCGAGATCCGCGTCCGGAAGCACGATGAGGTGGTTCTTCGCGCCGGCGAGCGCCTGCACGCGTTTCCCGTGCAGGGCCGCGGTCGCATAGACGTGGCGCGCGGTCGGGGCCGAGCCGACGAAGGAGACGGCGTCCACTCCGGGATGGCCGAGCAGCGCGTCGACCGCCCCGGCGTCGCCGTGGACGAGATTGAAGGTGCCCGCCGGGAACTTCGCCTCCTCGATCCACCGGGCGAGCAGGGTCGCCGAGAGCGGGACGCGCTCCGACGGTTTCAGGACGAACGTGTTCCCGCAGACGAGCGCGAGCGGAGCCATCCAGAGCGGGATCATCACCGGAAAGTTGAACGGGGTGATCCCCGCGACGACCCCGACGGGTTGGCGCATCAGGGTCGTGTCGACCCCGCTGGTCACGTCTTCGAGGAACGCTCCCTGCATCGTCGTCGGCGCGGACGCCGCGAACTCCGTCGCCTCGATGCCGCGCCGGACGGAGCCCCGCGCCTCGTCGAGCGTCTTCCCGTTCTCGCGCACGACGCAACGGGCGAGCGCCTCGGCACGTGCCTCGAGGAGGTTCCGCAGCGCGAGCACCCGATGGGCCCGCTCCGCGACCGGGACCTCTCGCCAGGCGGGGAACGCGCTCCGCGCGGCCGCGACGGCGGCGTCGACCTCGGAGCCGCCGGACCGGGGCACCCGGGCGATCACCGACCCGCTGGACGGGTCCGGCACGTCGAGCAGGCCCACGGAGGTGGGGTGGACCCATCGCCCGTTGACGAAGTTCGGGAGGGGGTCGGCGTCCGCCACGGAACCGGTGAGCCGGATGGGGATTTCATCCTCGCGGGGGGCCGCCCCGACCGCCGGGACCGCGCCCCCGGGCACGTTTTGTAGGGTCCCCGGCTCGGACGACCCCTCTCGAGTCGGAGCGTGAGTCGATGGACCCCCGGATGGAGGCGGCGTACGAGGAGTATCGCCAGCGCACGCCCCGTTCGGGCGCGCTCTGGGAGCGGGCCCGCAAGGTCAGTCCGCTCGGGGTCCACTCGAACTACCGGTTCGTCGACCCGTACCCGTTCTACGTGAACCGCGCCCAGGGCGTGACGCTCTGGGACGCCGACGGGAACGACTACCTCGACTTCAACATGGGATTCGGGTCGCTCCAGAGCGGCCACGCCCACCCGAAGCTCGTCGAGGCGCTCTCGTCGCAGCTCGCGAACGGGAGCATCTACGGCTACGAGTGGGAGCGAACGCCGGAAGTTGCGGAGCGGATCTGCGAGCGCTACCGCATGTCGAAGGTCCGGTTCAGCACCACCGGTCTCGAAGCGACGCACCACGCGATCCGGTTCGCCCGCGCGTACACGAAGAAGCGCTACGTGCTCAAGTTCGAGGGGTCCTACCACGGCTCCCACGACACGCTCCTGGTGGGCGTGAAGCCGCGGCTCGCCGTCGCGGGCCCGCGCGAGCATCCGAAGTCGGCCCCCGCCTCCCCGGGGATCCTCCCGGACTTGACGGATCGCACGGTCGTGGCGCCGTTCAACGACCTGGAAGCGACCCGGCAGATCGCCCGTGAACACGCCGACGACCTGGCGGCGATCATCGCCGAGCCGATCCCCATGAACATGGGGTTCATCCTGCCCGAGGACGGGTTCTTCCCCGGCCTCCGCGAGCTGGCCGACGAGATGGGCGCCCTGCTGATCCTCGACGAGATCAAGACCGGGGCCAAGTACCCGCACGGCGGAGCGGGCCGGGTGGGCGTCCGGCCGGACCTCCTCACCCTCGGGAAGTCGATCGCGTGCGGCATCCCCCTTTCCGTGATCGCGGCCGGCCCCGGGATCTTGGACGAGGTGGGCCCCCGGAAGGTGGCGCACGCCGGCACCTACAACTCCAACCCGCTCGCGATGACGGCCTGCCTCGCCTCGCTGGACCACATCCTGACGGAGGAGGCCCTCGAACGGTCGGCGCGGCTCAACGCTCGCCTCGCCAAGGGCTACGCCGAGGTGTTCGACGACGCCGGAGTGACCGCCTATGTCGCCTCCGACGGCGTCTCGGGGACCGTCTTCTTCGCGGAGCACCCGGTGCGGAACTGGCGGGACTTCCTCGGCGTCGACGGCGACCGATCGATGCTGTACTACTACCTCTGCCTCAATCGAGGCCTCATCCCCTCGGGCACCGGCCCCGACGAGCAGTGGACCCTCTCCGTGCAACACACGGACCAGGACGTCGACCGGCACCTCGAGATCCTGGGCTCGGTCGCGGAGAAGCTCGCGGGCGCGCCCCAGGCCGGGGAGATCGAGGAATCGGTCTGAATCGGGCCCCCACCGATCGTCCGAAGCGGGGGTTTCCTCCCCGTCGCGCATGACTATAAACCCGAGAAGGGTGCGGCTGCGCTGTCGCCGTGACGCTGGGGCCGGGTGAGTCTCGACTGATTCGTCGCCATTACCTGGGCCTCCAGGAACGCGTCCTGTTCGAAGCCCACCCGTCCAGATGGTTCTACTTCGTGAAGCCGACCTTCCTGGCGGCGATCACGATCGCGTTCGTCTATCTCGTCGTGGCGCGCTCGCAGCCCTCGCTGCCGCTCTCGGGAGTCCTGGCCCCGACGCCCAATTGGTCCCTGGGCCTCTGGCCTCAGCTGCTGTACGCCATCGCCGTCGTCCTGGTCCTGATCTCCGTCGCGGTGACCGGTCGGAGCCTCTGGTTGTGGGCCGGCCAGACGTACGCCGTCACCGACCAGCGGCTCATCCAACAGAAAGGGATCGTCCGGCACGTGATCCAGGAGATCCCGCTCCAGCAGGTTCGGGACGTCGACGTCTACCAGGACTCCTTCTGGGCGAGAGTGCTGTTCCGGGTCGGCACCGTCCGGGTCAAGTCGCTTTCCGAGGTCGATTTCCCGGACTACGTCCGTCGCGGGCTGGCGAGTTCGGCCGTCCCTACCGACGGAAGCCTGTCGCTTCGGACCCAGTTCGACCAGCTCGAGCACATCTTGGATCCGAAACACCCTCTCGCCCGGGCGTCCGGGATCGAGTGGTGGGTCGGGGTCCCGAACCCGTTCCGCATCGAGCGGGAGATCGCCAACGCGACCCGGGCGCTCTCGCACTCAACGGGCGTCGTCGCGACCTAGTCGACGCCGCCGGGCCCCGAGGAACCCGGGAACTAGGGCCGGTCCGGGAACGCGTGCGTTCCGTGCGTGATGGCCGCCCCGGCGCGAAGTGCGGCCGCGACCGCCACGGTCTCCGCGAGCTCCTTGTCCGAGGCACCGGCCTTGCGCGCTCGGTTCGAGTGGATGTCGATGCAGTAGGGACACTGCGTGGTGAATGCGACGGCGCATGCCATGAGCTCCTTGTACTTCACCGGGATCGCCCCGTCGGCCAGCGCGGCCTTGTCGAACGCCCAGAAGGCCTTCATCGCCTCCGGGGCGTTTTCGTCGATGGTCTGCAATCGGGCTAGGTTCTTCTTGTCGTACATGGCCGCGCCCCGGACGGAGTCGAGGCATATTCAGATTCCGGATGCCCGCAGCCCAAGCCGGTAGGACGAGTGCACGGTGGTACCCGCGAATCAGGCTCTTTGCACGGTCTCCAGAAGTACCACCGAAAGACCCAGGGCCGACGCCGACGCAGCGAGCCCCTTGTCCCGAGTCAACAGCGTATGGCCTTGTGCGAGGGCGTGACCGGCGATCATGACATCGGGGGCTCCCGGACTTTTTCCGGCGCGAAAGAGTTCGGCCCTGAGCTGACCCGCTCGACGCGCGGAGTCCAAATCAAAGGGCTCGATCGGGATCTGCTTCAGCGTGAGCTCCAGCATGGCCCGCTCGGCCAAGGATCTCGTAAACTCGATCCCCGAGAGTGCCTCGAACGCTGCCACGGAACTGAGGACCGGTGTCAGCCCTTCGCCCTCCAGGCGGTCGATCGCAGCGAGTGTGCGCCGGTCCCCCCGCAGAAGGTCGATGAGAGCGCTAGTGTCGAGCGTGAGCCCCATCGACCTCGGTAATCCCTCTGAGATTCCTTCGCTCTGCGGCGGCCTCGAGGTTCCGCATCCGTCGGACGTTCCGCTGGACTTCCCGGCCCAAACCGGGCTCCCAGAGGCCCGCCAGGAGCCGGAATGAAGGCGCTGTGCCACTGAGGATTCGATTCACTGTGACCGTGAAACTCTCCCCCGGACGCTTGGCGGCTTTGAGCCGTTCGTAGGCCGACTTCTCGAGCGATACCGTGCGGCTCGTCACGAGTCTACAGATGTGTAGATGTCTATATGTAGATTGTTGGGGGCGTCGAGACCGGGCTAGTCTACCCTGCTTCGACGAAATTTGTCGCCGGCAGTTTGATACTCATCGAGGGCGGCGTGCGGGCTGCGATGGCGATCGCACATCGGAGCTAGGTCCTGAACGGGTGCCGGAGCGGATCAGGCCCCATGATGTTAAGGTAATACCAATAATACACGTAACAGATGGTCCTACGGGTCCTCTACAGTCATCATGCGGTCCAGAGAATGGTTCTTCGAGGGATCTCCCGAGGCGAAGTTGAAGATGCTATCCGGTCCGGTTCCAAATCGAGGCAAGGAGAGAGGGTCATCGCGACCCACCGTTACTTCGCTGTCGTCTACGTCGTCCGTGGTGGTTCGATCCTGGTGATCACGGTGAAACCCCGGTGGTAACATGCCCGAGAAGTGTCCCGTGTGTGGTGAAGGTGCTCTTCGTCGCAAGCGAGTTCGGGAGGAGATGTTCGGGGTCACTCTGGGAACCTACGAGGCAGAGGTATGCTCGAGCTGCGGGGAGATCTTCTTCACCGCTGAGAGCGTCGACAAGATAGAGATGCGCGCCAAGGAGCTAGGACTTTGGGGACTGGCGTCCAAGGTGAAGGTGGCCCGATCGGGCAACTCGCTGGTCGTCCGGATCCCATCTCCGCTGGCGCGCTACCTGAAGCTACGGAGCGGCCAGGAAGTCTTGGTGGCTCCGGATCGAAAACACCGGCTCGTTCTGGACCTCGCCTAGAGCCCTGCCGCAGTCGACTTTGCCAACCCGTTCTGCGTCCCTATGGAAGGATCTTCGCACTTAGAAGGCACCATCAGTACGTAGTGCGGCTCTCGGTCGCTGTTATGGAGATTTCAGCCTCCAGCGGAGGGGGCTTCTCCCATCGTTCCCAAGTCGAGATAGATTCTTGTATTATAATGAAGTAATAATATTGTGGTCGAGTTCGAAGCCAAGTTGCGGAAGGTAGGCGACTCGGTCGGGATTCTGATTCCGCATCAGGTCCTGGTACAGATGAATCGGAAGCCCGGCCAGACGATCCAGGTCGTGATTCCAGAGCGGGTCGATTGGTCCGGTATCTGGGGAAAATTCCGCTCGCGAACGGACACCGACGCGTTGATCGCGAGAGCGAGGACGGAGCGGGATTGAGGTGGTTTCTCGATTCGTACGCCATTATCGAGATGGCGCGAGGTAACTCACACTACTCACCGTACCGATACGACACGTCGCTAACCGCGAGTCCGCAGCTCCTTGAGGCGTTCTACATCCTGCTAGAGCAGGGATACGAGGAGCTCGCGATCGCGAGTCTCAGGCGACTCAGCTCCATCGCGGTGTATCCTCCCCTGACAATCATTCCGAACGTCGCTAGATTTCGCCTGAGTTGTAAGGGCGCGACGGGGCGGCGCTTCTCGTACGCGGACGCCCTGGGGTACGTCTACGCGAGAGAGCGAGGTTACACCTTTCTCACGGGAGCCCACGAATTCGAGGGGCTTCCCGGCGTCGAGTTTGTCCGGTGAGATCTGATACGTTGGTCTCTCGGGTAGGGCCTACCCGTGCAGCGTTGCCGTCTGGGTGGGCGTCTCTTTTTTCGTGCCTGCATGCAAGCTCTTACGAGGCCCCGACCTATGGCCAGACTGTGACTGCCAGTCATGCCCCGCGCCGACCAGACATCACCCTTGGAACCACCGAGGTCGTGATGTCATTGCTCCGGCAAGCAGGGGATCCGGTGAGCCGTAACTGGCTGCTGTTGCGTCTCAGGGAGTCGAGTCACACCACGAGTCGGGCACGGCTGAATCGCGCGCTCGCATTCTGTCTTGACCTGGGTCTCGCGGTCGAGGGACCGCGGGGAATCCAGTGGACTCACACCGCAAGCCCGGGTCTCATGCGGAGTCTGTCGAATGGTAGACGGCTCTAAGCCTCGGGATGGCACTACGGCGGGCCTACCTCTCGGCACACGTCGATCTCAACGCCACTCTAAGTAACTCACCCCCGGCGGAGATGCAAGTGTGATTGCGACCGCTCCTTACGCGAGCCGGCCGATGGTGGAAAGGACGAAAGGCGCTAAATTTCCCAGCGGTGGAATTGAACAAGTCTGTTGATGAGTTCGGCTATGCGTTGAGTGGGCCGATTGTTCAGAACACCAATGGAGAGGCTGGCGTTCGACCTCATCGATCAAGCG
>JASHSX010000172.1 GCA_030040865.1 Thermoplasmata archaeon | reverse complement strand
ACGGTCGTGAACATGGGCACGCTGCTGAGCTTCGTGATCGCGGTGACCATCGCCTCCGCGAGCATCCCCCGTCAGGTCGCCTACGAGGTGTTCCTCGGCACCAACAATTCCCTCGGCAGCCTCGCCCCCCAGTTTCTGGACGGGATCCGGAGCGCCCTCTACGGTGCAGCCATTATCCTTGCGGTCGCCGGGGTATTGTCCTGGTCGCGGGGCAGATCGCCAACAACCTCTAGGGCCGCGATGCCGACGCCGGTGACGGCGACCGAAGAGCCCTAGCTCGACCGGCGCCCTCGACTTCTCAGATTTGACTCCGCGATGTCCCTCGGAGCCGGAGTGCGTCGCGAAGAATTTCCTCGTGGTCGAACGCTAAGGGACGGGCTTCGTGGATCGGGACCCAAGAGCAGCTTGCGGCGTCGTCTCCGGCGCGGGGAATGGCTGCACGGCCTTTCATCAGATAGGCCACCGTCGCCGTGGGCCTTCTCGGATCGCGATGGGGCCCAGAGTAGACGCCGACGATACGTCTGGGCCGGGCGCGAAGGCCGGTTTCCTCCCTGAGCTCGCGGACAACAGCTTCTTCCACAGTCTCCCGGAGTTCGACGAAACCTCCGGGGAAAGCCCATTGCCCTCGAAACGGCGGTCTACCACGTCGGACCAACAAGACTCGCTGTTGGTCGAACCAGACCGCGTCGACCGTGAGTGCCGGCCCGCCGTAGACTCGGCGGAGACTCATGGTGCCTCACGGATGGAGATCGGGCGCAGGTCGCGCTCCGCAATCGGCATGGATGGATTGCCCATGTGCCTTCGCTCCATAAACTGTTAAGTCGGAGGGACCGGTCTCTACGTGGGCACTTGTGATCCGGCGTTCGAGGGCTACTCCCGATCGAGGAGCAGTACCTTCCCCTGAACCCCGAGGTGGTAAGCGATGACTTCCCCGCTGGGACATCGAGCCAGTCCACCGGTAGCATCGGTACCCTCGCCCATCCCGGAACTGGCCATCGTACTGGCGACTCTCAACGAGCGCGAAAACCTGCCGCCGCTGGTGGAGCGGCTGCAACGGCTGGCTCTCCCACCGTTCGAAGTGGTGGTTGTAGACGACGGGAGCTCCGACGGGACGAGAGAATATCTCGCCGATCTCGCTCGATCTGACCCGCGGTTCCGACTGGCCTTCCACAATGGAAGACAAACTACACTCCGGGCGCAGGCGATGGGTATCGAGCTGAGCACTGCCCCGCTCATTGCCGTGATGGACTCCGATCTCCAGCACCCGCCAGAACTCCTCCCCTCCATGTGCACGCGGCTGCGTGCCGGCGCGGCGCTGGTCGTCGCCAGCCGGTACGCGCCCGGAGGATCGGTCGGCGTCCGGACCGCCCCTCGGGCGATCATTTCTCGAGGCGCGGAGTGGATCGCCAAGCTCCTCCTCCGAGAGACCCGGGGGTTGAGCGACCCAGTCTCGGGGTACTTCGCCTTCCGGCGGGAGATTTACCGACCGATTGACGATCGGTACCGCGGGTACAAGCTCCTCCTGTTCATCGCGGTCATGGCAGGCTCATCGCCTCGGTCCGAGGTAGCCTACCGCTTCGAACCTCGATCAAGCGGCGCAAGCAAGCTCACCCAAGGGGTTTCGTTCATTCGTCTGTTCTTGATCGAGCTCATCTTGGCCCGTCGACTTCGACGCGATGGGCGCGATGCTTCGTCTCCGGCCTGATGCGTTCACCCTGACCCGCTCGCGAATGAGACTACCGGAGCAACGCCTATATCGCACATCATGTCGGGCTAGTCGTCCGGCTCAACGAGCCTCGAAAGAGACACAGCGAGCGGCCAGATTTCGGGTAGGCAAACCATGAGAATCCTGATCACCGGGGCCTCCGGATTCATCGGTCGACATCTGAGCACGTTCTCGACCTCACTCGGGCATGACGTGGTCGGCACGTATCTCGCCCAAGGTGAACTTTCGGTTCGCGGTGTCCCCGGCTCAGGCGTGGACTGGCGTCATCTCAGCATGCAGGACCCGGGTGAAATTGAGTCCCTTGTCCGAGAGGTGAGACCCGACGCGGTGTTTCACCTGGCGGCCCAGGCGTACGCGAAAAAGGCCTGGGCGGATCCGCTCGACACTTTCCGAACCAACGTCCTCGGCACGATCTCGCTCTACGAGACGTTGCGGAAATACCCCCCGCAGAAGGGCACATTGGTGGCTGCGTCCGCGTCCGCCTATGGCGTTCCCCCGCAACTCCCGATCACGGAGGACCTGCCGCTCAATCCGACAAACCCTTACGGGGTCTCCAAGGCGAGTCAGGAGATGCTGTCACTGCAATATGCTCTCAACTACGACCTTCGCATCGTACGGGCGCGACTCTTCGGGACGACCGGCCCCGGCAAGACGGGCGACGCCCTGAACGATTTTGCGGTCCAGGTGGCCGAGGTGGAGCGGACCGGGCGGCCGGGACAACTTCGCGTAGGCAATCTCGAGTCCCGCCGCGACATCTCGGACATTCGCGACGTCGTTCGTGCACTTTGGATACTCTTCGAACGTGGGACCCCGGCAGAACCGGTGAATGTTGGTGCGGGCCGGGACTTTTCGATACGGTGGATTGCGGAGCGGCTCAAAGGGCTCGCGCGTGTTCCGATTGAGATTGTTGCGGACCCAGCACTTATGCGACCGACGGACGAGCCCGCGAACCGAGCCAACATTTCCCGGCTGACCCGGCTGGGCTATTCTCCCGAATTTCCGCTCGAGCGAACGGTCGAGGACGCGTTGAATTACTGGCGCGAGGCCCCTACGCCCGAGTGAATTTCCGGACCTCCCCAGCTTCGAACCTCGGTATGCCGACCGAGAATCACAGAGAACCACCTCCGGTCCATGAAGGGTTTTTATATTGTGTCCGAGGCTTTCTTGGAGTCGGACGGCAGCGGGCCGGGACCGCATTTGGAATTCGTGGACGAGGGTTAATATCGGGGGCGGCCGTGGAGCGAGCGAAAACCGGGGGGAACGTCCGAACTCTCAATGACGTCCGGTCTTCTCGAGGCAAGGTCGAATCTCGGGCCTACCCCCGAGGACTGGCACTGCGTCGCACTTCCCCGTCCAGCCGGCGGGATTGATCATACCGTGGCCGCATCTATCGAATCCTCTTCACCAAGGACCCTTCTCACCCTCCCCGTACGCAACGAGGCCGCTCGACTTACCGAGACGCTCGAAAAGGTCGATCGGGCATTCCAAGCGGCCGGCATCGACTATTGCCTATCCGTTGCCGAGGACGGATCGACCGACGGGACCCCGGACCTGCTCGGTAAGCTATCGCACCGCTGGCCGGACCTTCTGGTCCAGTCCGATCCACGACCTCTCGGGCGAGGGCTCGCACTTCGCCGTCTCTGGTCGCGAACACCGGCCGACATCTACTGCTTCATTGATACGGACCTGCCGACCGACCCCGAGGCGCTCGTCGAGGCGGTCCGCATGGTCTGGGGTGGGGCGCCAATCGTCGTAGGCTCCCGTTACGCCCCGGGAGCGAGAACTACCCGACCGCCGTTGCGGTCTGCGGTCTCGAAGGCGTATAACCGGATGCTGAGGGCCGGTTTCGGGGACCGGATCTACGATCATCAGTGCGGTCTCAAGGTCTTCTCGCACGCGGCCATTGACCGGCTTCTTCCGTACTCGAAGGAGGACTCCTGGTTCTGGGATACCGAGATCCTCGTCCTCGCCCTGCACGCGGGAGTGCCGGTCGTAGAACTCCCGGTGACGTGGGTCGAGCGACGCACGTCGCGCACTCGACTCCTCCGCCTTCTCTCCGACATCTACCTCCACGGCACGGGGATTGTACGACTTCGATACCGGCTGCGCGGCCGAACCGGGCGTCTCCCGGAGCTCCCGAGCCCGGTTCCGACCGCCGTGCCCCAGGTCGTCACGTGGAGCTCCCAACGATCGTTCCTCGTCCGGTCCCTCCGTGCGGCCGAGAGCCGGATCCTGCCCGCCGCGCCTGTCGAACCGACGCGGTCGATCGAGGAACCCGCGCTCCGACTCTAGAATCGCCGAACTCTCCCGGCTCCGGCAGACCGGCCGGAGATAGATAGACCCGTGATGATGTGGGAATCCCGTGCCGGACCGGCCCAAGCTCGTACCGCTCCGCGGCCCGATCCCTCGCGAAATCGAATTCGCTCGGTTCGTTCGCCTCTATACCCGGGAACTTGGCGAGGGTGAGGCCACTCATGACCACTGGCATCGCTCTCGCGCAGAGTTGTTGATCCCGCTCCTGGGGTCGCCTACGGTGTGGATTCGCTCGATCGACGGCGCGACCGTGATCCGACGGACGCTCCCGGCAGGCCGGTGGGGCGCGTACGTGCCGCCGAGGTTCCGTCACCTAGTCCGCGCGGAACGGGGCACCGAGTCCCTTCTCCTCGTTCTGGCAACCTCCCTGCGGGAGGACCGGGTTCTGACCGATGTCGGGGCCCCGGAGAGCACCGTGCGTTCTCGACGGCGACGCGCGTCAGCATGAAGGCTCCCTTCTCCTCCGAGTACAGCCGGCTCTACGATGCCGTCTACCGAGCCAAGCGGTATCGAGAGGAAGCGCTGCGGATCCGTCGTATTTTCGAACACTATGTCCCCGGCGCGCGCAGGGTGCTCGAACTGGGGTGCGGCACCGGCGGCCACGCAAGATACCTGTCGCGATACTACGAGATGGTCTGCGTCGACCGGTCCGCCACGATGATCCGGATCGCCCGGGAGGGTCTGCGGGGACGGCCTATCACATGGCGACGGGCGGACCTCGGAAGAGGGGGGTCCTTCGGCCTCGGGTTCGACGCGTGTCTCAGCCTATTCCACGTGATGAACTACCTGACACCGGCCGGGTTTGGTCGTGCCCTCGGGACTGTCCGGCACGACCTACGACACGGGGGACTATTCGTCTTCGACTCCTGGAACGGCGACGCATTGCTCCGTGAGGGGCCCGCGTCGGGTGAGCGCGCGTTCCAGTCCGGCGGGCGCCATTTCGTCCGCAGAGTTACACCGCGGTTGAACACGCACGAGGGCTACTGCGACGTCGCGATCCGGATCGAGGAGATTCAAGGACGGCGGCGAATAATCCGCTCCGACGAAGTGCACCGGATGCGCTACCACTTTCCGAACGAACTACGTCGGCTCGTCGCTCGAGGCGGCTTCACCGTCCGGGCGGTTACGAACGACGTGGGGGGCCGGCTCACGGGCCGGGACTGGAGCATGCAGTTCGTCGTTACGCGAAACTGAACCCGAACGGTCGCGACGCCCGCCGTAAATTCTCGGTAGAGGTCGTTCCCGCGAACCGCACCGAACCGTGGAAAGTCTTTTAGTGCGAACCGGTACCAAACTCGTCGCGATGGCTTCGGGATTTCGGGGCAAGAGAGTCGTGGTCTCCGGGGGTGCCGGGTTCGTCGGATCGGCTCTCGTCCGCGAGCTGTTGGACGACGGGGCTATCGTTACGGTCTACGACAACTTCCTTCACGGCCACCGTCAGAACCTCGACGAAGTCCGCGATCGCGTGCAAATCGTTCCCGGCGATGTGCTGGACGAGTGGAAGTTCTTGGACGCGGTCACCGAGAGCCGGGCGCAGTTCCTCTTCCATTGCGTCGGCGATACCTACGTCCCGACGGCCTACGACGTCCCGAAGCGGTTCTTTAGGATCAATGTCGAGGGCACGCTCAATGCCCTCTTCCTCACGAAACGGGCCAAACTCGAGCGAATGCTCTACGTCTCCTCGACGGAAGTGTACGGGGAGGCCCGTCACCCCCGGATCTCGGAGGACCATCCTCTCGACCCTCTCAACACCTACGCTGTTTCCAAGCTCGCCGCGGACCGGCTCTGCTTCACGGCGTTCCTTGAGCACGGCATCCCGGTCGTCACCGCGCGGATCTTCAATGCCTACGGACCCCGAGAGACCGAACCGTACGTCATTCCGGAGATCATCGCCCAGGCCGACCGGTCCGACACGATCTACCTGGGCAACCTGGACGCCCGTCGTGACTTCACCTACGTGCACGACACGGCCCGCGGACTGATGGCTCTCATGCGCTCGAAGGTCCCGAACGGACAGGCCGCGAACGTCGGAAGCGACCGCACGCACACCGTACGGGAGATCGCGCATCGCATCCTGCGTCTCATGGGAAAGCCGAACGCCCGGATCGTCGTGGATCCGCATCGACTTCGCAAGAAGGACATCGAGCTCTTCCGCTGCGATCCGTCGTACCTGCATCGGATGACCCGATGGCGACCGCGAGTCTCGTTCGACGACGGACTGCGCCGCACGATCGGCTGGTTCGAGGCGAACGGCCGACGGTGGAGCTGGGAAGACTTCGTAGACGGCACTACGATGTACCGATGAGCGGTGCCTCCCGCCTTGGACACCGCCGACGCCGGTAAACTTCAAGGGTGCGTTCGATGCCGACGCGGCGGACCGATCGCCATCGCTGGGTGCCTGTCTCCACCCCGCGCATCGGACGCGAGGACATCCGCCTCGTGACCCAATCGTTGCGCGAAGGGTGGCTCTCCTCTCGTGGGCCGTACGTGGAGAGGTTCGAGCGGGCGTTCGCCCGATGGGTCCGTGCGCGCTACGGGGTCTCCACCTCGAGCGGCACCACCGCGCTCCACCTGGCGCTCGCCGCCCTCGGGATCGGGCGGGGCGACGAGGTGATCCTCCCGGACTTCACGATGGTCGCTTGCGTCGACGCGGTGCTGTATACGGGGGCGACGCCCGTCTTTGCCGACGTCGATCCGGAGTGCTGGACGATCTCTCCCGAGCAGGCGTCGGCGGTTCTGACCCGGGCGACGCGGGCGATCATGCCGGTGCACGTATACGGCCACTCTGCCGATATGGACCCGCTGCTCCGGCTCGGCCGAGAGCGGTCGCTCTCGCTCGTCGAGGACGCCGCCGAGGCCCACGGGACCCTCTACCGGGGGCTTCGGGTAGGGTCCCTCGGGACCGCCGGCTGTTTCAGCTTCTACTCGAACAAGCTCCTCTCCACCGGTGAGGGCGGCATGGTCGTCACTCGCGACGCCCGAGTGGCCGAGAGCGCCCGCTCCCTCCGGGACCTCGCCTTTGCCCACCCCGACCGGGACTATCACCACGCCCGGGTCGGGTTCAACTATCGCCTGACAAGCCTCCAGTCCGCACTCGGCCTGGGCCAGTTGGGGCGGATCGAGGACCACATCCGACACCGCCGGGCGTGCGCGAAAATCTACCGCGAAATTCTGAGCGGCGTTCGGGGGATCACGCTGCCCGAAGAAGCTCCGTGGACCCGGAGTGTGTTCTGGATGTACACGGTCCGAGTGCGGGGCGGTCCCCGGGTTCGGAAGAGGACCATGCAGGCCTTGGCCCGCCGTGGCGTCGAGACCCGGGTCGGCTTCTGGCCGCTCCACCGGCAGCCGTTCTGCCGGAGGTTCGTCCGACGCACGGCGCGATTCCCGGTCTCGGACGCGTTGGGGCGGGAAACAATGAGCCTTCCCTCGGGGAACGGAACGTCCACGGAGGATGTCGAGTACTCGGCGCGAGCCCTGCGGGAGGTCGCGAGCGCGTGACGACCGAGGTACGGAGGATCGCTCCGTCCGGACGGCCGGGCACGGCCGAGTGAGCCGTGCCGCCGCTTTCCGCACCGATCGAGAGCCTTCGACCCAGTTCGATCCCGTCGACCGAAGGTTCCGGTCGTGGGTGGGTCGTCGGGCTTTTTGGCACGTTCTTTCCCGAGTACAACTTCGCTGGAAACTCGAGCACCGGAATCGCTCTGGGCCTGGCCGACCTCCCCGGAATCGACCGGGTGGAGGTCTTCTGTCCGACCGGTTCGAAGCTCCCGCCCGGCTCCGACCCTCGACGGATCAGGCTCCACAAGTGCTGGGCGCTCAACGACCCGGGTTCGCTCCTCGTGGCCCTTCGCCGCCTCGCCCGCGATTCCACGTCACTTGACGCCCTCCTGTTCAACATGTACGTCACGTCGTTCGGAAGGAATCGGTGGGGCAATGCCCTCGGGCTGCTTCTGCCGTCTCTCGCAGCACGTCTCACCGGGCTCCGCGTTACCGCCTACATGCACAATTTCGTGGAAACCCAGAAGATCGAGGATCTCGGCTACGAGGTGTCTCCGATCGTCCGGGACGGAGTGTCGCGCCTCGAACGTAGGCTCGTCCGTTCGGTCCAGGTCGTGGTTCCGCTCCCCAGTCAGCGGCGGGTCGTTGAGGGGGCGTTTGGCC
>JASHSX010000171.1 GCA_030040865.1 Thermoplasmata archaeon | reverse complement strand
GGGAACGTGATGGCGAACGGGGACGGCCTCGCGTGCCCGCACTGGCCGACGTGCTACGCCAACGGGAACCTCCTGCCGGCGTTCGCGGGACCCGCGGCGGTGGAGTGGAGCCACCGGGTCTCGGCGTTCTTCCTCTCCGTCGGGGTCCTCGTCCTCGCGGCGCTGGGGCTCGCCTTCGAACGGATGCGGCGGATCCTGCTGCGGCTCAGCCTCGTCGCGCTCGGCCTCGTAGTCACGGAGGCGCTGCTCGGGGGGCTCGTCGTCGAGAGCAACCTCGAAGCGTCGCTGATCCTCGTGCATCTGGGCGTCGCCACGGCACTGTTCGGTCTCCTGCTCGTGGTGGCGCTGCTCGCGAACCTCCGCGAGATGCCGGGGCGGTGGATCGAGTGGGCCCGGCGCGCCTCGGAGGAGCGCCCGGCCCCCGCGCGGAACGCCTCCGCCCCGGAGCCCGCCCCGTCCCCGCGGGACGGGCGGGTGGGCGCCGCCGCGACGGGGGAGGGCTGAGGCGCACCGCCGCCCGGTCGTGCGCATGTCCGCGCTCACTCCCGACCGCTCCGCGCCGTCCGAGCGGCCGACCCCGCCGCGGGAGCGGCCTCGCCTCCGGGACTACGTGACCCTCACGAAGCCCGGCATCACCGCGCTCATCGTGACGGTCGCGATCGGGGGGTTCCTCCTCGCGGACCCCCGGTCGATCGACCTCGACCGGCTCGCGGTCCTCGTCGCGACCGGCGCGGCCGCGTCGGCCGGGGCGGCGATGCTGAACCACTACCTGGACCGCGACCTGGACCGGACGATGCGGCGTACCCGCCGTCGGCCGCTCGCGAGCGAGCGCATCGCGCCCGGCTCCGTCGCCGCCGTGCTGGGCCTCGCGCTGCTCGCGGCCGGCATCGGGATCGCGACGGTCGTCCTCAACCCGCTCACGGGACTCTCGATCCTGCTGGGCGGGCTCACCTACGTCGTCGTCTACACGGCGTGGCTCAAGCGCCGGTCGAGCTGGAACATCGTGATCGGCGGCTTCGCCGGGAGCGCCCCCGCCCTCGCGGGGAGCGCCGCCGCGGTCGGCAGCTGGACGCCGGGGGTGATCGCGTTCGCGATCCTCGTGTTCCTCTGGACCCCACCGCATTTCTGGAGCCTCGCGCTGCTCCTGAAGGACGATTACGCCCGTGCGCGGCTGCCCATGCTGCCGCGGATGGACGACGTGCCGTTCTCGGGGAAGGTCGTCGTCGCGTCCGCAGTGCTCCTCGTGCCGGCCGCCGTCCTCGTCGGGATGACCGGTGCCGTCGCCTGGCCCGTCGTTCTCGCGCTCGTCGTTCTCGGGCTCGTCTTCGTCGCGGTGACCGCCCCGCTCTGGAGGTCGGTGACGCCGCGGATCGCGCGTCGGGGGTTCCTCTATTCCGGTCCGTACCTGCTCGGGGTCGTTCTCGCGATCCTCGCGAACGCGCCGCTCCTCCGGGGCGGAGTACCCGCCGGATTCTGAGCCGGTGGCTGCCGGCCGCGGCGCAACCTTATCTCACCGTGCCCGCCTACTCTTCGCCATGTCCCACTCCGACCGGGTCGGAGGTAGCACCGACCGTCAGCGCGACGCGGAGAGCGTCCTCAAGCGCCTCGGCTTCGCGCGCATCGCGCCCACGCACGCCGACGCCGAGCCCGACGTCGCCTTCTGGGTGCAGGAGGCCGGCGTGCCCCGCCGGAAGTTCCCGGTCTACGTGCCCCACTCGGCGACCGGGGCGCTCGCGGAGCGCATCGACCGCTGGGTCGGGGCGGCCCGGGGGGAGCGCTCGGCCGCCCACCGCGCGATCTTCGTGGTGCCGAACGACGCCGCGGCGGACGAGGCGTGGGCCCGGCTCGCCCGGACGCCCGGCGCCTCGATCGAGAACGAGGTCTCCATCCTCGTGGTCCCCGCCGGCCCCGTGGCGGCGGACGCCCCGCACTTCCACCTGCGCACCGCCGAGCCGCGCGAGATCCTGACCCTCGCCACGGGGATCGTCGTCGGGCTGTTCCGGCGCGCCCAGGCCACCGAGGGGTCGAGCTCGATCGATTTCGAGGAGCTCTTGGTGCTGCTGCAGCAGCGGTTCGGGATCGACGTCCACCGCTCGCTCGGCGTGAAGTCCGACGAGGACGCGCTGTTCCTGCTCTACCAGCTCGCCCAGCGGGACTCCTACGCGCCGGGCGATCCGGGGGCGAACCTCCACCTGCTCGTGCTCAAGCCGACCGGGCCGTCCGCGCGGCTCCCGTGGTTCGCGGCGTAGCGCGGGACGAACCGAGCCGTTAAGAAGCGCGTCCGGGATCCCGCTCCGATGACCGAGGCCGAGGGGAGCTACCGCACCCCGTACACGGCGTACCCCGGCGGCTCGATACCGCCCGCCTCCACGACCCCGGCCGACGGGCGGTCGGACCTCTGGACGTTCTTCTGGCTCACCCTCGCGAATACCGCGATCATCTCGACCGCCGGGATCGTCGCCTGGTGGTTCGTCCACTAGTCGGACCGGAACGGGCAAACCATTATCTCGCGCGCGCGGGTCGTCGGCCGCCGGCACGGGGCCGTGGGGTAGCTTGGACCATCCTTCTTGCTTGGGGTGCAAGAGACTCCGATTCAAATTCGGACGGCCCCACCGGTCCCCGGCGACGCGCCCGCTCATGTAGGCCCGCCCGCTCGCCGCCGAGCGATGCCGCGTCGGTTCCTCGCGGAGCGCCGGCGGGATCCGTACTATCGCGCCGCCCGGTCGGACGGGCTCCGCTCGCGCGCCGCGTTCAAGCTCGCCTACCTCGACGACCGGTTCCGACTCTTCCGGCCCGGCGCCCGGGTCCTCGACCTGGGGGCCGCGCCCGGCGGCTGGTCGATCGTCGCCTCGGAGCGCGTCGGTCGTTCGGGCGCGGTCGTCGCCGTCGATCCCCGAGCGATCGAACCGATCGAGGGGGTGTCGGTGATCCGGGGCCGCGTCGGTACGGCCGAGGTCGCCGAGCGGCTCGCGGGCCGGCCGTTCGATGTGGTGCTCTCCGACATGTCGCCGCGGATCAGCGGCGCGTACGCGACCGACCACGCGCGCAGCGTCGGCAGCGCGCGGGACGCGTGGCGACTCGCCCGCCAGGTCCTCGCCCCGCACGGCGCGTTCGTCGCGAAGGTGTTCGACGGCGATCTGGTCCCGGACCTCGTCGCGGAACTGCGCCCGTCGTTCGCGGAGGTGCGTCGTACGAAGCCGCCGGCGTCGCGCGAGGCGTCGTCCGAGCTATACCTCATCGGGCGCGGTTTTCGGCCCGGGCGCGAACGCGGGCCGCCCTCCCCGTCCGATAAATAGCTTCGGCATCTGGGGTCGGAACTCCCCCGTTGGAGCCTGGTTATTCGTGATCCGTTTCGGACCGGCGGGGATCCCCCTCTCGTGCAAAGGGCGCACGCTCCGCGACGGGATCGCGGACGTCCACCACCTGGGGCTCACGGCGATGGAAGTCCAGTTCATCAAGGTGAATCCGCTCACGCGCCTCGCCCTCGACGAGGAGGTGGGGAAGCTCCCGAGAGAGCTCGTCCAGCAGCTCGTCGTGAGCGTGGGCCCGGGCGACCACCAGGGCGGCACCCCGAACGTCGCGGCGTTCGCCGCGCCGGTGAAGCGGCGGGACTCGCTCACCTCCCTCACCTGGAGCCTCGCGAAGGACCACGCGGACCTGGACCAGACGAAGTCCCTCGCCCGCGCGCTCGACACCGACTTGACGCTCCACGCCCCGTACTACGTCGACTTCTTCGGGTCGAGCGACGCCCGCGAGCAGTCGACCCGGCAGATCCAGTGGGCGGGCGTCCTCGCCTTCGGCCTCGGGGCCCGGCTCGCGGTCACGCACTTGGGCTTCTACGGCGGCGGCGATCGCGGGGACTCGATCCAGCAGCTCACGGAGATCGTGACCGACCTCTCGGCCTGGCTGAACGGCTTCTCGAAGGGGACGGTGCGGCTCGCGATCGAGCCGAGCGGCCACCCCGACGTCTTCGGCTCGCGCGACGAGGTCCTCGACCTCGTGCGGCACGTGAAGGGGATCGTGCCCGTCCTCAACCTGCCGCACCTCGCGGCCCGCGAGCGGACCTCGTTCGAGACCGCCGAGTCGCTCGCGCCGGTCGTCCGCGAGTTCGTCACGGCCACGAACGGTCCCCTCTACCTCAACTTCTCGGGCGTCGAGTTCTACGGCCCGGGCGAGTTCCGGCTCACGCCGATCAAGCGGGGCCTCGTCCGCTTCGACCCGCTCGCGGAGATCCTCGCCGAGCGGGACTACGACGCGACCGTGATCTCGAGCTCGCCGCTGCTCGAGCACGATGCGATGTACATGAAGCTCCTCTACGAGCGCGCGCTCACCCGCCGATGGACGAAGCAGCACGCGCCCCCGGCGCCGCGGCCCGTCCCGAAGGAGGCCGTGCCGCCGCCGAAGCCCACCAGGCCGGCCCGTCCCCTCCCGAAGCCCGCGGCCCGCCCGGCCGCGCGGCCGGCGCCGTCGCGCCGGCCGCCGTCGCGCCGGAAGGAGGTGCGTCCGCGTGACCGCCACCGGCGACGCTGACGTCGCGACGTTCGCGCGGGCGCAGCGGTACATTGCCGACCGGGTGACGGCCGCCCTCGACCGCGTCGAGGCGAAGTCGATCGTCCGCGCCGTCGAGATCCTCGCCGCGGCCCCGCAGATCTTCGTCTACGGGGCGGGCCGCAGCGGCATCGTGGGTCGCGCGTTCGCGATGCGCCTGGTCCAGATCGGACTACGCGCCTACGTGATCGGCGAGAGCGTGACGCCGATCGTCCGCCGCGGTGACGCCGTGTTCATCCTCTCGGGACAGGGCGAGAGCTCCTCGAGCATCCAGACCGCGAACATCGTGCGGCGCGAGGGGGCCGATCTCGTGGTCGTGACGGCGCGGGCGGCGTCCAAGCTCGCGCACGCGGCGACGCTGCTCCTGCCGCTCGACTTCGAGGAGGACGGCGAGCGCCCCCGTCTCGCGCCGCTCGGGACGCTCTTCGAGTCCGCGAGCCTGCGGCTCACCGACGGACTGATCGCGGAGCTCATGCGGGCGCGCGGAGAGACCGAGTCGTCGATGCGCCGGCGCCACGCGATCATGGTCTAGCGCTCTCTTCGGACCAAACGTTAAGCGCGCGACGACTCATGCGCCGCCGTGCCGCGCGCCCAGGAGCCGACGACGCTCGTTCCCGTCCCGACGCGCTTCTTCGTGACGAGCGGGAAGGGCATCAACAAGACGAGCGAGCTCAACGCGTTCGACCTCGCCCTCCTGCAGGCCGGGATCGGGGAGCAGAACCTCGTCAACGTCTCGTCGGTCCTCCCGATCGGCATCCGGCAGGTCGACCGAACGCGGATCGCCCGTGGCGCGATCACCCACACCGTCCTCTCGCGCTACTCCGGTGGGGAGGGCGAGGTGATCAGCGCGGGGATCGCCTACGGCTTCCGGACCGACGGCCAGGGAGGGTACGTCGCGGAGGGCCATCTCCACGGCACGCAGAAGTCCCTCAAGGAGTTCCTCAAGTGGCGCATGGAGGAGATCGCCCACTTCCGCGGCGTGGACCTCCGCCGCATCCAGTACCGCACCGAGGAGCTTTCGATCCCGATGGACCACTACGGGGTCTGCATCGCGGCGTGCGTCTTCCTGCCGTGACCGGTGGGCCCGGGCTCTAGAGCAGCTTCCGAAAGAGGAGCTTGTCCTCGAGGCTCCCGTCGATCGCGAGCTTGCGCGTCACGAGCGCCTTCATCGGCCCGATCTCCTTCTTCACGAGCCCGTGGAACGTGGCCACGTCGGTCGTGATCGTGAGGTCCGCCTTCGCCCCCGCGGTCGTGCGAAGGTTCGTGAGGCGGCCGTGGGCGAGGTCGACGGCGTACGTCCCCTCGTCCGTGAGGCGGACCTGGATGGTCCGGGTGAGTCCGTTGAGTTCCTCCGCGACCGCCGGATTCCTCTCGGCATGCCGGTTGAACCGGTCGACCAGCGCAGCGAGCGTTTCCTCGACGGTCATGGGCCGAAGTCGTCGAGCGTGCGAGCCGGTCGGGCCCGCTTAACCCTTTGGACGGGCGCCCAGCTCGCGCGCATCCAAGCGGGCGGCCGGCCGGGCTCAGAGGCGGCCTGCTCTACGAAGCGCTGGGTCACGGGATCCGAAGGGTACCCCGAGCCGACCTCATCGCCGAGCCGGTGCCGAAGTCGCGCGAGCGCCCGGTCCCGCCGCACCTTCGCCACGATCGATGCGGCACCGACGACCGGGTCGGTCTCGTCGGCCCGGTGTCGTGCGACGATGCGCACTCCGCCGCCCGTGAGCGCCCCGAGGCGACGTTCGAACCGCTCGGCGTTCGTGTCGCATGCGTCGACGATCGCGGTCTCCGGCGCGATCTCCCGGATCAGGCGCGCGAACGCCCGGAGCTCCAAGTCGTTGAGCCCGCCCCGGCGGACCCATCGGTCGATCGTCCGCGGCGCGAGCGGGATCGATCGGAGGCTGCCGACGCCGCCGAGCGCGCGGTAGACGTCCTCTCGCTGCCGCGAGCTGAGTTGCTTCGAGTCGCGCACCCCGTGCCCGCGCAGCTCGCCGACCCGCTGCTCGGGGAGCCAGAACGCGCCCACCACGAGCGGGCCCAGGACGCTCCCGCGCCCCGCCTCGTCGATGCCGAGGACGCACGGGCGCTGCGTCGACCTCGCCTCGGACCGGTACCGCCCCAAGCAGTTAAGCCGGCGCCGACGTACGCCTCGGGATGTCGCTCGAGGGGCTCGCGGTCCCGCTCCCGACGCTCTTCGGGAGCCGGGGGGAGCTCGACCTCGCCCGGAACGCGCGGTTCGCGCGCGACCTCGTGGACGCGAGGGTCGACCACCTCTTCGTCCTCGGGAGCCTCGGCGAGTTCCCGCTGATCACCGACCCCGAGCGGAGCCGGCTCGTCGACCTCCTGGTCGAGAGCGCGTCGGGCCGGACCGACGTCTGGGTCGGCTGCGGCGCGCCGTCGACGGAGCGGGCGGTCTCCTACGCGCAGGCGGCCGAGTCCGCCGGAGCCGAGGCGGTCGTCGCGGTGCCTCCCTACTATCTGCATCCGACCCCGGCCTCCGTCGATCGCTACTATCGGGAGATCCGGGCGGCGATCTCGGTCCCGCTGCTCGCCTACAACATCCCGGCGCTCGTCGGCTACGCTCTTGACCCGGAGTTCGTCCACGGTCTCGCCCGCGACCGGGTCCTCGCCGGCATCAAGGACACCTCGGGAACGCTCGCGTCCGTGGAGGGGTTCGTGCGCGGCGCTCCGTCGGGGTTCGTCGTGCTGCCCGGCGACGACGCCCTCGCGACCGACGCGATCGCCCTCGGCGCGAACGGGGCGGTCATGGGGATCGCGAACCTCGTCCCCACCCTGTGCGTCGAGCTCGTCGCCGCGGCCCGGGAGAAGAACGCGGGCCGGACGGCGGAGCTGCAGCCCCTCGTGAACGCGCTCGTCGAGGTGACCCGAGGGGCGCCGTTCCCGTCGGTCATCAAGTTCCTCGCCGCCCGCCTCCGCGGCGCGGAGGTCGGGTACCGGGCACCGTACGACCCGCTCACGCTCGAGGAGGAAGAGCGGGTGCTCGCGCGTCTGGTCCCGCTCGAAGAGTCGCTCCGCCGCTTCCTCGGACGGTAGCCGTGCGGGCCGCGATCGCTCGCCCTCCCGCGCCGGGGATCACGATCGCCGACGTGCCGGCCCCGGAACGCGAGTCGGGCCGTCTCCGGGTCGGGGTGCTCGAGGTCGGCGTCTGCGGTACCGACCACGACATCGCGGCCGGAAGGTACGGTCGGGCCCCGATCGGCTCTCCGTTCCTCATCGTCGGTCACGAGAACCTGGGGGTCGTGCGCGAGGGGGACGCGTCCGTTCCCGGGTTCTCGCCCGGGGACCTGGTCGTGGCCACGGTCCGCCGGGGTTGCGGCCGCTGCCGCTTCTGCGCCGCCAACCGCTCGGATTTCTGCGAGACCGGCGCCTTCACCGAGCGCGGGATCCTCGGAGCGCACGGATTCCTGGCCGACGAGTACACCGAGGGACCCGAGTACCTGGTCCGCGTCGATCCGAGCCTCCGGGGCGTCGCGGTGCTCCTCGAGCCCCTCTCGGTGGTCGAGAAGGCGATCTTCCAGGGTCAGCGCGTGCTCGACCGGAAGGAGCCGACGCGGGGTTTTCCCCCGAGGGATCCCCCCTCCGCGCTCGTCGCCGGCACCGGGGCGATCGGCATGCTGGCGGCGTTCGTGCTGCGCGTGCGGGGCTACCGGGTCGTCGCGATCGACCGTCACGACGACGCGACCCCCGCGGCGCGGCTGCTCGCTCGGATCGGGGCCGGCCATGT
>JASHSX010000170.1 GCA_030040865.1 Thermoplasmata archaeon | reverse complement strand
TCGGGCGTGTAGAACGGCCGCTCGCGCAGGAGGGCGCGGACGAACCCCACGACCTTGTCCTTGTCGGCGCCGACGCCCTCGGCGGCGAGGATCACGGCCTTCGGGTCGGCCAGGTGGTTCGTGAGCACGATGCGGGCCTGCTCCTCCGCGTCGTCGCGGACCTTGAGCAGCGGATCGAACTCCTCGTTGAGGCGCTTCAGGCGGAGGAGGAGCGGGATGAGGGAGGGGAGGTCCGTCGCCTTCGCGGGGCGCAGGTGGATCGGGAGCGCCGGCGGTTCGCCGGAGGATTTCGCGCCCGCGTCGGCGCTCGCGCTCACGCGGCGCCCCTCCGCCGCGACCCCTTCTCCTTCGGCATCGGTGGGATGAGTCCGGCGCGCTGGAGCGCGTGCTCGAGCCGCGCCGGTCGGCCCATGAGGAGCTTCGCCCGCTCGAAAAACTCGTCGTGCGAGAGCCGGTGCCGGGCGATCCCGAGGCCGACGCTCGCGTCCGCGACCGCGGCCGCCACGTGCGGGAAGACGTGCGCCTCCTCCATCGTGGGCAGGAGGTGGGTCGGCGAGAGGCCCTTGTCCGCGGCGTGCCGCGCGAGCTCGCGCGCCGCGGCGAGCACGATCTCGTCGGGGATCGACTTCGCCCGCGCGTCGAGGACGCCGCGGAACACCGCCGGGAAGATGAGCGAGTTGTTCACCTGGTTCGGGAAGTCGCTGCGCCCGGTCGCGACCACCGCGGCGCCGGCATCGATCGCCACCTGGGGCCAGATCTCGGGGACGGGGTTCGCGAGCGCGAAGACGATCGGGTCCCGCGCCATCGCGCGGACGAGGTCGGGCGAGATCGTGGTCGGGTCCGGCCGGGAGGCGGCGAGCAGGACGTCCGCCCCTTCGGCGGCCTCGGCGAGGTCGCCTTTCCGGCCCCCGCCGTCGGTCGCGAGGGCGAGCTTGTACTTCCACGGGTTGCGGACCATGAGCTCGTCGACGTCGTCGCGCTCGGCGTGAAGGATCCCCCGGGAGTCGACGAGCGAGAGCCGCGCGGGGTCGTGCCCGAGGGCGAGCAGCAGCCGGGCGGTGACCAAGTTCGCCGCGCCGGCTCCCAGCAGCACGGTGCGCAGGTCCCGGACCGAGCGGTGCGTGAGCGTGAGCGCGTTGAGCAGCCCGGCGATCGAGGAGGCGGCGGTCCCGAGCTGGTCGTCGTGCCACACCGGTATCGGGAGGCGGCGCTGCAGCGACTCCAGGATCCCGAAGCACTTCGGCGACGCGATGTCCTCGAGGTTGATCCCGCCGAAGGCGGGAGCGAGCCGCTCGACCGTCTCGATGAACGCGTCCGGCGAGTTCACGGCGATCGGGAGCGGGATCGCGTCGACGCCGCCCAGCCACTTGAACAGGAGCGCCTTCCCCTCCATCACCGGGAGCGCCGCCCGGGGGCCGATGTCGCCGAGACCGAGGACCCGCGAGCCGTCGGTGACGATCGCGATCGTGTTCCACCGGCCGGTGAGCTCGAAGGAGAGGTCCGGGTCGGCCCGGATCGCGCGGGAGACCTCCGCGACGCCCGGCGTGTACCAGAGCGCGAAGTCCTCGAGCGACCGCACCGGCACCTTCGGGACCGTCTCGACCTTCCCGGCGTAGAGGCGCGACAGCTCGACCGCCCGCCGCCCGAACGCCTCCGTCTGGTCCTCGCTGCGGGCCGCCGCGCGGGCGTCGCGGGTGCGACGCCGTCCGTCGGTACCGTCGGGAACGGGGGCCGATTGGCTCTCGGCCATGGATCGATTGGGACCCGGCCCCGATTTATTAACACTTTGCGGGAGACGTGCAGCCCGTTCGTCAATTGACGGTAGGCGAGGTTCCGGGCGGGGCGGGTCGGGTCCCACGCCCAGGCAGCGGTCTAAATACGGACGGCCGGGCTAACGAGAGCGCAGCGTGTCGGCCGCCTCGGGGACGCTCCCCCACCCGTTCTTTCGACCGCCCCGGGCCGGGGCCGTACCCCTGATCGCACCGAACGAGCTCGCCCGCCTGCTGGGCTCCGACGAGCCCCCGCTCCTGCTCGACGTGCGCCCGGCGCGCGAGCGATCCCTCGTCCACCTGCCGGGCGATCGGGCCGTACCGCTCGAAGAGCTCGAAGCGGCGCTCCCCGGGCTCCCCCACGACCGGCCGATCGTCGCCTACGACCACCTGGGCTTCCGCGCCCGCTCCGCGGTCGACTACCTCGAGCGGCGCGGCTTCCCGCTCGCCGCGGCCCTCGAAGGGGGCCTCGACGAGTACGCGCGGGTCGTCGACGGCGGGCTTCCGCGCTACCCGGCCGACGATCCCGCCTCGGGGCTCCTGCTCCGCCAGCTGCCGCGGCCCGAGACCGGTTGCCTCGCCTACCTGGTCGCCGACGCGAACGCCCGGGTCGCCGTCGTGATCGACCCCGGTCACGACCCGGTGCCGTACCGCGCCCTGCTCGCCGAGAACGCCTGGACGCTCGCCGCGATCGTGGAAACGCACACCCACGCCGACCACCTGGCCGGCCACGCGGCCCTCCACGCCGCGACGGGCGCGCCGATCTACGTGAGCCACCGCTCGCCCGCCCAGTACCCGCGCCGTCGCCTCACCGAGGGCGAGGCGATCCCGTTCGGCGCGGAGGAGATCGGGGTCCTCGAGACCCCCGGCCACACCCGCGACCACCTGTCCCTCACGATCCGCGACCGGGTGTTCACCGGCGACACGCTCCTCCTCGGCGCCGTCGGCCGGACCGATCTCGGGGACGGGTCCCCCGACCTCCTCTACGCGAGCCTCACGGAGAAGCTCCTCCGGCTCCCGGAGGCGACGGAGGTGTACCCCGCGCACTTCGGAGCGCACCACGCGCTCCCGGACCGGTACGTCTCGACGCTCGGCTTCGAGCGGGCGTCGAACGAGGCGCTGCGACTCGGCTCGCTCGAGGCGTTCCGCGGCTACATGACCGAGGGATGGCCGCCGAAACCCGCTGACTTCGACCGGATCGTCGCGGCGAACCTCGCCGCGTAGACCGACCGCGTTTGTCCCGCACGCAATCGCGTTTCTCTCCTCGCACGGACCGCTTCCGGGGGCACCGTTAAGGACCGACCGTTTCTCGCGGCGCGCGATGAACGTCCGCACCGGGCTCACCGGCCCGTTCCCGCGCTCCGAGGCGCTCGTCGGCGCGACGCGCGACCTGGACCGGGGCCGGACATCGCCCGAGTCGGTCGAGGAGCTGTACGCCTCCGCCGAGCGGGACGTCCTCCAGCTCGAGGAGCGACTGGGGTTCGACACGGTGACCGCAGGGTACCTCGCGACCGCCGACCTGTTCCGGCCGATCGCGGAGTCCTGGGACGGCTTCCAGGTCGGGCCGCTCAGCCGCTGGCTCGAGACGAACACCTTCTACCGGCAGCCGATCTTGAACGCGCCGCCCGGCCGGACCCCGGGCGCGATCGCGGGGCGACTCCCCGCGGCGCTGCGCGCCGACCCCGGCCGCGCCCGGGTGATCCTGCCCGGACCGTACACGCTCACCGGGCTCCTCGACAACCGATCGGGCGAGGCGGACCGCGCCCTCGTCCATCGGCTGGGTCGCCTCTTGGGCGAGGAGGTGGGCGAGCTCACGCGCGCCGGTTTCCGCACATTCCAGTTCACCGACCCCTTGCTCGCCGTGCGACCCCCGGAAGGCCCGCGCGCGGAGGCCGTGGTCGCGGGGTACTCCGCGATCGCCGCGGCCGCCGACGGCGGCACCTCGATCGTCTGGACGTACGGGGCCGACGCCGCCCCCGCGTTCCCGGTGCTCGACCGGCTGCCGGTCACGGTCGTCGGGGTCGACCTCGCCGAGACGGACGTCGAGAAGCTTCCCGAGGGGCGCCGCGGCGGAGGGCTGGGGCTCGGCGTCGTCGATTCGCGCACGACGCTCGCCGAGGACCCGACGGAGGTCGCGCGCCTCGTCCGGCGCGCGCAGGCCCGTCGACGGGCCGCGTCCGTCTGGCTCGGGCCCGGCGGGCCGCTCGACCTCCTCCCGTGGGAGCCGGCCACGCGCAAGCTGCACGTGCTGCCGGCGGCCCGTCAGGCGCTCGGCGACGGAGGTTCCGCGTGACCGATCGCCGCCTCTTTCCGGCCCAGGAGATCGGCAGCCTCGCGAAGCCCCGCTGGCAGCTCCTGGGGCAGCGGGGCGAGCCGCTCGACGCGCGGGCGCGCGGCGAGTTCGCCGCCGACGACGAGCGCCTCGGCTTCGGCTCCGAGCTCGGGAGCGCGCGCGACGCGCTGCTCGCGGGGCGCTCGCGGGAGGTCGGCGGCGAGGCGATCCGGGACCTGGGCGCGCTGTTCGCGCTCCGGTACCTCGAGGCGGCCGGCCTCGAGCGCGTGTACGACGGCGAGGCCCGCCGCATCGAGATGTACGAGTACCCGATCCGCCAGATGCGCGGCTTCCGGTTCCAGGGCCACGTGCGCTCGTTCGACAACAAGTACTATCTCAAGGCGGCCGTCACGGACGAGGTCCGCCTCGAACGGCCGTACCACGTCGAGGAGTTCGACTTCGTCCGGCGGCACGCCCGCGCGGAGCCGAAGCTCCCGATCACGGGGCCGTACACCCTCGCCGACTGGTCGTACAACGAGCACTATCTCGCGCGCCAGGCCGGATGGAAGGGCCGCGACGCGCGGCGGCGGGCGCAGCGCGAGTTCGTGGTCGACCTCGCGCGGCGGGCCGTGCGGCCGACCCTCGCGGCGCTGATCGAGCACGGCTGCCGCGTGATCCAGATCGACGAGCCCGCGGCCGGGACGCATCCGGACGAGGCGGACCTGGTCGTCGAAGGGTTCAACGCGGCGACCGACGGGCTCGACGCGGAGTTCTCGATGCACATCTGCTACTCCGACTACCGGCTGCTCCTCCCCGCGCTCCTCGAGGCGAAGCGGTGCCGCCAGTGGGCGTGGGAGTTCGCGAACCGCGACACCGACGGGCACGACGGCTACGCGGTCCTCAAAGCGCTCGCCGAGTACGGCGACACTCGCTCGGTCGGTCTCGGCGTGGCCGACGTCCACCGCGACCCCGTGGAGTCGCCCGAGACGATCGCCGAGCGGATCGGACGGGCGACGAGGTACCTCGGCGACCCGAGCCGCCTCTGGGTGAACCCGGACTGCGGCCTTAGGACCCGCTCGCTCGGCGTCGCCCGCGCGAAGCTGGATGCGATCGTCGCGGGCGCCGCGCTCGCCCGGGCCTCGTTCGAGAACCCCCGGCGCTAGGGGATCGGCGAGGTCGCGCTGGCGGTCAGGACCTCGGCCCGGTCGTCCCGCACGAGCACGGTGTGCTCGGCCTGGGCGACCCAGCCGTGCCCCTGTTCCACGAACACGGGGTACGTCTGCAGGAACCGACGGCCTCGCTTGAGCGCCGCGCGCTCCTCCTCCCCGGTGACCCAGCGGGCCGAGAACGGGAGCGTCCGGAAGCGGGCGAAGAGCGCAGCGAGCGCCGGGTCCGACGCCCCGGGGTCGGCGCGGAACCGCTGGATGTGGCCGAACGGCCCGTTGCCGATGTGGCCGACGCCGTTCGTCGCGAACGGCTCGATGGCGACGATCTCGCCCTCCACGAACCGGGCGTCGGAGGCGCCCGGGACGTTCGGCACCGACTTCCCGGCGTGGAGGAGGTACCGCTCGATCGAGTGGCCTGAGAGGTCGACGATCGGCTTGAAGCCGCGCGCCCGGATCGCGCGGGCGACCGCCCGACCGACGGCGTCGACCGACGCGCCGGCGCGGACCTCGGCGATTCCGTCGCGCACAGCTTCGCGCGCGGCGCGGACGAGGTTCTCGTAGCGACGGGTCCCGCCGACCTCGACCGTGTCGGCCGTGTCGGCGATCGCTCCGTCCAGGTGGGCGCCGACGTCGACCTTCACGAGGTCGCCCGCGACGAACTCGGCGGCGTCGTCGGGCGCCGGTGAATAGTGGGCCGCCTCGTCGTTCCGGGAGAGGTTCGTGGGGAACGCGGGCTCCGCGCCCTCCGAGCGGACGAACCGTTCGATCGCGTCGGCCACGTCACGCCGCCGCGCCCCGGGCACGACGAGCGTGAGGCCGTACTCCCGGGCCCGCGACGCGATGCGGGCCGCCTCCCGCCAGCGGTCGAGGTCGTCCGGGTACGGCGACACCGGCTCACGACCTCCGCACGCGTCGGGGCATGGGACCGGTCAGGTCGATGAGCTCGGACGGACGTCCCGAGGGCGCGGGACGGGTCGCCAGGTACACGGCCACGTCGCTCCCGAAGACGCGGCGCGCCGCCCCGGCCGATCGGCTCGGCGGGCTCCCGTGGCGGTTCGCGGAGGTGGCGGTGATCGGCCCCACGCGTCGGGCGAGCTCCCGGGCGACCGGATGGTCCGGGACCCGGACGCCGATCGTGTCCCCCGCGGCGATCGGCGCGGCGAACGCGCGGCGGACCCGGGACGACGGGCGGACGAGCACGGTGTACGGCCCGGGGAGGTGGGTGCGCACGAACGCGCGGGCGGCGGGTCCCACCTCGGCAATCGGCTCGATCTCCTCGACGCTGCTCACGGCCACGCTCACCGGCTGGCGCGGGTCCCGTCCCTTCACCGCGACCAGCCGTTCCACCGCCCGAGGATCGGTCGCCCGGGCCGCGAGGCCCCAGAGGGTGTCGGTCGGGTAGACGACGAGGCGGCCGGCCGCGAGCGCCCGGACGGCGTCGGCGACCGTCGCCGCCATCGGCCCCCTAGAAGAACTCCTCTCCGACGCGCGAGTACGCGAGGTACTCCGCTGGCTCGAAGTAGAGCGGGAGCTCGCGGGCCGCCGACTCCGGGGAGTCCGACGCGTGGACGAGGTTCGGCGTGAGCCCGAGGGCGAGGTCCCCGCGGATCGTCCCGGGAGCCGCGACCTGCGGGTTCGTCGCGCCCAGGAGCAACCGGACGACGGAGATCGCCGAGCGGCCCTCGACCGCGAGCGCGACGATCGGGCCGGAGGTGATGTGCTGCATGAGCGACGGGTAGAACGGTTTTCCCTGGTGCTCGGCGTAGTGGAGCTGCGCGAGCTCCGGCGCGACGCGGAGCGTCTTCGCCGCGAGGATCTTCAAGCCCTTGCGCTCGAGCCGACCGATGATCTCCCCGACCAGGCCGCGACGCACCCCGTCCGGCTTGATGACCACCAGGGTCCGCTCGCTGTTCCCCTCGGGCATGGCCGCGCGGAGCCGACGCGGGGGGTAAGGTTTTGGGTTCCCGCGCGGGGCCGGGAGGGGGCCGACCCCCGGACGGAGCGCGACCCGTGGTGCGGCGAGATCCCCGGACCCATCCGCGCGTCTGGGGGTTCCACGCCGCGGCGGACCGCTACGAACGCTCCCGGCCCGACTACCCGGCCGCGGCGGTCCGACGGCTCGGGCGGGCGCTCCGGGTCGGCCCCGGGACGATCGTCGTCGAGCTCGGCAGCGGGACCGGGAAGTTCACCCGGGCGATCGCGCCGTGGGGCGCCGCCCGCATCGCGATCGAACCGACCCCCGGGATGCGACGCGTCTTCCGCGACGTCGTCCCCGACGTGCCGGTGCTGGACGGCACGGCCGAGGCGATCCCGCTGCCCCGCGGATTCGCCGACGCGGTCGTCTGCGCGCAGGCGTTCCACTGGTTCCGTCCGCGCCCGGCCCTCGCCGAGATCGCGCGCGTCCTCCGACCGGGCGGTGGGCTCGGTCTCGTCTGGAACACGCGGCAGCACACGGCGCCGTTCTCCCGACGGATCACCGAGCTCATCGACCGGTACCGCGACGACACCCCTTCGGGTCGGGACCGCCGCTGGCGGGCCGCGTTCCGGGCGCCGGGCTCCCCGTTCGGTCCGCTCCACCGCGCCCAGGTCCGCCACGTCCATCGGACCTCCCCCGCCGCGGTCGTCGACCGCGTGCTGTCGGTCAGCGTGATCTCGGTGCTGCCCCGCGCCGAGCAACGGCGCGTGGCCGCGGAGGTGCGGAGGATCCTGCGCACGGAGCCCGGGACGCGCGGACGCGCCGTCGTGAAGCTCCCGTACACGACCGAGATCTTCTGGGCGCGCCGTCGGGCCCGCTAGGCCCGGGCGTCGCAGCCGACGACCCAGCGGCACCGCGCGCACTTCGCGGGCGAGGGGGTCGCGCGGCCGTCGTACGGGAGCTCCATCTCGGCCCGCAGGCGGAGGAGCTCGGAGCGCGCCGGGGCGTCCCACCGGACCCGGAGTTCCGTGTCGTCCGAGTACCGGAGCAGCCCGTACGGCGGCGCCGCGCCCGTCGCCTCCTCGAGGAGGAGGCAGTACGCCCAGACCTGGACGAGGTGCGAGGGGGGCGGACCGCGCGGAGGCGTCGTGCGGCTCTTCCGCTCGATCGGCACGAGCCGACCGTCGGCGAGCCGACGCACCGCGTCCGGCCGGCCCGAGATGCGGTACCGTTCGGAGCGCAGGGTCATCGGCGCTCCGGCGTCGATCGCGACGAGCGCTCCGGCGCGCGCGTCGCGACGGCGGTCCCCGAGGAGCTTGAGCGCGACGGCCGCCAGAAGGATCCCCCCGAGGACGAGCGCGACGGCGAGGAGTTCCGGGGTCACCGGTAGAGGAGCCATGCGAGACCTCCCAACGCGAGCAGGATCCCGACCACCAGGACGGCCACGTACCCCCCGCCGTGCTCGGCGCGCCGGCGTTCGCGCCCGAGCTCGCGGGCGTGGTACCGCACGCCGGCCCGCGCCCGTCGCCGGCCGTCCGCGGTCGGGCCGCCGGGCGGCGGGTGGTCGCGGTAGTAGTACGCCCGGGGACAGTAGGCGTACTCCGCGAGGTCGGTGGCGGAGACCCACCTTTCAGGGGCCACGGGACTCCCGGTCCGCCGGAACGCTTACCGATGCCGCTCCAGTCGCACCGGCACGAACGGTGCGCGCTCGCCCGGCCGCCCGACCTCTTATCCGCGCTCCCGCTGCGTCGGGAGCACCGCTGCATGCCGCGACGTCCCGCCACCCGACGTGCCCCGACGCTGATCGTCCTCGCCGGCCTGCCCGGCGTCGGCAAGTCCACCATCGCCCGACGGCTCGCGCGGCGGAGGGCGGCGGTCTGGCTCCGCGTGGACGTCGTCGAGGCGGCGCTCCTCGCGGCCGGCTTCTCCCGCTCCTTCGAGACCGGGCTCGCGGCCTACGTCGTCGCCCGCGACCTGGCGCGCGACCACCTCGCGCTGGGCCGGGATATCGTGATCGACGCGGTGAACGGCGTCGAGGAGGCCCGTCGGATGTGGCGCGATCTCGCGTCGGCGGCCGGCGTCCCGCGACGAGTCGTGGAGATCGTCCTGGCGGACCGCGCCGAGCACCGCCGCCGGATCGAGCGTCGGGGATCGGCGACCCCGCCGCTGCCGGCGGTATCGTGGCCGGAGGTGGTCGCCCGCGAGTACCTTCCGTGGACGGAGCCGGTCCTGACGCTGGACGGGAGCCGGACGCCGGAGGCGAACGTGCGTCGCATCGTCGCCTACTGCGACGCCCCCGCGCCCCGGGCACGGGGCCGTCGGCGGTGAGGTTGGCCGGGGTCAGGGCGCCCCGGCGTCCGCCGGTGGCACGTCCCACCGGGCCTCGAACATCTGGATCTCGCCCACCCTCCGATACCCCAGCCGCTTCAGGATCGGCCCCGACGAACCGACCCGCGCGGTGACGATCGCGATCTCGGCGCCCTGGGCGAGCGCGGACTCGCTGCGCGCCCGGACGAGCGCGCGGTAGATCCCCCGGCGGCGGTACGGTTCGAGCACGCCGGTTCCCCAGAGCTGCGCGACCGCCCCCTCCACGGCGAGCCCGGCCCGTCCGACGGCGGTCGGGCCGAGGAACGCCAGGAACCGCCCGGAGTGGCCGTGATCGCGCAGCCCCGTTCGCATCTCCTCGCGGAACCGCGCCCGGATCTCCCCCGTCACGCGAGGGTCGCCGAAGATCGGCGGCGCGAGATCGATGAACGTCTCGAACTCGGCGTCGGTGGCCGCTTCCCGGACCACGACACCGGGTGCCTCGCCCGGCGGAGGAAGGCGGGCGCGGTCGTTCTCGTCCTTGAGCTCCCAGGCGAGCACGTCGGTGGTGTCGCGGAGCCGATACCCGTGCCGCGGGAGCCGGGCCGCCAGATCGGCGGGCCGGGTACCGGGGGTCACTTGGAAACGGGCGCCAGTGCCACCGGCCCGCTCGATCCGGGAACGGACCTCGCCGAGGCGTTGGTCGACCCGGTCCGGATCGTCCTCCCGGAACCCGTAGACGAACGTGAGCGCGTACGACCCGGGGGTGACGGCGAGCTCGAAGGCGTCGGTCGTGATCTTGGACGCACCGGGCGGGACCCACCGCCAGCCGAGGACGGCCGTCCACACCTGCTCGTCGGTCCACGGCCGCACGGCGGCGGCATCGTGGGGAGCCCGATAACCGTGGCCGGAACCGGACCCCGAAGCTCCGTCAGCTCGACCCGTCGGAAGGTTCGGCCTTCTTCTTGCGGGCCCGGGGCTTCTTCGCGGGCGACGGGGCCGGTTCCGCGGACCCGGGCGGGCTCTCGGCGGGCGCGGCCGGTGCCGCGGCGTCCACGGCCGGAGGCGGGGCCGGGGTCTCCGCGGCCTTGGGGGTCGCGCGCGTGCGGCGATGCGCCGCCGGTGGCGCTGCCGACTTCGCGGCCTCGGCCCGGGCCTGGGCGCTCGAGTGGTCGGCCGCCCGCTTCAGCGCGTGGGCGCGGGTCCACTTGAAGCGGTGGCCGACCCGGTGGAGATGGAGCTGCTGCTTGCGGCACGATGACGAGCAGAAGTGGAAGACGGTCCCGTCGCGCTTCACGAACATCGCCCCGGTCCCGGGCTCGATCTCCGCCGCGCAGAACGAGCACTGACGTTTCACGACCATCGGCGACCGTTCCCCGCCCTACCGGACCGACAGCTTGCGCGCCTCGCGCGCGGTCTCGCGGAGGATCAGGACGTCCCCGAGGCGGATCGGTCCCGCGACGTTGCGGGTGATGATCTTGCCGCGGTCGCGGCCCGCGAGCACGCGGACCTTCACCTGCGTCGCCTCGCCGGCCATCCCGGTCCGGCCGACGAGCTCGACGACCTCGGCCGGGGACCCCTTCTCTTCCGCCATCGATCGCTCGGACGCCGCCCTACCGGCCTACTTCTTGAGGGTCGGGAACGCCGCGGCGACCTCTTCGAGCAGGCTCTTCGCCTCGCCGGGTTCGACCACGGCGACGCTCGCGGCCGACTTCAGGAGCCCGGCCGACTGGCCGAGCCGCTGCTTCTTCGGGACGTAGATGTACGGGATCCGCTTCTCTTCGCAGAGCATCGGGATGTGGACGAGGATCTCCACGGGGTCGACGTCCTCGGCCATGACGACGAGCTTCGCCTCGGCGCGCTCGCTCGACTTCGTCACCTCGTTCGTGCCGACCCTCACCTTGCCGGTCTCGCTCGCCACCTGGACGAGCTGGAGGGCCTTGTCGGCGAGGTCGCTCGGGGTCTCGAACCGCACGTAGATCGGGCGCGCCATCGTTCTTCCTCGCGTCAGCGGAGCCTCCCGAAGGAGGTCCTCGGCTCACGGGTAGCGGGCCCCTACGGCGTCCGCTACTTAACGGTGGCGTCGGCGCCGGCGCGCGGGTCGGCGAGGAACGACGCCGGCGAGAGGTCCGGGTGCTCGGCGAAGTACCGCCGCGCCGGGTCGATGAGCCGGTCGACCGCCGTCGCGACGGCGTCCTTCAAGTCCTTCGGGTGGAGACGCCCCTCTTTCCACGCCGCCACGAACTCGCCCTCGGTCGCGAAGGCGACGGGGCCCCCGTGGGCCGGCGATCGGTCGACGTCGAGGCGGGACTCCCAGGGGAAGAGGATGTACCGGACGATCTCGACGACGGGGTTGCCGTCGACCTCCTTCGCCGGGCAGAAGGCGGCGGCGATCCGCTCCCGGACCTGCTCCGTCGTGGACGGGATCGGGATCCCGCTCCTGGGGTCCGACTTCGACATCTTGGCGCCCCACGTCCCCTCCTGCGGGTCCATCCGTCCGCCGCCCTGGAGCGCGGAGAGGAGCGGCGTGTGGATCGCCGCCGGCGCGGTCCAGCCGAAGTGGTGCGCGACCTCCCGCGCGAGCACGTGGGCCCGGCGCTGGTCCATCCCGCCGTAGGCGAGGTCGACCGGGAGCTCGAAGATGTCCGCCGCCTGCATCGGAGGGTAGAACAGCTTCCCCGTGTCCAGGTCAGCGTCCTCCTCGCTGCGTCCCAGGATGCTCATGGCGCGGCGGGTCCGGGACACGGACGTCGCCTTCGCGATCCGAACGACGCGCGCCCAGTAGTCGGACTGCCCCACGAGTTCGTGCGCCCAGCGGAAGCGGACCGTCTCGGGGTCGACGCCGAGGGCGACGAACGCCGCCTGCATGTACCGGCCTGACGCGCGGATCCGCCCCAGGTCGGCGCCCAGCTTGTCGTTGATCCACGCGTGCCAGTCGGCGAGGAAGACGGTCACGTCGAGACCGGCGTCCGCGAGGTCGCGGATCTTGCGGGCCGTGACGAGGTGGGCGATCGTGAGCGCGCCGGACGGCTCGAAGCCGATGTACGCCCGGGGCCGCGCGCTCGTCTGGAGCAACCCGCGGAGCTCCTCCTCCGTGAGGACCTCCGCGGTGTGGCGGACGATGCGTTCGAACTGCTCCTCGCGGTCCACGCCGGCCGGAGGCGCCCGGCTATTTATCGCGGCGTCGAGCGCCCGCCCGCGCGTGCCCTTCCGAGCGAGACCCTTTAAGACCCCCCCGCGCGCTAGTTACTGTCCCTCTCCATGGACGGCTCGACGACCGGCGCGCCGCAAGGCACCTCTGCGACCGCGTCGCCGGCCGGCGAGGAGCTCGCGCGGTCGCTGGGGGTCTCGAGCGAGGCCGGGGAGATCCTCTCCCAGGCCGGTTTCACGAGCGTCCAGGCGGTCCGCGGCCTCTCGCGGGACGCCCTCGAGCGTCTCGGCGTCGCCGCCGGGGACGCGGAACGGATCCGCGCCGAGCCCGGAGGCGGGACGAACGGCGGCGCGATGGGCTCGGAGCCGGCCGTCGAACGGTGGGCGGGCAGCGTCCGCCGCACCGACCGGGGCCGCCGGCGCCGCGTGGCGACCCCCGCGAAGGACTCGTCGGACGTCCTGAGGAAGTGGGTCGACGGCGACGACCGGGCGATGGAGGAGTGGATCCGCTCCTCGGAACCGATCCACCCCGCGGTGACCCCGGTCGTCCCCGTTCCGGGCGCCCCGTCGGGCGAGGAGGCCGGACCACGCCCGCGGCCGACCGACGCCGCGATCGCCCCGATCGTCGAACGGGAGGAGACGGTCGTCCGATGGCTCACGGGCCTCCTCGACCGGGTGAAGTCCGACCAGTTCGACCCGTCCTCGATGATCCAGGAGGTCCAGGAGCTCCACCGGCAGCTGTTCGACGAGCGGGCGAAGCGTAAGCAGCTCGACGACGAGGTCGAGCACGTGAAACGCGGCTCGATCGCGGTCATCAAGTACGTCCGCTCGCGCGAGGCGAAGGAGCGCGAGATCGCGCTCCGCGAGAAGGACGACGAGATCGCCGAGTTGAAGCTCCGCCTGCTCGCGCTCGAGAGCGTCGCCGGGCGGGCGCCGCCCGAGGGCGCCGCCGCGGGCGCGCCCGCCGGGCCTGCCGGCGCCGGGGCGTCGCCCCAGCTGACCGCCGACGCGGTCGAGAAGGCGACGCGGGAGCTCGACGCCCGCCTGCGCGAGGAGTTCTCCGGCCGGGAGGGGGAGTACATCGAGCGGGAGACCGAGCTGCGCCGTCGCATCGTCCAGCTCGAGGGCGACGTGCGGAACCTTCGGAGCGAGACCGACCGCGCCCGCGAGCGGGAGGCGTTCCTCTCGAACGAGCGCGGGCCGATCGCGACCGAGGTGTCGCAACGCCTCGAAGAGGTCGCGCAGCGCGAGAAGGACCTCGTGACGCGCGAGAACGAGCTCCGCACCCGGTTCGAGGAGATCCGCATCAACACCGAGGAGATCGAGCGCCGGCGCACGCCGCTCGAGTTCAAGGAGCGGGAGCTCGCGGTCTACGACCAGCAGCTGGAGACCCGCAAGAAGGCGCTCGACCTGGAGGCCCGGCGGCTCGAGGAGGTCCGTAGGAACGTCGCCGCCTCGGGGAGCCAGGTCGCCTCCGACGAATCGCGCCGGCTCGACGACCTCCGCCACCAGCTCTCGATGAAGGAGTCGGAGCTCAAAGGTCGCGAGACGTTGCTGCACGAGCGGATGCAGGAGCTCGAACGGATGGGCGCCCAGGCCGCCGAGGCCGAGGCGGGCCGTATCCAGGCCGACATCGCCGAGGCGTCCCGGGAGACGAAGGTGAAGAGCGGTGTCCGGCGCCTGGACGACCTCCTGTTCGGCGGCTACTCGCCGGGGCTCCAGGTCCTGGTGAACGGGCCCGCCCACACGGGGAAGGACGTGCTGGCGCGGCTGTTCTCCGCCGAGGGGCTGCGGATGGGCGTCCCGTCGATCTGGGTCGTGACGGACAAGACGTACCTCCAGGTCCGCGAGGACCTGGCCGGCCTCTACCCCGGCTTCGCCGAGGCCGAGAAGAAGGGGATGATCCGGTACGTCGACCTGTACTCCCGGGCCGTCGGCTCGAGCGCGTCCGCGCCGGGGGTCCGCCTCCTCTCCTCGACGGACAAGGGGATCCTCGACCAGCTCGCGCAGTCCGTGAACGGCTTCGCGGAGGAGCTCCTGGAGCAGTTCAAGGCGTACCGGCTCGTCTTCGAGTCGGTCTCCACGATCACCGCCTACCTCGACACGGCGGCGACGTTCAAGTTCCTCCAGCCGTTCATCGGGCGACGGAAGCTCGACCGGGCGGTCTCCTACTACGTCCTCGACTCCGGGATGCACGCGGAGGCGGACTTGGAGACCCTCGAGCACATGGTCGACGGGTCGGTGAACCTGAAGATCGAGCAGTTGAAGACGTTCCTCTCGGTGAAGGGGCTCGGCGAGGCGCAGGCGCGGGCGTGGATCGGCTACACGTTCTCGAAGCGCTCGCTGAACCTGGGTTCGTTCAGCCTCGAGCACATCCGTTGAGCGCGGACCGACGTCGCCGGTCCCGCGGGTCGCGGCACCAAGGCTAAAGTAGCCGCCGCGGCGTCGTCCGACCGCTAGGCTGGACCGGGGGGTTGGGCGTCCCCTTACACACCGAAACCGTCCTTAGCGGGGGTGACAGGCAGGAGCGACGTTCGGACGAGCACCGCGTCTCGTGTAGCCTCGTAGACGCTCTGTTCCGCCGGGCCGCGGGCACTGCGACGGGCGCTCGGAGGAGCGCCCTAGCGGTTATCCATCACGGGCACCGGGTCAGGTCCTGACGGGAGCAGCCTTACCGTGACCCGTCGACGCTGGCGGGGCGACGGGGCCGAGGGGCGCGCGGGGTCACCGCGGGGTTCGTTCGGGCGGCAATCCTGTCGGCCTAGCATCCGCGGCGTCGGGATCCCCCGACGGCCGCTGGCGGCGAATATAAGTAGGGGTCCCTCGCGTCTAACTCCTGCTTCCTCCGATGCGCACCTACATCGATCTCTACTTCTCGCCCGAGGCGGTCTCGCCGACCGAGATCGGGGAGCGGATCCAGAAGGCGTCGGGGCTCTCGTTCATCCGGGGCGCGCACGACCTGATCTTCGAGTGGAGCACGATCGACGAGTTCCACGAGATCCTGGGGAGGGTCCACACCGCGCTCGCGGGCACGGGCGTTCTCTACCGCGTGGAGACCGTGACCGAGGAGCCGGCGTTCGTCGAGCCGATCCCCTGGGCGCCCCCGCTCTCGAACGGGCAGGGAACGCACCCCGCCTTCTAGCGGGACCCCTCCCCCACCCCTCCGTTTCCAGTGGAGACGGCTACCAGCCCTCGCTCGCCGGGTCGACCCCGTCCCGCTCGAGCGCCGCCCGACGCTCGGGCGGGATCTCGCGCTTCACGCCCTTCGCATAGTCGAACGAGACGATCACGGTGCGGCCGCGGGCGGTCACGACGGGCGAGTCGGTCCGGCGGAACCGGTACAGCAGCGTGAAGCTCGTGCGGCCGAGCGGACGGGCGGGGGCGATCTCGCCCAGGAGCTCGGTGCCGTACTCGACGGGCGCGAGGTACCGGCACGTCGCCTCGGCGACGATCATGTCGATCCGGGCGGGGTCGGTCGTGCCGAGGAGCGGGAGGTAGTAGTCGCAGCGGAGCGTCTCCATGAGCACGAAGTACGCGGCGTGGTTCAGGTGATTGAGCACGTCGATGTCGTGGTACGGTACGTAGAAGCGGCGGGAGACCGGCCACGGTCGGGAGGGGGAATCGGTCACGGGGCCCGGTACGTCCTCGGGGCGCCCGACGGTCACGGTCCATATATGGACAGGATGGGGTGGCCCCCGGCCGACGCGGCGCCCTCGGGGCGGCCGCCGGGGACGGGGACGCACCGGTGAGTTCCAGTGGAAACGGGGGGGTGGGGGGGACGCCCCTCGCGCCCGCCCCGGGCGAGATGGCCGCGACCGTCGCGCGCGTCCGGTCCCTGGTGCAGCGCCACTCCGAGCGCTTCGAGCGGTCGATCCCGCTCATCGCGAGCGAGAACCTCCTCTCCCCGTACGCGAAGGAGCTCCTGATCAGCGACTTCCACTCGCGCTACGCGGAGGGGCTCCCGGGCGAGCGGTACTACGAGGGGAACGAGCAGGTCGACCAGGTCGAGACGCTCTGCCTCGAGCTCGCCCGACGCCTGTTCCGCTGCTCGTTCGCGGACGTCCGCCCGACCTCGGGGACGGTCGCGAACCTCGCGGTCCTGAAGGCGCTCACCGAGACCGGCGACCTCGTCGGCACGAGCCGCCTCGCGGACGGCGCCCACATCTCGAGCGCGTCGTTCGGGGCGTTCGGCCTGCGCGGGGTGAAACCCGTCTACTACGCGTGGGACGAGGAGCGGATGACGATCGACGTCGCGCGCACCCGCGAGATCCTGCGCGCGGTCCGCCCGAAGCTCTGCCTGTTCGGGCTCTCGCTGTTCCTGTTCCCGATGCCGATCGACGAGCTCCGCCCGACGCTCGAGGAGATCGGCGCCCGCGGCTGGTACGACGGGGCGCACGTCGCGGGCCTCATCGCGGGCGGCGAGTTCCAGGACCCGCTCCACGAGGGGTGCGTCGTGATGAGCGCGTCGACCCACAAGACGCTCCCGGGCCCCCAGCACGGGATCCTCCTCGGGCAGACGGACGACCCCGAGGTCGTGAAGAAGCTCCAGGGCGGGGCGTTCCCGGGCGTGACGAGCAACCACCACCTGAACGCGATGGCGGCGCTCGCGGTCAGCCTCGCCGAGCACCTGGAGTTCGGCCGCGAGTACGCCCGGCGCACCGTCGAGAACGCGCACGCCCTCGCCCAGGCGCTCCACGACCGGGGGTTCGACGTCCTCGGCGCCGACCTCGGGTTCACCCGGTCGCACACGATCGCCGTCCGCGTCGAGCGCGAGGGCGGCGGCGAGGCGGTGGCGCGGAAGCTCGCCGACGCCGGGATCGTCGCGAACAAGAACCTCCTCCCCGGCGACAAGAGCCCGAAGCGCCCGGGCGGGATCCGGCTCGGCTCGCCCGAGGTGACGCGCGTCGGCATGGGCCCGAAGGAGATGGAGCGGGTCGCCGAGCTGTTCGACGCGCTCCTCCATCGGGGCCGCCCGACCGAGGAGGTCGTGCGCGACGCCGCGGAGCTGAAGCGCGGCTTCACGACGCTGAAGTACTGCTTTGCCGCCGGCGAGGCCGCCTACCGCTACTACGACCTCGTCGGCCGGCCGCCGGCGTAGGCCGGCGCCCGCGGCCTACGGCGGCGGGCGC
>JASHSX010000169.1 GCA_030040865.1 Thermoplasmata archaeon | reverse complement strand
GCTCGTGAGCGGGCGCGCCTGCTTCGAACTCGTACAGAAGGCGGCGATCGCCGGGATCCCCTTCCTCGCCGCCGTGGGCGCCCCGACCGACCTCGCGATCCGGCTCGCCGAGGAGCAGCGGATGACCCTGGTCGGGTTTCTCCGAAGCGGGCGATTCAACATCTACGCCGGGCCGGAACGGATCGCTGCCCCGATCTAGGCCGGGCGGTCCGTCGGCCGGTCGCGGGAGGACCCGTCCGCGCCTCCCCGGTTCGCGGAACCGAGCGCCCGCAGGATCTCGAGGAAGATCCGCAGACCGCGGTTCGCGTCGGGCTCCCCGAGCTGACGCAACACTGAGAGCGCCCCCCGGGAGCGCCCGTCGTCCGGCGCCGACGCGGCCGCATCCAGAGCCCGGACCAACGCCGTCCCGGTGGCTTCGAGTCGCGCCGGGTCGATCCGTTCGGCCGCGCGGACGAGCGCTCGAACGTTCTCCACGGCCCGGACGTTCTCGGGGCGGCTCAACCAGTCGAGGGCGATGCGAACGAGCTCCTCGTTGTTCTCGACGAGGTCCCGTACCAGTCGCAGGACCCCTCGCTCGTCGAGGACCCGGACGAGCTCGAGGAAACGCCGCATCGACTCCTCCGACCCCTCGAACTCGACCGACGGAGCGACTCCCGAGCCGGGCGGGCCGGCGGGAACGACCTCGCGGATCGGCTCGCTCACGGCGACCCCGCGATCGGTACGTAGTCGGGCCGACGCCACTTCGCCTCGACGCCGACCCCGGACTGCGGGTTTCGGTGGCCGAAGCGCGGATGCGAGGAGGGCAGCGGCGACTCCCCTTTCGGACCGGCGAGTCGCTCGAGCCGCACGGGGAGCTCCTTGTACGCCGGGGTCCCCGTCGGTGCGTCCCGCCGATCGTAGGAGAGCCGGTTGGTCGCTCGGTCCCCGGCGTCGTGCATCCCGAGGAAGAGGGTCGTCCCGCGGACCCGGTCCGAGACGAGCGCCTTGACGCGGACCGCCTCTCCGCCGGCGCTCGAGATCCGGACGGTGTCGCCGGTCTCGACCCCGCGCTCGGCGGCGAGCTCGAGCGAGACCTCCACGAACATCTCGGGTACCTTGGCCGTGAGCCCGCGGGAGAGACCGGTCATATTCCCCCAGTGGAAGTGCTCCAGCATCCGGCCGTTGTCGAGCATCAGGTCGAACTCGGCAGAGGGGCCGAGCGGCGGGGTGTACGACGTGGGGAAGAACTGGGCGCGGCCGTCGGGCTTCGCGAACCGATCGGCGTACAGGTACGGACTGTCCCGCCCGTCGGCGGCGATCGGCCAGAGCTGGCTCCCGTAGCCCGCCAGACGGTCCCAGTCGGCACCGGCGAAGATCGGCGCGACGCGTGCCGCCTCGGCGAGGACGTCCTTCGGACCCGAGTAGTTCCAGGCGGCCCCCATCGCCTGGGCGATCGACATCGTGATCCAGAAATCGGAGCGCGAGCGACCGAGCGGTTCCATCGCGGCGTAGAGGCGCTGGAGGCGGCGCTCGGTGTTCACGAACGTCCCTTCCTTCTCGAGGCTCGCACACGCGGGGAGCACCACATCGGCGTGCTGGGCCGTGCGCGTGAGGAACAGGTCCTGGACGACCAGGAAGTCGATCGACGAGAGGGCCCGCGACGTTTTGGTCTCGTCGGCGTCGGCGAGCACCTTGTCCTCGCCGATCACGTAGAGGGCGTGCATCCGCCCGTCGAGGATGGCGTCGGTCATCGCGGTGCTCGTGAGCCCTTTCGAGGTCGGGAGCCGGGTCCCCCACTCGGTCTCTACCCTCCGGATCGCCTCGGGGTCGTCCCAGCGCTCGTAGCCGGGCAGGAAGGTGGGGAGCGCCCCGAAGTCGGAGGTGCCCTGCACGTTGGCGTGGCCGCGGAGGGGGTACCCGCCGGTCCCCGGCCGGCCGAAGTTGCCGGTCAAGAGCAGGAGGTTGCAGAGCGCGGTGCACGCGTCGGCACCCGCGCTGTGCTGGGTCATGCCCATTGCCCAGAGGATGCAGACCCGCTTCGCGTCGTGGACCATCTCGGCGAGCGCTACGATCGTCGGTCCGGGCACCCCGCTCACCGACGTCGCGAAGTCGAGGGTGAACGGCTCGAGGCTCTTCCGGTACTCCTCGAAGTTGCCGGTTCGGGCCTCGATGAACCCCTGGTCCTCCCAGCCCCGCTCGAGCATGTACCGGGCCACGGCGTTGACGACGGCCAGGTCCGAGCCGGGCCGGGGCGTGACGAACAGGTCCGCCCGTTCGGCCATCTCGTGGCGCCGCACGTCCACGACGACGAGCTTCTGTCCGGCGAGCTTGTGGGCCCGCTTCACCTTCCCGGCCAGCACGGGGTGCGCCTCGGCGGTATTCGAGCCGAAGATGAGGACCAGGTCGGCGGCCTCGATCTGGTCCATGTTCCCGGAGTCGGCGCCCATCCCGACGGTGCGCATGAGCCCCATCGTCGCCGGCGCCTGGCAGTAGCGGGCGCAGTTGTCGACGTTGTGGGTGCCGATCACCTGGCGGGCGAGCTTCTGGGCGAGGTACGCCTCCTCGTTCGTGCCCGTGCACCCGGCGATCACGCCGATCGAATCGGCCCCGAACTCGGCTTTGATCTCGGTGAGCCGGCGGGCGACGTGGGCGATCGCCTCGTCCCAGCCGACCTCCTCGAAGCGGCCGTTCCGCCGGAGGAGAGGGGCGGTCAACCGGGTAGGGCTGTTGACGAAATCCCACCCGAACTTTCCCTTGACGCAGGTCGCGATGCCGTTGGCGGGAGACTCCGACCGGGGCATGATCTTGAGGATCTGCCGGTCGCGGGTCCAGACGTCGAAACTGCATCCCACGGCGCAGAAGGTGCAGACCGTCTTCGTCCGCCGGATCGAAGACTGCCGAGAGTGGGCCTCGGCCTCGCTGATCGACCAGAGCCCATCGGGGGAGACGGCGATCTCCGAGAACGCGACGAGCTTCTCCTTCGTCGACGGTGAGAACCGGGAGAAATGGCCGGCCTCCCCGACCATCGTGGTCTCGAGCAGCGCGTCGACGGGGCAGACGGTCGAGCAGGTGCCGCACGACACGCAGGACGACCGATTGATCTCGGAGTTCGCGTCGAAGACGACCCGTGGCGGGGCGAGAGACCAATCGATCGAGAGGACCTCGTTCACCACGACCGTCTGGCACGCCTGGACGCAGCGGCCGCAGAGGATGCACTGGCCGGGATTGTACTGGAAGAACGGGTTCGACCGGTCGATCGGGTACGGCTTGGGGGTGAACGGGTGCCGCTGGACGCCCATGCGAAGCGCCGTGGCATGGAGCTCGCAGTCCCCGTTGTTCTTGTCGCAGATCGTGCAGTAGAGATTGTGGTTCCGCAGCAGGAGGAGCATCCGGTCCATGCGGGCGGCGCGAGCGGACTCCGAATCGACCGACAGGCGGAGTCCGTCCTGCACGGGCAGTTCGCACGCGCGGGCCATCCGACCGTTCGTTTCCACGAGGCAGGTGTCGCACGTCCGGATCGGCCCCAATCTCGGGTGGAAACAGATGTGGGGGAGTTCCGTTCCGGCCCGGAGTATCGCCTCGAGCACGGTCTCCCCCAGATCCGCGGGAATCTCCCGGCCATCGACGACGATCGTGACCATGCGCTCCCCCGTCGCGGAACGGGCGGATGGGGCGACGGACGACCGGACCGTATTTACGATACCCGAGGGGAGAGGCCGCCCGCAAGGCCCGCGAGACGCCCGGCCGTTGTCGCGGCCGGAGCGACCTCCTCCGGCGAGCGAACGTTTTTGAACCCGAAGTCGGCTGATAATCGCGTGGCCGACCCTCCTTCCTGGCAGGAAACGACCCCGCCCCCGCCTCCTCCCGCTCCGGACGACGGAACGACCGCCCGATTCGTGGCGGTGGTCCTCGTCGCCGTCGGGGCGCTGTACGGGATCACGGTGCTCGCCGACTTCTACGGATTCCAGTACTACGCCGGCAAGTTCAGCCTGGGGCTGTTCCTGGCCGGATCGATCTGGTGCGTCGGCTTCCTTCTCTTGAGGACGGACAACCAGGCGGCGACCGAGAACTACGACCTCGAGCGCGCCAAGCTACGCGCGATCCACCCCGAGATCGACGCGAGCGACGCCTCGCCGCTCCTCGACGTTGCGCACCGGTACGACGAGCTCGCCCGGCGCCACGAGGCGATCACCCGGGTGCGATCCCACTCCGCCGCCCTGACTCTGTATGCCACGGCGTTCGCCGGCATCGCCGCGGCGACCGTCCTGGTGGGGATCGGCGGGTTCTGGGGACTGTTCGACTTCCTTGCCGTGGTCCTGCTCGTGGGGGCCCTTATCGTCCATGTCCTGGGTCCCTACGACCACGGTCTCACGCGCCCCCTCCGCGGGTTCCTCCCGGCTCGCTGGCAGTAGACCGTCCCGGCTTACCGACCGGGTAGCTCGCACCGCCAAAGTTGAACTACCCCTCGCGGCCATAGTACACCGTCCTGCCGCCGCTCCCGATCATGAGCCATGCTCCCTCGATCGACCCTCACCGGGCGAAGACCATCGTCCGCCACGGATGGGACCATGTTTCGGAGCTCTACCGGCCCCCGAACACCTCGAAGGACGCCTTCGGACACGACTTCGAGGACCATCGCGAGTGGCTCGAGCCGCTCCTGAAGGCGGTACCCCGGGGATCCGAGGTTCTGGACCTGGGGTGCGGGTGCGGGATCCCCGACGCCCGGCTGCTCACCGACCGCTTCCGGGTCACCGGCGTCGACATCTCGGACGTCCAGATAGATAGGGCCCGACGGCTCGTGCCCGGGGCTCGCTTCGTGCGGGCCGACATGACCGAGGTGATCTTCTCGGACGACAGCTTCGGGGCCGTCCTCTGTCTGTACGCGTTGATCCATGTGCCGACCGAGGAGCAGCGGCCGCTCCTGCGGCGGATCCACCGGTGGCTCGTCCCCGGCGGTCTGTTCCTCGTGATCACCGGCACGAACGCTTGGAGCGGCGTCGAGGACAACTGGCTGGGATCGAACGTGGAGATGTTCTGGAGCCATCCGGACGCCGCGACCTTCGAAGGTTGGTTGCGCGAGACGGGCTTCGCGGT
>JASHSX010000168.1 GCA_030040865.1 Thermoplasmata archaeon | reverse complement strand
GGGGATTTCATCACGCGCGGGACCGTCGCCCCGCCGCTCAACGAGTCCACGAAGTGGGAGTTCACCGCGTCGGCGAAGGCCGGCAGCGAGGTCGGTCCCGGCACGATCCTCGGGACCGTGCAAGAGACCCAGCTCATCCTCCACAAGATCATGGTCCCCCCGGGACTCTCCGGGACGCTCTCCCAGATCAAGAGCGGAACGTACACTATTCGCGATCCGATCGGCACCGTGAAGACGGCGACAGGAAACGTCCCCGTCTATCTTTCCCAGAAGTGGGTTGTCCGTATCCCGCGACCTGTCACGCAAAAACTTCCTCCGGATTTTCCCCTGATCACAGGGCAGCGGATCGTCGACAGTTTCTTCCCCGTCGCCAAGGGAGGGACCGCGTGCGTGCCCGGGCCCTTCGGGAGTGGAAAGACGGTACTACAGCAACAATTGGCGAAGTGGGCCGACTCCGACGTCGTCGTGTACGTGGGTTGCGGCGAGCGCGGCAACGAGATGACCGAAGTGCTCGCGACGTTCCCGAGCCTCGAGGATCCGAAGTCGAAGCGCCCACTCATGGAGCGGACGATTCTCATCGCGAACACCTCCAACATGCCCGTTGCGGCGCGCGAGGCCAGCGTCTATACCGGCATTACGATCGCCGAGTACTACCGCGACATGGGCTACGACGTCGCGCTCATGGCCGACTCAACCAGTCGATGGGCCGAGGCCATGCGCGAGATCTCGGGCCGTCTCGAGGAGATGCCGGGCGAGGAGGGATATCCCGCCTATCTCGGCCGCCGAATCGCCGAGTTCTACGAGCGGGCCGGCCGCGTCGTGACGTTGTCTCCGGAAGGCCGCACGGGTTCAGTAAGTGTCATCGGGGCCGTTTCGCCCGCAGGCGGCGACACGTCGGAACCCGTCAGCCAGAACACCCTCCGAGCCGTTCGAGTTTTCTGGGCGCTCGACGCATCTCTTGCATCACGTCGGCATTTCCCGTCAGTCAACTGGCTTCAAAGTTACTCGCTCTATCTCGACGATCTCGGCCCCTGGTATCGAAAGGAGCTCTCGAAGGAGTTTGTCATTCTACGGCAACGTGCGCTCGAGACACTTCAGAAGGAGGCCGAACTACAGGAGATTGTTCAGCTCGTGGGAGTCGACGCGCTCCCGGAACGAGAGAAGGCGGTTCTCGATGTCGCGCGGATGCTGCGGGAGGACTACCTGCAGCAGAGTGCGTACGACGAGGTAGACACGTATACGTCGATCGGCAAGCAACTCCGCATGCTCCGCGCGATTCTCGACTTTGGTGATCGCGAACAGGATGCGGTAGCGAAAGGAGCGACTGTCTCTAAGCTTCAGCAGCTGCCGGTTCGGACCAAGCTCTCGCGCATGAAGTGGATCCCGGAGACCGAGATGCAGACTCAGTTCGACCAGCTCGCCCTCGAGGTAGCTGACGCCGTGACCGAAGCGATCCCGGCCGGAGGCGCGTGATGGCCGCCAAGACCGCGCCCGCCGCAAAGTCGATGCCGGAGGTGCCGATCGACTATCGGACCATCGACCGCGTCGCTGGCCCGCTCCTCTTCGTCCGGGACGTCGCCGGCGCCGCCTACGGGGAGATCGTGGAGATCGCGCTCCCCAACGGGGAGCGGCGACAGGGCCAGGTGCTCGACTCGCGCTCGGGCCTCGCGATCGTTCAGGTCTTCGGCCCGACGATGGGCATCAATGTCGAGCAGACGACCGTGAAATTCCTCGGGGAGGTCGCGACCCTCGCCGTCTCCGACGAGATGCTGGGCCGGGTCTTCAACGGCCTAGGCGAGCCGCGTGACGGAGGCCCGCGCATCGTGAGCTCGACGAAGCTCGAGATCGTCGGGAACGCGATGAACCCGTACTCGCGCGAGGAGCCGAGCGAGTTCATCCAGACCGGGATCTCCACGATCGACGTCAACAACACGCTCGTGCGCGGCCAGAAGCTCCCGATCTTCTCGGCCGCGGGGCTACCGCACAACCAGGTCGCCGCGCAGATCGTACGGCAGGCGAAGCTGAGGAACTCGACGGAGGGGTTCGCCGTGATCTTCGCCGCGATGGGGATCACGAGCGAGGAGGCGAACTTCTTCTTGAAGGAGTTCGAGTCGACCGGTGCCCTCGAACGCGCCGTCGTGTTCCTCAACCTCTCGTCGGACCCGTCGATGGAGCGCGTTGTCACGCCACGAATGGCGCTCACGACGGCCGAGTACCTCGCCTACGAGAAGGACCTCCACGTGCTCGTCATCCTCACCGACATGACGAGCTACTGCGAGGCACTCCGCGAGGTCTCCGCCGCGCGGGAGGAGGTCCCGGGTCGTCGGGGGTATCCCGGGTACATGTACACCGACCTCGCGACGATCTACGAACGCGCCGGGAAGATCCACGGCCGCAAGGGCTCGATTACCCAGCTCCCCATCCTCACGATGCCCGCGGACGACGTGACGCACCCGATCCCCGACCTGACCGGCTACATCACCGAGGGTCAGGTCTACGTGAGCCGCGAGCTCCAGCGCAAGGGGATCTATCCGCCGATCGACGTCCTCCCGAGCCTCTCGCGCCTGATGGGCCTCGGGATAGGCAAGGACCGGACGCGGGAGGACCACCGCGGCGTCTCGGACCAGCTGTTCGCTACGTACGCGACCGGGAAGGACCAGCGCGCTCTCTCCGCGATCGTCGGAGAGGAGGCGCTGAGCGCCACCGACCGGCTCTACCTCAAGGCCGCCGACCGCT
>JASHSX010000167.1 GCA_030040865.1 Thermoplasmata archaeon | reverse complement strand
GCTCGTCGCGGCCCCGCTCAAGATCGCGGGCGCGAGCGGTGCCATGGCGCGGGTCCTCGCGCTGGAGCCGTGAGGGAACGGCCGTGCCGATCGAATCGGGACTCAAGGGCGCCCGGGTCCTGGTGACCGCCGCGAGCCAGGGGATCGGCCTCGGCGCGGCGCGCGCCTTCCTCGGAGAGGGCGCGCGCCTGGTCGTGAACTCCTCGAACGCCGAGCACCTCGAGCGGGCGGTGCGCTCCCTGCGCTCCCTGGGGGAGGTCCACGGGGTGGTCGCCGACCTCCGCCGCAAGGAGGAGCTCGACCGCCTGGTCGACGCGACGGTCGCGCAGCTCGGCGGTATCGACACCCTCGTCTACGTGACCGGATCCCCGCGCCCGGGCGTCTTCATGGAGCAGGAGTTCGAGGACTGGACGCGCGCGGCCGAGCTGCTCGTGGTGAGCCCGGCGTACCTGGCCCGGCGGACCGCCGACCGGATGGTCGCCGGCGGCCACGGAGGGCGGATGGTCTTCCTCACCTCGACCGCGATCCGGGAGCCGATCGGGAACATCGCCACGTCGAGCGTCTGTCGGATCGCGGTGGCCGGTCTCGTGCGCACGCTCGCCCGCGAACTCGGCCCGAAGGGGATCCGGGTGAACGGGATCCTTCCGGGGTACACGCTCACCGACCGGATCGGGGAGGTCGCCGCCGACGCGGCCCGGCGACGGGGAACGACCCCGGAGGCGGTGCTGAAGGGGCTCGTCCAGGAGATCCCGCTCGGTCGGATGGGGACGACGGAGGAGCTCGGCCGGGTCGTGGTGTTCCTGGGCAGCGAGATGTCGAGCTACGTCACGGGAGCGATGCTGCCGGTCGACGGCGGATCGCTGCGGTCGGTCGGTTAGGGGCGGTCCGGGGCAAGCGCCTCGGGCGCGAAATCGTCGCGCCGCGGAACGAAGACGTCGAGGATGACCGTCGGGCCCACCGCGTGGGTCTTGAGCTCGTGCTTCGCGCCGCCGGGGACCACGTACGACGACCCCTTGTGGACCGGGTGCGCCACGCCCTCGATCGTGAACGTGCCTCCGCCTTCCATCACCACCCCGGACTGCAGGTGCGGGTGGGTGTGCGAGGCGAACGTCGTGCTCGGGGCGATGTCGTAGAGGACCATCGTGAGCGCGTCGCAGTGCGTGAGGATCCGGCGGCGCACCCCGGGCTGCACGTCGTGCCACGCGTCCGCGCGCTCCTCCCAGATAGGCATGGGCACCCCGAGGGGGTCTCGCTATTTCTGGCTGTCTCGGCGGGCCGGCGGACCGCGCGGTCGAGAAACGTACCCTCCGGGGCCGCGCCCCGGAGGTGGGAAAAGGTTGCGCCCGGGTCGGTCGGACGGCTCAGTCGTCCCCGAAGTCGCCGCCGCCCATCCCGCCCATGCCGCCCATCCCACCGCCGGGGCCACCCGGGCCACCGCCGGAGGGCGGGGGGTTCGACTTGGACGCGATGACGTCGTCGATGCGGAGGATCATGACCGCCGCGTCGGTCGCGCTCTCGATCGCCTGGCGGCCCACGCGGATCGGCTCGATCACGTGGATCTCGTGCATGCCGCTGACCTTCCCCGACGTGATGTTGACGCCGGCGTCCTTCTGGTTGCCCTTGTGCGCCTTGCGGAGCTCGATCAGGATGTCGATCGGGTCGAGGCCTGCGTTCTCCGCGAGGGTCCGCGGGACCGTCTCGAGCGACTCGGCGAACGCCTCGAAGGCGATCTGCTCCCGGCCGCCGATCTTCGCCGCCTCGTCCCGCAGCTGCAGGGCGAGCTCGGCCGCGGTCGCGCCGCCGCCGTAGACGAACTTCCCGTCCTCGACCGCGACCGCCGCGACGTTGAGGGCGTCCTCGAGCGACCGCTCGATCTCGTCGAGCACGTGCTCGGTGCCGCCGCGGATCAGGATCGAGACGGCCTTCGCCTTCTTGGCCCCCGTCACGAACGTGAGGGAGTCCTCCCCGATCTTCCGCTCCTCGACGAGGCCCGCGGTCCCGACGTCCTCGGGGGTGAGCTCGCTGACCTTCGAGACGATCGAGGCGCCGGTCGCCTTCGCGAGCTTCTCCATGTCGGACTTCTTGACGCGGCGGACGGCGTAGATCCCTTCCTTCGCGAGGAAGTGCTGCGCGAGGTCGTCGATCCCCTTCTGGCAGAGGACGACGGTCGCGCCGGACTTCTTCACCTGGTCGACCATCCGGCGCAGCATGTTCTCCTCCTCCTGGAGGAACGCGTTCAGCTGCGACGGGTCGTTGATCTCGATCTTCGCGTCGATCTCCGTCTTCTTGATCTCGAGCGCGGCGTCCAGGAGCGCGATCTTCGGGTTCTCGACGCGCGACGGCATCCCCGAGTGGACCTTCTCCTTGTCGACGATGACGCCCTCGATCAGGGACGTGTCGGACATCGATCCGCCCTGCTTCTTCACGACCTGGACGTTGTCCAGGTCGACGTAGTAGCCCTCGCCCTTCTTCTCCGCGACCGCGGAGACCGCCTTGACGGCGATCTCGCCGAGCATGTCGCGGTTGAAGGAGACCGACTTCGACGCCATCGACGTGACCGCGATCTGCGAGAGCAGCGCGTGGTCCGAGAGCTGGACGGGGTGGCTGATCTGCGAGAGGATCTGGAGCGCCTTCGCGGACGCGAGGCGGTACCCCTGCGAGATGATCGTGGGATGGATGTTCTGCTCGATCAACGCCTCGGCGCGCTTCAGGAGCTCGCCGGTGAGCACGACCGCGGTCGTCGTCCCGTCGCCCGCTTCCTGGTCCTGGGTCTTCGCGACCTCGACCAGCATCTTGGCGGCCGGATGCTCGACGTCCATCTCCTTCAGGATGGTGACGCCGTCGTTCGTCACGACCACGTCGCCCATCGAGTCGACCAGCATCTTGTCGAGGCCCCGGGGTCCCAGGGTCGAGCGGACCGCGTCGGCGAT
>JASHSX010000166.1 GCA_030040865.1 Thermoplasmata archaeon | reverse complement strand
GTAGGCACTTGGAGTTCCCCCATCGTGGTTGCCCACATTGTGGAGGTTTCGCGCCTGCTGCGTCCCGTAGGACCTGGATTCGTGTCTCAGAATCCATCTCCGGGCGACTTCTCCCAAAGCCCGTACCCGTCTTCGGCTAGGGGGTCCGTGAAACCCCCTACTACCTGATAGGCCGCAGACCCATCCTCGAGCCCCGGAAGGTTTCGACCTGGGAGCCTTCCATCATCTCAGGTCTATCGGGTATTATCCCCAGTTTCCCGGAGTTATCCCCGTCTCGAGGGCAGATTGTCCGCGTGTTACTGAGCAGTGCGCCGAGGGCTTACCCCTCTCGACTCGCATGGCTTAAGCGAACTCCAATAGCGGTGCCCGCCGGCAGGATCAACCGGATTTGTGAGCACACTTTCTTTCGTCGGTGTGCGGGAATACGATGAACGTGACCGATCTTCGCTGACTGGCGGAATTGCTCTTCGCGTGATTGAGCTATTCGCGTTGTACTTTACGCGTAACGTCTCCTCCGTCAGTCCCGAGAGGTCGCTCCCCGTCTCCGGGGAGGGTTTCTCGGGGCTCCACGCCCCTTCGGGCCATCTGTGGCGTCGCCCTGGAAGAGACCGGTTCATGGGGTCCCCGGCCCGCCGTGGCGGCGTCCCCGCTCCTCCCCTCCGAAGAGGGGGGCGCGGTGCGCGTTGCCAGCCGGGTGCGCTATTTAACGGAGGCCCCCGGCCGAGGTACCGCCGAGGCTCCGGCGCGCCAAGGAATAAGAGCCGCCGGCCGTTGGCGCCAAGGGGCGCGCGACGCGCGCCGCAGGAGAGAACAGACGTGGCCCGTTGGCCGGCCCCCGAGTACCGCATCGCCTTGGAGTTCGACGTCCCGCGCGACTTCGCCTTCGCCTGGTGCACCGATTATCGACCGGACGACGCCCGGCGCGCGGGCGATCGGTACGAGCGCAAGGTGGTCGAGCGCTCGGCCCGTCGGATCGTCGTCGAGGATCTGTGGTGGCAGTCCGACGGGTGGGGCTGGCGACGCAACCACGTGACCCTGTCGCCGCCGGGCCATTGGTGGGCCGACTCCTTCGGGAGCTTCCGGGACGCGAAGCTCGACTATCGGCTGACCGCGCTTCCGGGCGACCGATCCCGGTTCGAGATGACGATGCGACGCCGTCCGTCGGGCGCGCACCCGGCGCAGCCGTCCAAGAAGGCGCTCGAGGCCGAGCTCACGCAGCTGTGGACCCGATTCGGCCGGGAGATGACGAAGGATTACCGCGCGAGCCGGGGCGGCCCGCGCCCGACACGCCGTCGCCGGCGGTAGCCCGGCGTCGCGGGCCCCGTCAGGCGGGGGCGTCCCCGCGCTCGATGCGCCGCACGCAGAGCGGGACCTCGAGCAGCGACGTGATCTCGGGAGGGTCGATCCCCATGCCGGTGCCCGAGCGGTTGAGCCAGACGCCGTGCAGACCGGCCTCTCGCGCCGCCTGCGCGTCGGTGTAGGCGAGGTTGCCGATGTACAGCGCGGCCTCGGCGGGTAGCTCCATGCGGGCGAGCGCCCGCCGGAAGATCTCGGGGTCCGGCTTGGCGACGCCCTCCGTCCCCGAGGAAACGATCCGCTCGAAGAACGGCAGCACCCCGTTCGCGTCGAGGATCGCGCGGACGCGGGCCTCGCTCGAGCTGTTGGAGACGACGCCCAAGCGCCGGCCCTGCCCCGCGAGGACCTCCAAGCAGCGGCGGGCGTCCGAGTAGAGACGCGTGTAGCCCGGACGCTCCCGGGCGAGCTTCAGGAACCGTTCGGCCGACTCCGTGTCGACGTCCCGTCCGGCCGCGCGGGTGAGGATCGACCGCCAGAACTCGGGGAAGGTCCACTCGTCCCGGGGCTGCGCCTGCTTCACGTCCGTCTCGCGCTCGACCTCGGCGACGGCATGGGCGATCGACTCGCCGTCGGTCTCGACGAAGCAGCGGCGCGCGAGCGCGGCCCAGTGCTCGAAGTCGTAGTTGTCGACGAGCGTCCCTCCGAGATCGAACAGGACGGCCCGGATGCGCGCCGAGCGAGCGGGCACGCCGTCCGGGAGGTCCGACGACCCTTTACCCTAACGCGCCGCGCGACGTCGCTTCGGCCGCAGGAACGGGGTGTACGTGATCCCGACGAGGAGCCCCTCCGGGCCGAGGAGGCGCGTCACCGTCTGGCCCCACGGCTCGGTCCGCACGGAGACGAGCGGGCGGTACCCGCGCTCGACGAGCGCCATCGTCGCCTCGGCCACATCGTCGACGTCGAACTCGATCCATGCCTGCGGCACGGGGACCCCGCTAGGCCAGTCGTCCCGACCGTAGCACGAACGGGCCGCGTGGGAGAGTGGCCACAGCGCGAACGCCTTCGCCCCGTCGAGCGCCTCGGTGTGGAGGTAGCCGTCCTTCTCCTCGTGGAACGCGATGCCCAGCGTCGACCGATAGAACTCCCGGCTCGCCTTCGCGTCGGCGACGATCGGACCGAATCCGGCGATGAAGCCCACCTTGAGGCGGCTCGGTTTCGTCATCGCGCGTCTGGAAGAGTGGCGGGAGATGGTGGCGTCCGGGGAGGGGCTGGAACGCCCCCCGGGGGACGCCGGCCTACGCGACGCTCACGCTCACGACGTCGGTGTGGCGGAGCGCGATCGCCCGGGCGATCTTGAGGTTCTTGCCGGCCTTGCCGATCGCGCGGGCCTTCCACGCCGGGTCGACGGTCACTGTCGCGTGCCGCCCCGATCCCTTCGGTGCGAAATCGACGCGACGGGGGGAGTACCAATAGAAAATGTTCCGGAGGAGGGCCTCCGGGTCGTCCGCGTACTCCACGACCTGGATCTCCTTCTTGAGCATCCCTTTGAGGCGATCGACGAGCACGCCGCCGGGGCCGACGGCCTTGGGGATGTCGCCGGGATAGACCAGGAAGACGAGCTTGTCCTCGGCCTCGAGGCAGTCCTTCACCCGCGCGCCCGTTCGCTCCTCGAACAGCCGGATGTACCCCAGCGTCTCGTTGTCGAACGCGATCTCGGCCATGCGAAAGGGTTCCCGGCCCGGGCCCTACGTCTCGAGCGAGAGGACCGCGCTGGAGCCCGGGTCGACGATCGCCATGGCGCTGATCGGGAACGGCTTGCCGCACGCCTGGCCCAGCTCGACGGCGCTGCCGTCGTAATGGTAGATCGGGATCTTCCCGACCGCCCGCTCCTTCGTGAGCGCGGGGTCGGGGCAGCTGCGGGCGACGATCAAGAGCCGGGCCTTCTTCGCCTGGGCGGCGTCCCGGGTCTCCTCGAGCCCGATCCGGACGGTGCCGGTCTCGAGGGCCACCTTGAGCGCGTGCGCAAGATCCATCGGCGCCCCTCAGGTCGGTTCGGCGGCCGGCTCGGCCTTCGCGGGCGCGGCGGCGAGCGGCCGGTAGACCAGGTTCACGGCGCCGGTGCCGAGCGTGATCGGCTGGCCCACGATGATGTTCTCGGCGACGCCCTTGAGCTCGTCGACCTCGCCGGTGATCGCGGCCCGGAGGAGGTGGGCCGCGGTGATCTCGAACGCGGCCCGGGCGAGGACGCTCGTCTTCTTGCCCGAGATCCCGTGGCGCCCGATCGCACGGATGTCGCCCTCGTTCGTCATCACGTCCGCGACGAGCATCAGGTGGCGGATGTCGACGCCGAGTCCCTGCTCGGCGAGCGTCCGGTTCGCCTCGAAGATGAGGGCGGCCCGAGCCGCCTCGACGCCGTAGACCCGGTAGATCTCGAAGACGGAGTTGGTGGTCGTGCGGACCCCGTCGACGCCCGGGATCTCGATGACCGCCTCGAGGTTCGACCCCTCGGTGTAGATCACGTACTCGTCCTTCTCCTTCCGGATGAGCGCGCGGCGGATCCCTTCGACCCCCTTGATCTGGATCGCGTTCGCCTCCACGCTCGCGATGAGGAGCTTCTTGAACGGCATCTCCTCCGTGAGCTCCTCCTTGCGGGACTTGGTCGCGCCGGCGGCCGACTCCTTCAAGTGGATCTCGAACGAACGCGTCTCGCCGCTCCCCGAACCCGGGCGGATCTCGAAGAGGCGCGGGTCCAGGTTCTCGGCGAGGGCGGTCTCGATCTCGGCGCGCTTCACGCCGCGGGCCTCCAGGAGGTCCGCGCGCGGGGAGATGACGACCTTGAGGTCCTCCACGACCGTGCCGACCGTCGCCACGTCCGGGACGGTCGTCACCTCGATCTGGAGCGCGATCTTCTGGACGGCCGCGCG
>JASHSX010000165.1 GCA_030040865.1 Thermoplasmata archaeon | reverse complement strand
GACGGGTTCCCCGCCGTGAGCAGGATCAGGAGGGCCAAGACGAGGAGGCCGGGTCCGCCGAACCAGAGACCTCGCTTCGGGTCCACGAGCGAGTACAGGCTCACGACGACGGTCACGAGGAAGCCCACGAACGCGACCGGCACCTGGCCCGGAGGGATCTCGGAGAGCCCGACGCCCGCGACGTACAGGAACGGAAGAGCGCCGAGCAGGACGAGGCCCGAGACCGGTCGCTTCATGCAGCCCCTCCCCCGACCCGGAGCCGGACGTACTGCTGGGTTACCTGGTCGAGCAGGTCGAGCGCCGAGTAGGTGGAGACCGGCAGCCCCTGGGCGCGCAGGCGCGCTACGGCCTCCCGACGTCGGGCGACGTCGGGGCCCGCCGTCACCCGTACCGCCCGGTTCGCGAGTTCGTCATCGCCCGGCGGGAACAGGCCCTGCGGATCGGGAGCGTACACGTACAGCCGGTGCCCGGCGCGGCGGAACGCCGCCAGACCGCCTCGGGAGAGATCCGGGGCCGGCTCGAGCGCCGTGAACGCGAACACGGACGTCGCCTGGCCGAGGCGCTCGGCGAGGTACCGCAGCGCGTCCTCGAGCTGGAACATCCCGGTCTGGACCTTCGCCTGACCGATCACCCGGTCGAGCTGGAAGCTGTGGTCGGTCGAGCGGTCGAGGGGCAGGAACGCGAGCGGAAGGTCGGAGTACAGCAGCACGGCGGTGCGGTCCCCCTGGCTGAACGCGTATCGTGCGAGGAGGAGGGACGCCTCCACCGCGAGGTCGAGGGCCTCGGCGCCGGGACGCCCCTCGCCCATCGGCCGGGAGACGTCGAGCAGGAGCGCGACGTCGACCCGGTTCTCGATCTGGGTCTCCTTCACGAGAAGTCGCTCGAACGTCGACCGCTTCCAGACGATCGACCGGAAGTCGTCGCGGTCCTGGTATTCTCGCAGCGACCGGAACTCCGTTCCGAACCCCCGCGGTCCGGTGAGCACCCGCCCGACCGTCTCGTTCCGGAGCCGCTCGGTGATCTCGGTCCGCCACAGCGCGACCTGCGGGATCACCTCGACGGGCCACCGGTTCTCGACCCGCGCCCCCCGGAACGCCAGGCCGAAGGTGTCGTGGGCCACCACGATCGTCGGGCCGATCTCGAGCGTCCCCCGGAGCTCGGCCCGGTAGGCGTAGGCGAGGGAGACGTCCGAGCCCCGCTCCCACCAGGTGACGAGGTGGGGCGACCCCGCGATCGGGGCCAGTCCCTCGGGGACCCGGTCGTAGACCTCCGTGTACATGCCCCCCTTGCGGTGCGACTCCACCTTGAGGGCCATCGTCCCGACGGCCCCGACGGGGAGGAGGGCGGTGTTCTCGGTCCGCTGAACGGTGAAGTCGTCCGGCCGGAAGTCCCGGGTCGAGAGCGCGAAGGCGAGCAGGTCGATGCCGACGAACGCGAGGACGACGACCCCGACGAGCAGGAGGAGCAGATTGATCGCGACGACCCCGATGCCGAGCGAGACGAGTCCGCCCGCGAGCAACCCCCACCCCCGGGGGGTCTGGACCACGCGGGACCGTGCCACCCGTTCTCTCCCTCCGTTCGGGGCTCAGCGCGGCGCCGGCACGCGGTTGAGCACGGCGTCGATGACCTCCCGAAGGAGCGCGAACGGGCCGACGTTCGACTCGGTCGACGGCGTCGTCCGCTTCGCCTCGCGGCGAAGGATGATGCGGTGGTTCAGCACGGAGAAGGCGAGGCTACGGACGTCGTCCGGCAGCACGTACTCGCGGTCCTCGAGGATCGCCATCGCCCGCGCCGCGATCATGAGGTGGACCCCGGCCCGCGGAGAGCCGCCGACCAGGATGCGGGGCTCCTTGCGGGTCTCCCGGATGATGTCGGCGATGTATCGGTGCACGTCGGGGTGCACGTACGTCGAGGCGTGGCGGGCCCGCAGGCTCGCGATCTCCTCGGGCGAGACGATGCGCGGGGCGACTTCGTGGTTCAGGTCGCTGCCCTGGGTCGAGAGGATCCGGATCTCGTCCTCGCGCCGGGGGTACTGCAGGACCTGCCGGAAGAGGAAGCGGTCGAGCTGCGACTCGGGGAGCGGATACGTCCCCTCCTGGTCGAGCGGGTTCTGCGTCGCGATCACCAGGAACGGCCGGGGGAGGGGGTAGGAGATCCCGTCGACCGTCACCTGGAACTCCTGCATCGCCTCCAGGAGCGCCGACTGGACCTTGGGCGGCGCGCGGTTGATCTCGTCGGCGAGCAGGACGTTGCAGAACACGGGTCCCGGCCGGAACTCGAACTGCTGCGTCTTCGGGCTCAGCACCATGTTCCCGACGATGTCGAGCGGCAGCATGTCCGGGGTGAACTGGATCCGGCGGAACGACAGGTCGAGCGCCCGCGCGAACGAGCGGACGAGGTAGGTCTTCGCGAGACCCGGGAGTCCCTCGAGAAGGACGTGGCCATCGCACGAGAGCGCGATCGTGAGCGCCTCCACGGCCGAGTCGTAGCCGATCACGCTCTCGCCGATCGCCGCCTGCAGGCGGTGGAGCAGCGAATTGCCGGTCGCGCCCGGCGCGGAGCTCTCGCCGATCCGGCCCGGCCGAGAGAGGGCGCCGAGAGGTCCGGCGGGCGGCACGCGGGGGACCGAAGCGCCCGGCACCGCGGGAGAGGAGCGCGCCGGGGCGCTCGAGTCGGCGCCGTTCACGTCCCCTCCGGCGCCTGGGCGAATCTCGGCTCGATCCGGGCGAGGGCGGAGTCGAACAGCTTCCGGGCCCGGCGCCGCCACTGCGGGACGAGCCAGGCGCTCAGGAAGCTTCCCTCGGGCGTCGTCTCGGCGTTCTGGGCCAGGGTGTACGCCTGGTTCAACTCCCGTCCCGCCTGGAGGAGGTTGACCGCCGCCGGCGGTAGACCGTCTCCGCGCTTCCAGAGCATCGGCGGAGCGCTCAGCGCGACCCCGTAGCGCTCGGCGAGCGTCTCCTCCACCCGGTGGCGAACGATCCCGATCGCGGGCGAAAGCTTGCCCGCGCGCATCGAGGCGTCGACGACGTCCGTCGGGGACTTGATCCACTCCCGATCCGGCGTGACCGTCCGGAGGTAGGGAGGGTCCCGGGGGAATCGACCGACCAGCCAGAACAAGAGGGCGATGCCCACCAGGACGAGGGGGATCCCGTAGGTGAGGCTCGTGCTGACGTTCAGCAGCGCCGTGGAGGGCCCGCTCACCAGGATCGACCCTCCGCGGGTGCGGCCGGTTCGGTCCGAGCGCGCCCGATCATCGCCGGCAGGGTGAGCTGCGGAAGGGACGCGTCGCGCCGCTTGCCGAGCGCGGTCTCGGAGTAGATCCGACGGACGAGTTCGAGCACGTCGCCTCGGACCCAGTCTTTCTCCTGGCCGAACCGGATCGGTTCGTACAGGGAGTACAGTTCGAAGAGCAGCGACGGAAGATTGCCGGAGTCGCCCCGGATGCCGTGCGCGAGAACGTCTCGGGCCGTCCAATGGGCAGGAAACTCCGTACCGAACGCCTTCTCGACGTCGAGCATGACGAGCGGGAACCCCGTGAGGACGGCTCCCCGGTAGTCCGACCGTGTCAGGCGCTGCTCGACCTCCGTGAGAGCACGGGGGAGCGAGCCGCCGGACGGGTTCGCCCCGGCGCCCCCGGAGGGCGGTGGACGGGCGCTCGCCATCTCTCAGGGTAGGCGTGTTCCCCTATCATAGTTGATGGGGGCCGACCGGCGGCCCCGAGGACCACGTCCGTCGGGTCGAGCCCCTCAGTCGAATCGGTGGCCGAGGAACCGGGTCCCGAAGGTGATCCAGAGGCCGACGACCAAACCGAACAGCCCCAGCAGGGAGACCACGATGAGGACGATCGACTGGAAGAGGGTGAACGCGTGCGCCCAGAAGGCGACGAACAGCAGCACGAACCCCATCCATCCCAGCACCGCCCCGAGCGTGGCGAGCGATCGTCGACGGATGCTGCCAAAGAAGTCGTACCCCCGAGAGTAGCCGGAGTCCTCGGACATTGGGGGCCCATCCGTTCTTTCGGGTAAGAACCCAACGCACGTGCGGTGGCCACCGGTGCGGAGGAGCACCTCGCCCGCACGCGGTCGAGCGGGCGGGGACCGGTATAGACACGGCTTAAGCCACGAAGCTTCGGGATACCCGCGAGGAGGAGTCGACACGGCGGAGACCGACGAGGTCGTTCGTGCGGACCGGCTGGGGTTCGCGTACACTCCCGACCGGTTCGCGGTCCGTAACCTCACGTTCGCGCTCCGGCGCGGCGAAGTTTTCGGCCTGCTCGGGCGGAACGGGGCCGGTAAGACCACCACCGTCCGGCTCCTCACGACGCTCCTGTTCCCGACGGAGGGCGGTGGCGCGCTGTTCGGGAAGGACCTTCGGCAGTGCGGTCGGGCGGAGCGGGCGCGGCTCGGGGTCGTCCTGCAGTCGGAGTCGCTCGATTTCGTGTCGGTCGAACGGAATCTGACGCTGTACGCGTTCCTGTGGGGCGTTCCCCGAGAGCTGGCGAAGAGCCGCGCCGAGGAGATGCTGACGCTGTTCGAGCTCGAGCCGGTCCGGCTGCGCAAGCCGTGGGGGCTTTCCGGCGGGGAGCGACGTCGCTTCCAGGTCGCTCGGGAGCTGATGCACGACATGGAACTCCTGTTCCTCGACGAGCCGACCGTCGGTCTGGACGCGCTCACCCGACGTCGGATCCTCGAGTACCTCGCACGGCGCGCGCGGGACGGCCTCACGATCGTCTTCACGACGCACATCCTCCAGGAGGCCGACCAGCTGTGCGATCGGATCGGCGTGCTCCAGGGTGGGCGGCTCCGCGCCGTCGGGCACCCGAGTGAGATCAAGCGTCGGTACCGGGGGCCCCGGGCCGTCGAGGCCGAGTTCGAGCGCCCCCTTACCGAGGCGGAGCGCGCGGAGGTCCTGGCTCTCCTTCGGTCCGCGGGCCAGGGGTTCACGCCGGTGAGCTCGACGGAGGGACTCCTCCTCTTCCGCGCCGGCAACGCCGAGGACCTGGTCGGAGCGCTCGCCGGCTGGGCCCACACGAAGGGGATCGACCTCGCCCGGATCTCCGTGCGGGAGACGTCGCTCGAGGAAGCGTTCGTCAACCTGGTCTCGGAGGACGCGGACCCGGGGCTCGGCGCGAAGGAGGAGATCGAGTGAGGCTCCCGGCCGTCGTGCGCCTCGTCGCGCGGAACTTCGTTGCGACGCTCGACCCGATCACCCTCCTCGTGATGTTCGGGCAGCCCGCGTTCCTCATCGTGATCCTGGGAACGATGTTCAACCAGCTGATCCCGTCGGTCGGCTCTTCGGGCTCGTACACCGCCTTCCTCGTGCCGGGCATGATCGCCTCCCAGATGATCACCGGGGCCGTCCTCGCCGGACGGATCTTCTGGCTCGACCGGCGGTGGGCGATGGTCGAGCAGATCTTCTCGGGCCCGTTCCTCCGGGCCGAGTACCTGGCGGCACTCCTGCTGACCGCGCTTCTCTTCTCGCTCGTCGGGGTCGGCATCATGGTGCTCGTCGCCCTGCCGCTGATCGGCGTCGCCCACCTCTCCCTCGCGGAGATCGGCGTGATCCTGGGGACGATCGCGCTGGGCAGCCTGTTCTTCGGCGGCCTCCTGATCGCGATCGGGGGAAGGATCCGTTCGGCGAACCTCTACTTCACGATCCAGTCGCTGCTCCAGTACTTCCTCATCTTCATCTCGACGGTCTACTATCCCGTCTCGGCGGGGACCCCCGTCGTCCTCCGCGCCATCGTCTACGCGAACCCGCTCACCTACGCGGCGGACACGGTCCGGGACGCCTTCACCCACTCGTTCGGGGCGAGCGACCTCACCGCCGGTGCGATCCTGGGTGGGCTCGCCGTAGCCGCGTTCGGCCTGGCGGTGCTCTCGTTCCGCTCGCTCGAGCTGGGGCCGGTCCAATAGCCGCCGCGCGGGTCGCGCCAAGGGTTGTAATAGCCGCAGCGCGTGAAACGTCGTCGGGGTCCCGGCCTCGGGCCGGCCCCCGGGCGGTGAGCGGCACGAAACGTCCTATCGGTGCGACCGTCCTCACGCTCCTCGGGGGCCTCCTCATCCTCGCCGAAGGAGCCCTCCTCCTGCTCGTGGGCAGCGCCGTCGGCACCGAGGGATACGTGGCCGTCGGCGGAACGGTCGCGGCGATCGGATCGCTACTGGGCTTCCTCGGGATCGTGCTGGTCCTGCTCGGGGTCGGTATCTTCGCGAGTCCCGCCTCCCACCGCGGCCTCGGGATCCTCGTGGTCGTCCTATCGTTCGTGAGCTTCCTGGGCGGCGGAGGGTTCGTGATCGGTGCGCTCCTGGGCCTCGTCGGAGGGGTCCTCGCGATCCTCTTCGACCCCTCGCGTACTTAGCCTGCCCTTCGCCCCCCTCCCCAGGGCGCGTCCGGAGCCGACCGAAGTGGGACACCCCCATTCCGGGCGGCACGTCGAAGCGCCCACGGTTCCGGGGGGCCCCTCACCGCGGGGAACGATGCTCCGGTCCTGCCTCGTACCGGGGATTTCATGAGGGTGGGGTGCCCGCCCAAACCGATAAGTCCCCATCGCGGTAGCGGCCGCGGGGCGCGCGCATGCCGGGCCGGGTAGCGGTCGTCTCGAAGACGCCGTTCCGGCTCACGTTCGCGGGCGGAGGGACCGACCTTCCCGAGTACTACCGGTCGCACGGACCGGGCGCATGCGTCGCCGGGGCGATGGACAAGGGGATCTTCGTCTTCGTCGTCGAGAACTTCAACGCAGACGAGGTCCGGGTGAGCTACCGCGTCACCGAGGACGCGAAGCGGAGCATCGACGAGATCAACCACAGCTCGATCCGCGAGGCGATGCGGCTGCTCAAGATCCCGAGCGGGATCCAGATCATCACCGCGACCCAGATGCCGTCGCGCGGCACCGGGATCGGCTCGTCGAGCAGCTGCGCCGTGGGGGTGCTGCACGCGCTCCACGTCTGGAAGGGAGAGCGGGTCGGACCGCGCCAGCTCGCCCACGAGGCCGTACGGATCGAGCGGGAGGTCCTCAAGGAGCCCGGCGGGATCCAGGACCAGTACGCCGCCGCCTACGGCGGACTCAACCTCATCCAGGTCGGTCGCGACGGGTCGGTGTCGGTCCAGAGCCTGACCGTCGATCACGACGCGTTCGAGCGGCTCAACGATCACCTGATGCTGTTCTTCACGGGCATCGAGCGCAACTCGGGCGAGCTCCACGTCCAGCAGGTGAGCGAGATCGACCGCCATCTCGAGGAGTACGACCGGATGCGCTCGCTCGCCGTCGATATCGCCCGGGCGCTCGAGCGCCTCGACTTCCCCGACATCGGCCGGCTCATGGACGAGAACTGGCAGTTGAAGAAGCGACTCTCCGCGGGGATCTCCAACCCCCGGATCGACCGGGCCTACGCGCTCGCGACGAAGGCCGGGGCGATGGGCGGAAAGCTCCTGGGCGCGGGCGGCGGCGGGTTCCTCTTCTTCCTCGTACCGCCTGAGCGCCAGGCGGACGTGCGGCGGGAGCTCGAGCAGATCGGGTTCGTGCCGAAGGCCGTCCGGCTCGACATCACCGGCAGCACGATCGTCCACCAGGAGTAGCGGTTCGGACCGAGCAGCGCTGCCCCGCTCAGGGGTTCGCGAGTTCGGGGTGGTTGTGGACGTACCGCTTTCCGAGCGCGAATCCGATGCCGAACCCCACGACCGCGCCGATCACGATCGCGACGACGAGGTAGAGGATCGCGTTCGTGAAGGAGGTCAGATCGAGGTAGGCGAACTGCTGGAGGAGCAAAACCGCGACGATGCCGAGCACCGCTCCGCAACCGGCCCCATGCGTCGCCGCGCTCACGAGCTTCCTCCCGGGGGCGGAGCCTCGGGCTCGGTCGGAGGCGGGGTCTCGGTGGAAGTCTCTGAAGCGGCCGGCGGCGTGGACGACGCCGGAGTGGCGGGAGCCGCGTCGGTGGCATCGGCCGTCGTGGGCGCCGCTCCCGTCGCCGCCGGCCGACCGAGCGCGGCCTGACGTCCCGAGCGCACGAGCCCGTACAGCTCGTAGACCCCGATCAGGATCAGGAGGATCGGCAGCGCCGCGAGGATCGAATAGGGAGCGGTGAGCCGCACGTAGAAGTTCTCGCTCCAGACGGTCGAGCCGTTGTTGAGGAGGCTCGCCGTCAGCCCGAAGACCCCCTCGACCGCGTACTGGAGGGCGCCGACGGTCCAGTTCATCACCGCGAGGCCCGGGCTCGACGCGGGGCCGGAGATCGGGGAGACGTCGCGCGTCGAGAGGGGGAAGCCGAAGTACAGCATCTCAAGTCGGGCGTCCCCGACCCCCGGGTAGGCGGACCGCACCCAGGAGTAGTTCACGTCGACCGCCTCGTTGAACGTCACCGTGAGGGCCGAGGACGCGGAGCCGGCCGAGTCGATGTTCACCCCGTTCCAGAGAACCGTCGGGCCGGAAGTGGCGACCGGCGATCCGGACACGGACGGGGAGTTCGTCGATCCGCCCCGGGCGGTGGCGAGGCCGACGGCCGGCACGGCGACCAGTAATGCCAGAAGCGAGACGAGGACGACGCCGGCCCACCTTCCGCGGCCGCGGGCGCCTCTCATCCGGAATCGGCCGACCGCGTTCTGCGATATCTACCCTTGGTCGACGACCTGGACGAGCCTCGTTCGGGCGCGTGGGGGCTTAGGGGCTCCCGGTGCCGCCGGGAGCCCCGAACCGGTCGAGGAATTTCTGGAGGTCCGGCGCCGGCAGGAGGTCCGGATTGAAGTGGACCCACACCCGGGCCTCGTGTTCCCGAGCGGCGGCGTCGAACCGGCTCAGTTCCTCGAGGACTCGCTCGAGCCCATGCAGCCGCACGAGGTACTCTACCCCCTCCAGGAAGAAAGCGGTCACGCGATCCTGCACGAGCGAGCGGTCGAGGAAGGCCGTCAGCCCCGCCAGGTCGCCCGGCTTGAGCGAGAGACCCCGACCGAGGTTCGAGAGCCAGTATACCTCGACCGGTCGAGAACCGACATGGGCCCTCAGGCGTTCCGGGGACTCTCGGACGATGCAAACGCCCCGATGGCCAGCGGCGGTCGCGTCCAGGAACGGCTGGAGCGACGGGACGAACGAACGTCCGACGAGGACTTCCACCCCACCGAGGCGCGGGGGCGGCGCGATCGGAGCAGGTTCAACAGGCGCCCGCGCCGGTTCCTCGGCGGGCGGTGCCGAGGAGGCTTCGGGGATGGGCGCTTCCGTCGCGCTCCTCGCCGGGGGCTCGGCCTCGGAGAGCGGATCGGGGGCAGAAGCCGGGGGCGCCAAGGTCTCGGCCGCGGCCGCGGGAGGATCGGAAAGAGACGGCATGACGTCGTCACTCTCTGCGGAAGGGTCCGGTGGCTCGGGCGGGACCGACGACGGCACGAGTTGCGGTGGGGACTGCGGCGAATCGGCGGCCAGGCTCGGCTCCGCCAAGGGCGCCTCCGCGCCTTCGCCCTCGGGATTCGAGCCCTCTTGTGGGGCCGTCAGCGGATCAGCAACGGGCGGGAGTTCGACCTCCGGACTCGCGCCGGCCGGCGCCGAATCGGTCGCCGCCCCGTCGGAATCATCGGGTTCGGGTAGTGTAGGGTCCGATGAGGGCTCCGGGGGTGCACTCCGTTCGATGACTTCCTCGGGTGAGGCAGCGGGGTCGGTCGGCGAAGTGACCGGAGCGATGGTGACGTCGGGCTCAGCAGGTACGGCCGGTGGGGACAGCGGCGCAGGGGCGACTCCGGTGGGCGGAGCGAACGAATCCTCGAGAACGGGATCGCCCGCGTCGGCCGCAACGTTCGCTGTCTCCGGCGGCGGCGCCTCCAATTTCTCCGGAGCCGGCGACTCGGGGGCGGGAACGTCGCCCGATGGAGAGAGGTCCACGGCCGGAGGGCCGTCCTCGCCCCCGCCGGCCGCGTCAGCGGCTTCTGCCGCCGCCGGGGAGGCTATAGGCGGCGAGTCCCCGACGCGGGGGATTTCGGGCGGCACCTCGGCAAGGGGGGCCGGCCCGTGTTCGGAACCGGAATCTGGAGCATCGGGGGTCGGGGGAGTGGTCGGCAGCTGGGTGGGGTCTGCCACCGGAGCCGGTGCGTCGGCGACCGGTTCCGAGCCCAAGGGATTCTCCTCAGGAGCCGCCCCGGAGGGTGCGGTTTCCTGGGGGGGCGCGGGGCCCCCCATCGTGGTTTCGAGATCAGGAGGAGCCAGCCGCGACTCGGGCTCGCTCACGGGGGATGCCTCACCCATCGGTGTCGGGAGCTCGTCCGAAGTTGGGGCGACCGCCGAAGCTGTTTCCGAGACGGCTGAGGGCGAAGGCGCGGGCTCCACGGCTCTCTCGGGCGGTGCCTCGGACGCCTCGGCCGTATCATCGACCACCTCGGGCACGGGCTCCGCGGGCGGTTCAATCGCGGGGGAGCCCATCGGCCCGACTGCGGCGGACGAGGACTCCTCCGAGCGGTCCGGTCCGGACTCCGGCGAAGCGGGGCTCATCGGGATCGACCCGCCGTCCGGCGGTGGACCGGATTGCTCCGCTCGGGCAAGGTGAGCGCCGGGGGCCTCGGGGGCGGGCAGCGGCGGC
>JASHSX010000164.1 GCA_030040865.1 Thermoplasmata archaeon | reverse complement strand
CAGGAGCTGCGCGAACGGCTCCGCGAGGAGCAGCGGGCCCCTCCCGAGGTGCTCGTGCACGGCGACATCCCCGAGCTCGATCTCTCCGACGCGTGGGAGGCGACGGCGCGCCACCCCGTCGGGGAGGAGTTCCCGTTCCTCTCGCTGTGGAACCCCCACTCGGGCCGCGACCGGCTCGTGGCGCTCTTCCTCGCGGTCCTGTTCCTCGCCCGCGAACGGTCGGTCGAGCTCCGCCAGGAGCTCCTCGCGGAGTCGCCGCTCCTCTTGGTCCGCACGGCCCAAGAGCGGCACCCGGTCGTGGAGGAGGCGCACTGACGGTCCCATGCCCTCGAAACTCGACGACCTGGTCTTCCAGGTCGAGGCGATCCTCTTCGCCGCGGGGAAGCCGCTCAGCGTGAAGGAGCTCACCGCGGCGCTCGGCACGGACGACTTCCGGCCGGTGCAGCAGGCGGTCCGAACGCTGGAGCAGACGTACGCGCACCGCCAGTCGGCGCTCGAGGTCCGTCGGGTCGGAGACCGCTACGCCCTCCAGCTCCAGGAGCGGTTCGTTCCGACCGTCCACGCGGTGACGCCGGTCGAGATGGCCCCACGTACCCTGAAGGCGCTCACGCTCGTCGCCTACCACCAGCCGATCCTCCAGAGCAATCTGGTCCGGATGATCGGGGACGTCGCCTACGAGGAGGTCCAGCGGCTCCGGGGTCTCGGCCTCGTCGCCACCGATCCGAAAGGTTCCACCCTCGAGCTCACGACGACCCGACGGTTCGCGGAGTACTTCGGCCTCGCCTCGACCCGGCCCGAGGAGATCCGGCGCTTCCTCGAGGTGAAGCTCGGGGTGCCGTCCCCGGCCACCGCCCCAGCGCCGGGCGAGTCCGAGGCGTCCGCCGAGGGGGTACCGCTTCCGGAAGTACCGGACGGGCCTTCCGAGGACCCTCCGGCCGAGGCGGCCGCATCGGCCCCTCCCGCGCCCCCCGCCTAGGCTAGAGCGCCCCGCAGTTCGGGCACCGGACCGGTTCCGCGGGCCGCACGGCGCCGCAGTACGGGCAGAGGAACGTCGGCCCGGCGTATGGGGCGCCGGGCGTCGACGCAGCTCCCCCGGCTTGAGCGCCCCACGGCACGGCGGGGGTGGGAGAGGCGCGCGCCGGTCGTCGCCCCACGGCGATGACGATCACGACCGCGACGGTGACCCCGACCCCGAAGATCACGTAGATCTCGGCCCACGGGATGGTGGGCGACGAGTGGGCCGGGACCCCGGGCGTTGGACCCGTGTACGTGTAGTTGACGAGGGTCCGGTTCGCCATGGCGGTCAGGAACGGGACGGCCATCGGCACGCCCCACCCGGTCGTCGCGTCCCAGCCCGGGCCGGCCGAGAAGACGTAGTTCGAACCCACCGTCACGTCGTAGACCGGATTGCCCGTCGCGGCGGGGTGTTGGGCGAAGTAGCTCTCGGCGCGATAGAGCGAGGGGTCCAGGAAGCCGAACGAGCTCCAGTTCGTTCCGATCGAGTTCCCGCTGCGCACCGCGATCTCGTCGGCGAGGAATCCGGCGAAGCACGGTGCGGCGACGCTCGTGCCGGCGAGGACGTCCCCGAAGACGGCGCCCGTGCTGTTCGACGCGTCGGCGACGATCGTGTAGTTCCCGGGGAACGCGATGTCCGGCTCGGCCCGCATCAGCGTCGAGAGCCCCTGCTGGGAGGTCGCGTTCGCGATCGCCGGCTGGGCCGCGGAGTGGAACTGCCAGTACGGCTCGGGGAAGACCTCGCTCATCCCGCCCTCGCTCCCGGCGATACCGCCGCCGGGGAGATCCCCGTCGTACCAGGTCGTCAGGCTCTCGATACCGGTGATGTTCGCGTCGAAGAGGATGACGAAGCCGCTCGCGTTGTACCACCCGGCGGGCTCGCCGGTGACGTTCACCGTGACGCCGCCGACGGCCACCGCGCCGGAGCTGTTGAACGTCGCCGTCGCGGGCCAGGTCGGCCACGGCCCCGCGTCGCGGCCGGTGAGATCGTCCGGCGCGTTCGCCTGGTCGCCGCTCGCGACCACGACCGTGACCCCCATGGCGGCGGCCATGGAGAGCGCCGCGTTCCACGCCGAGTCGTTCAGGTCCGGAAGGCCGAACGAGGCGCTCACGGCACCGAGGCGGGCCGCGCCGTAGGAGTACGAGAGCGCGTCCGACAGCTCCGTCGCGAAATCGTCCGCGATGTCGCTCGCGGAGTTCTCGAGGAGGCTGCCGGCGAAGTAGAAGTTGTAGAGCGGAGCGCCGGGCGCCATACTTCCGGCCATCTCGAGGTCCAGGGAGTTCTCGATCTGGTCGAGCGAGTCGTCCCCCAGCGACGACGTGGGACCCGGGGGGGGAGGCGTCACGCCGTCAAGGGTGATCGGCACTCCCGTCACGTTCGAGACGGGCCAGCCCGGCCCGAGCGTGTGGTTGAGGTACCAGCCGATCGCGGTCGGGTCCCACGGCGCGAGGTTCGTGTCCGTCGACTCGTTGTATCCGCTCGCGAGAAGGGTCGCGATCGCGACATGCGTCGGGTAGGTCGCGTTCGGGGTCGACGAACCCGGAAAGAGGTCGCTCGCCCCGAGCACCTGCGTGTAGTCCGAACCGATGAACCACTGGGCCCCCGAGGTGTTGCCGCTGAGGTACTCCGGAACGCCGGCCGACGTCCCCGATCGGTCGGTCTCCCCGAGGTCGAGGTTGAGCGAGAGCCGGGAGTTGTCGATGTTCGATAATCCTCCGACTCCGGTCACGAGCCCGGCGAGCGTGCCCGGCACGGAGGGAGCGCCGGTGGCCGTGTAGACGGGCGTCCCGCGGTCGCTCCCGACCTCGACGAACGAGACGCCGAACAGCGCGGCGACCTCGCCGGCGGGGAGCACCGCGGTCACGGTGAGCCGGTCGGGCGCGACGACGAGGTATCGCGCTCCCGCCGCCGCGAGGAAGGCCGAGGCGCGATCGGCCGTAGCCTCCGTGGGAGAGAAGTCGGTCTCGAACTGGGCGGCCGTCAGAAAGTGCTGGTACAGCGGGGAGCCGGGAGACTCCACGCTCGTAAGGAAGCTCGAGAGTCCCGCCGGGTCCTCGCCGCGGAGCGTGAGCGTGATCGAGAGAGGGGTCTCCGCCGGTAGGGCGCCAAGAGCGGTCCCCGCCGGGACCGGCGTGATGTCCGTCGCGAGCGGGACCGCAGAGGCCGAGGCGTGGGTCGCCCGGTCCGTGCCCTGCGCCACCGCACCGGCGCTCGCGAGGAGGAGGACGGCGACGGCCACCGCCGCCGCTCCCGAGAACTTCACGACGTACCGAGCGGCGGACTGCTAAAGAAGCCCACGGCCGCGGCCGGCCGGGCCAAACCTTTAGTCCGGCCATCGCTCCCGGCCGGCGCATGCCTACGGCGGGCGACGACCCCGGCACCGACTGCATCTTCTGCCGGATCGCGAACCACACCGCCCCCGCGTACATCGTCTACGAGGACGACTCGACGATGTCGTTCCTCGACCTGTTCCCGTTCACGCGGGGCCACCTGCTCGTGATCCCGAAGCGACACGGCCCCCGCCTCACGGACCTTCCGTTCGACGACCAGACCCGGCTCATCGCGACGCTCGACACGATGTGCCGCCGCGCCGAGCGTCTCACCTCCGACTACAACGTGGCGCTCAACGCCGGGGCGCGGGCCGGACAGATCGTCTTTCACGCCCACTTCCATGTGATCCCGCGCTACGGGGAGACGAACCCGTTCCACCCGAGCGCCCGGACCCGCATCACCGAGGACGTGGCGAAGGGACTCGTGAGCGAGCTCTCGACGGCCTGATGCGAAATGCCGGCGGAGGCGCGGCGCCCGGCGGTCGCGGGACAGTTCTACGCGGACGACGGCTCGACGCTCGCCCGCCAGGTCGAGGCGTGCTTCCGCTCCGAGCGGGGACCGGGAGACCTCCCGCCGCGCCATCGGTCCGGAGCGCGCACGATCCGGGCCGCGGTCGTTCCCCACGCGGGATACGAGTTCTCGGGACCGATCGCCGCTCTCGCGTATGCCCGCATCGCCGCCCAGCCTCCGCCGGAGACCGTCCTGATCCTCGGCGTCGACCACCACGCGGCGGGACGCGGACCGGCGCTCTCGAACCGGCCCTGGACCACACCGCTCGGGCAGGTTCCGGTCGACCACGCCCTCGTCCGCGCGCTGGACCGGCCCCCGCTCGCGGTCGAGGAGTCCGCGCACGCGGCGGAGCACTCCATCGAGGTCCAGCTGCCGTTCCTGCAGTACGTCCTCCCGCACCCCCGGTTCGCCGCGCTCCAGGTGCCGTTCGGACCGGCCGACTATCTCGAGGAGGTCGGCCGCGCCGTCCGCGAGGCGATCGCCGGCCGCGACGTGCTGCTCCTCGCCTCCACCGACCTCTCGCACTACGTGCCGGTAGCCACGGCCGAGCGGCTCGACCGGATGGCGATCGCCGCGATCGAGGCCCGTGACCCCCGCGCCCTCTACGAGACCGTGGTCGGGAACGACATCTCGATGTGCGGGATCGCGCCGACGACGGTGCTGCTGTTCGCGCTCTCGGGCGAGACGCTCTCGGCACGCCTGCTCAAGTGGGGGCACTCCGGGGAGGCAGCGCCGATGCGCGACGTCGTCGGGTACGCCTCGCTCCTCCTCGAGAACGGTGCCGGAACGCCCGCCTCTTAAATATCGCGGCCGGCTCGGCGCCGAGGTCGCGCATGATCCTCTCGGACGTCACGATCCGCGACGCGATGCGCGCGGGGCGGATCGTGATCCGCCCGTACCGTCCGGAGTCCCTCGGCACCAACTCCTACGACGTCCACCTGGGCCCGTACCTCTCCGTCTACGAGGCGCCCGCGCTCGACGCGCGAGCGCCCAACCGGGTCCGCGAGTTCCGGATCCCGCCGGAAGGGTACGTGCTGGTGCCGGGGCAGCTCTACCTCGGTGTCACCGAGGAGTACACGGAGACGCACGGCTACGTGCCGTTCCTCGAAGGGAAGTCGAGCGTCGGTCGGCTCGGCATCGACATCCATTCGACCGCGGGCAAGGGGGACGAGGGGTTCTGCAACTACTGGACGCTCGAGATGAGCGTCAAGCTCCCGGTCCGTATCTACGCGGGGATGCCCGTCGGCCAGCTCATCTACTTCGAGATCTCGGGCCCGGTCGCCCGGAGCTACGGCGCCAAGTCCTCCGCGAAGTACCGGACGGTCTCCGCGCACCCGACGCCGTCCCGGATGCATCTCAACTTTCGGGACCGCCGCCCCTCGCGCCGGACGCGTCCGGCGCGGCGGCGCCGAGCGGCCGCGGGACGGCGCGGCTAGCTCGGCCGAGGCTCGCCGGGTCGACTCAGGTAGAACGCCGGGCGGCCCGGCCGCGCACGATCGCGGCGGCCCAGGGGGTCCTCGCCCTCGGCCTCGCTTTCGTCGAGCACCGAGACGGCACGGAACCCGAACCGCCGCGTGAGGTACCCCTCGGCGGCTGTGAGCGCGGCCCGCTC
>JASHSX010000163.1 GCA_030040865.1 Thermoplasmata archaeon | reverse complement strand
CGCCGTCGCGTTCGCGGTCCTGATCTGGGGCGCGATCGCGGGCGGCCTCTGGGCGGCCTCGGGCTCGAAGTCGATCCCGAAGGAGGGGAAGTGGATCCTCCGCCCGATCGCGACCCTCTTCGCGGGCTTCGCCCTGGGCGAGGTCCCCGCGGGCTTCGCCGGCAAGGTGAACAACGGAGCGCTCGGCAAGATCGCGGCGACGAGCTGAGCCATGTCGCTGCAGACCTACCGCGAAGCGTTCATCCTCAACGCGGGCGCGCCGGCGTTCGGCGAGCAGCAGACGAACGGCCTCTCCGCGGGCCAGGTCACGCAGTACTTCTCCATGACGCCCCGCGGCGGGAACCCGTACGTCCTGGGCGCGTTCTTCAACTTCGTCGGCGTCGCGACGGCGACGGGCGCGGAGTCCCCGACGGCGGGGACCGACCAGCTGGATCCGTTCATCGGCGGCGGCGGGACGATCACCGTCTCGGCGGCCTCGGGCGGCGCGCAGCGCGGCCAGACCCTCACGCGCCAGTTCGCGGAGTTCATCTACGCCGTCGTGACGAACACGTCGTTCACGATCGCGGCGAACACGACCTTCGCGAGCGCGTCGACGTCGAACTACTCGGTGACGCTATACGTCCCGATCGGCGGGACGGCGGCGGTCGTCCAGTTCCAGCTCCCCGGGGCGGTGACGAACATCTGGTCCTCGGGCGTGACGTTCAGCTACACGTCGATCACGTCGTACATCGTGAGCTCCAGCTGGAGCGGAGTCGTCGTGTTCAACGAGGAGAAGACCGCGTCCCTCGGCAGCGGCCTCCAGACGGTCACGAACTACGTGCCCCAGGCGATCTCGCCCGACGCGGTGTTCATGCAGGGCGAGAGCTCGACCACGATCACCCAGGTCTACATCCAGACGGTGACGGGCTTCGTCCTGGTCACGTCGACGGCGACCAGCGTCGTCGAGCTGGGTGCGGCCGCGGTCGCCCCGGTCGCGGGGACGACCTACACGACCGGGAACGGCTTCGTGATCATGGGCAACCAGCAGGCGTTCGGGATCTTCCAGCTCACGTTCGCCTCGGCGACGACCCACTTCATCGGCTACCTGCAGTGCGCGGGCGGCCAGGACGTCCTCTCCTCGCCGACCCCCGCGCCGACGGCGGCGCCGCCCGCGACCAACCAGGTCGGGACCGTGACGCCGAGCGGCGGCGTCACCTGGGCAGGCCAGGGCGGCTCGACCCCGAGCCCTCCGGGCGTCTCGGGACCCGGCAGCCAGGTGTCGACGGGCGGGGGCCGCGGGATCGCGAGCCCTCTCGGCTCGGGCGGCACCGCGGGCGGGATCATCAGCCGGCGATCGACCTGAGGGCGTGACCCTCTGATGGGGGGCACGATCGGGTGACGTACCGGAGCCGACTCAAGGGCGATGCGTTCCCGCTGACCACCCCGGGCGCCGCCGGCATGGTCACAATCAAGAACCTGAAGCAGGGCGTCTGGCTCCCCGACGTGTTCACGAAGGCGATCCTGATCATCAACACCGGGCAGTCGAACACCGTGTACGTCGGGCCTCGCGGCCAGGCCCAGGTCCCGCTGCCGCCGGGCTCCGGCGGGAACCCGGGCGGGTTCGTCATCCTGGAGAACGTCGTGCCCGGCGACGTCGGGATCAACGATAAGGGCAACCAGACGACGCTGGCGATCTCGTACGGCGGGGAGCCCGAGTCGTGCGACTGAGGCTCGGCCGAAGGATCCGGGGCAACCGGCGTGCGATCGGTCCCGGCGGGATGTACGGGACCCTGAGTCCCACGTACGGATCCGTTCGCGGCGGCCCGGCGGTGACGATCGGCTCGTACGCCGGATCCGGCTGCAACTTCGACCCCGGGACGAACCCGACGCCCGGCGACACCCTCGGGACCGACTGCGCCGCCGCGCTCCAGGCGGCGCTCAACTGGTGCGCGGGCGTGACCTCGGGATCCCCGTTCAACGCGAACCGGCCCGCCCTGCTCAAGTTCCAGGCGGGATCCTTCCGCTTCTGGAACAGCGGCACGACGCCGGTGCCGATCCTGATCCAGAGCCTGTACCAGCGGATCGAGGGCGCCGGTCCCGAGGCGACGGACTGCCAGCTGTTCGGCTCGACGGCGCTCACGATCCCGGCGCCGACGAGCGGAGGATCGCCCTACACGTACACGAACGGGAACGCGTACGCGGTCATGGTCACGATCGGGACGAACGGCTGCACCTGGTCCGGCACTCCGATCGAGGTCGGGGGCACGGCGGTCCAGGCACCGACCGGGTCCGGATCGACCGCGACCGCCTGGAACGCGTATGTTGGCGCGATCTGCGTCTGCGTCGCGCCGGGCCAGACGCTGACGCTCACGTACTCCGCCGGCGCCCCCTCGCTGGCGATCGGCCTCTCCTGGTTGGTCCTGAACATCAAGCCGAACGGGTCGGTCGTCACCGGCGGCTGCTTCGGGCTCAGCGTCCGGAACGAGGTCGCGACGGCGAGCAATCAGTGGGCCCGGTTCGTCGACTACTCGAGCGACCCGAACAATGGGCTCGGGTACGCCGAGGCCGGGCAGCAGCAGCCCCACCTGGAGAACGTCGAGACGTACGCGGTGAGCACGTCCTCGCCCGCGACGGACTGCGATCTCTGCCTGGACGGCATGGGCGGCGCCGTCGCCCGGGACTGTTTCACCCAGGGGACCTTCTCGAACGTCTCGCCGGTCTCGACCGTCGTGGATTGGGGCGGCGACTATCGGTTCGCCCGGTTCGGCGGCCAGACCGTCCTCCTGTTCGGCACGATCTTCGGCCCGGTCCCCTCGGGATACGCCGGAACGATCCCCAGCTGCATCCTCTGGGGATCCGGGGCGGCGAACGACGTGCTGGCGATCCCGATGAAGGTCGTCCTGATCGGAGCGTACTGGAACGCGCGATCGGCGATCCCTCTGCCGCTGATCCAGAACTTCAACTCGGTGGTGAACACGTACTACTACTTCCTCGGCGGCGACTACCAGATCTCCTCCGGCACCGCGCCGACCGGCTACCTCGTCGGGAACGAGGGGACCAGCGAGGCGTACATCTCGGGGAAGTGCCGGTTCCTGAAGTCGACGAACAATCCGACGCCGCTCTTCGGGGTCGCGCCGCTCGGCGTGATCCTGGCGTCGCGGCCGATCTACCAGGGCGCGCAGACGGAGGCCTCGTTCCTGACGAACGCCCCGCAAGGCTGGCAGGCGTCGACGCCGGGCGTGCCATCGTCCGGATCCGATGCGACGAACACGGCCGATTTCCCGGTCGAGGTCTACATCTCCGGCGTCGGCTCGGGGATCACGGCGGTCGGCATCACCGACCCGGTCGGGACGCTGACGTCGTTCACGGTGAGCGTCCTGGTCGATTACCACTACACCGTCGAGCCGGGAGGGAAGATCCGGCTCACGTACACCGGCTCGCCGACCTGGAAGTGGTATGGGAAGTTCTACGGATGACGCTCGCGGACTTCGCCGACTACCTGGAGCAGGGCGGGATCTACCCGGACGGGATCCCGTTCACGCGGCAGGCGGTCGTCACGGCCGGAACGACGGTGCGGCCCGAGGGCGGAACGGCGATCGTCCAGTTCCGCGCGTACGATTTCACCCTCGCCGACGGCACGGCCCTCCTCTCGAATCCCGGCGCGAACCTGATCACGACGGAGGGGCCGGTCGCCGGGATCGACTGGATCTTCCGGATCGAGGGCGGCATGACCGGTCCCGGGACGGGGTTCCAGGGATCCCTGACCTGGTTCCGGAGCAAGACGGGGAACGCACAGAACCCGACCGTCGACGTCTGGACCGACGACTGGTACCCCGGCCCCGGCGTCGCGGGCACGGGCTGCCAGCCGAACCTGATCCAGGCGAACTCGGACGGCGGGACCTTCGACGTCACGCACGTCCAGCGGGCCGGTCTGCCACAGCCGACGATGGACGAACCGTTCGCCGTCCCCGACGATTTCGTGTGCGGGGGCGGCCCGGGCTTCGTCGCGAACGTGACCGGCTACTTCGCCGAGTTCGACCAGAGCCCGGCGACGGGGATCAAGTTCACCGGCCAGCTGCTCAAGGTCCTGATCGGCGCGCTCGCCGAGGGCACCTGGAGCGGCGCGACCCTGAACGTCAACGGGTGCCGCTGGGGCCTCGACGACACGGGGTAGTCCCGTGGCCGTCCTGTACGACAGCTCGATCGGCGGAACGCCGGTCACCGCGTCGGGCCAGGTCTGGAACGGCGGC
>JASHSX010000162.1 GCA_030040865.1 Thermoplasmata archaeon | reverse complement strand
CGTACTCCGCGTATAATTGGACGGGATTGCCGCCGGGGTGCACGGGAGGCAATTCGACGGTGTTGTGCGCAGGAAAGGAGCTTCCTGCGGGTACGTACAATATCTCGGCAACGGCGACGGACTCGAACGGAGTGGTGTCGCCGGCAAGCCCGCCCCTCACGTTTGTTGTTTATCCAGACCCCACGGCAAGTGCGCCCGCGGCAAGTGTAGGCTCTGCCGATGTGGGACAGTCCGTGACGTTCTCAGTCATTGCCGGGAAGGGTGCGCCCGGACCTTACCTCTATTCGTGGAGCGGGCTGCCGAGCGGATGTCCGGCGGGTATCTCGGATCCCGAGGTCAGCTGCACGATCTCAGGCGCTGGAGTCTACTCAGTTTCGGTGGCTGTGACGGATGAGAACAATGATACGGCCACCAGCGCCGCCCTGAACTTTACCACCTACGACGACCCCACGGTGCGCGTGACGGTGAGTTCCGTCACGCTCGACCTCGGTCAGATGGTGACGTACGCGGCGACGGTGACCTCGGGATCGGGGGGCGACACATTCTCCTGGTCAGGTCTCCCCGTGGGCTGTAGCGGTACCTCCGCGACGGTCAGTTGCACGCCCACTCAGGGCGGTACTTACTCCTACGCGAAGGTCAAAGTTACGGACTCGAACGGAGAGACCGCGGAGTCGACCGGTTTGGTCGTGACAGTGAACCCACCGGTCTCGGCAACGGTGACGTCCGTGGCGAGCACCGTGACCGTCGGAGAGAATGTGACGTTCAGCGCGAGCGGGAGTGGGGGAACGGGTTCCCTGCACTACGCGTGGACCTTCGGGGACGGCTCGACCGGGAGCGGAGCCACGGTGAGCCACACCTACGGGTCGGCCGGGAATTTCACGGTCACGGTTTGGGTCAACGACACGGTAGGCGGTTCGGTGGAGAAAACGGTCGTTGTCGGGGTTACGAGTCCGAACTCCGGTGTGTCGTCGGGGACGAACCCGGCCGAGATCGTCGCCCTCGCTGGAGCGGTGGCAGTCATCGCGGCAACGGTGGGGCTGCTCGCGCTTCGCCGGCGACGCACCGGGGGTACGATGGCCGACGGTCCAGAAACGCCCGTCGAGTCGACAGACGGCGAGCCGGTGAGCGGGGGACCCGAAGACTCCTAGACCGACCGGGTCGGTGATCCCGCGCATGGTCGAGGGCGGGGTCTGTCGGGCGCCGAGGAACGGTCTTCCCCCGGAGTTGGACGATCCGGCCTCGGTTCCCCGGTCGACTGCGGTCGGCTCTCCCGCCAACTCGAAATCGAAGTGGGCCCGAGCTCGGTGATGCCCGCTCGGACACATTTCTCGCCGGGAATCCCCGCTCGGCCGGAGTTCGCGGATCCGTCAACCGACGTTTCGCGGCGCCCGAAGGGGTGGGTGAAGTCCGAGGGACCCGCTCGAACTCGATTTTAACCCGGACCGGAGTGACATCCGAGGGGTGCCAACGGAGCGACGGAAGGTTTCGGCAACCGATCCAGTCCATCGAGCCGCCCTCGTCATCGACACGCACGCGGACACTCCCCAGCGCTTCCTGGACGATCGGTTCAACTTTTCCGATCCGCTCGGTCGTGGCCAGCTCAACCTGGATTCCGTTCGCGCGGGAAACCTGGACGCGGAGTTCTTCTCGATCTGGGTCGAGCCCACAGTCTATCAGGGGCGGTACGCGCGTCGCACGCTCGAGCTCATCGACTCCGTCCGGCGGCAGGTGGCCCGGCATTCGGATCGGATGGCCCTCGTGGATTCTGCCGACGGAATCGAGGCTGCCCACCGGGACCACCGGTTCGCAGCCCTGATGGGGATCGAGGGCGGCCACTCGATCGAGAATTCGCTCGCGTTGCTCCGCCAGTATTACGCCCTTGGCGTGCGCTACATGACGTTGACGTGGTCGAACTCTAACGACTGGGCGGACTCCTCGGGAGACCTCGACGATCCAAAGGTGCCGCACACCGAGCGGGGGCTTACTCAGTTCGGCGAATCCGTGGTCGGCGAAATGAACCGCCTTGGCATGATGGTGGACATCTCCCACGTAGCCGATCGCACGTTCTATCGCACCCTCGAGGTCAGTCGGGCCCCTGTGATCGCCTCGCACTCCAGCGCGCGGGCCCTATGCGACCATCCTCGCAACATGACCGACGAGATGGTCCGAGCCTTGGCCGCGTCCGGCGGCGCCGACTCCGAAGGGGGCGTGGTCCACGTAAACTTCTTCTCCGGCTTCCTCTCCCAGGCCTATCGGGACGCTCTTCGCGCGATCGGGACAGAACGGGATCGAGCCGTCGCTGACGCCGAGGAAGCCGAGAAGGCAGCGGGCCGCGAGCTGGCCCACTCCGAGAAGCAGAGGATCCATCGTGAGTTCATGGATCGGATCCCTCGGCCCCCGCTGGCCGTACTGATCGACCACATCGACCACCTCGCTCGCGTGGCCGGCGTAGAGCACGTTGGACTCGGATCGGATTTCGATGGGGTTCACGGCCAGCTGCCGGAAGGGGTCGACTCGGCGGCCGACCTGCCTAAGATCACGCAGGCCCTCCTCGATCGGGGCTACTCTGACCACGATTGTCGTAAGATCCTGGGCGGCAATCTGCTCCGTGTCTTTCGGGAGGTCGAGACCGTGGCTCGGGAATGGCCGAGCGACCCCGATGCCTGATAGACTGCGGGAGCTCGCGCTCGCGGTCTCGCCCCGTGGCGGTGAATCGCGAGTATAGATGTCGGAAAACGCCGTGCCGGCCCTCTACCTCCTGGTAGTTTCCGAGTCCGACCCGGTCGCGGCGCGCGTGGCCGAGCGGTGGGGGGTGCCACCGGCGGCGGACGGATTCGTGGACGGCACGCCGATTCGGCGTCTCTCGCCCAAGGCTCTCCTGCTGAAACGGGCCCCGCTCCATATCCACGACGAAGGCCTCGATGCACGCCTCCCGGCGTCGTTGCGCGATTCCCCGATCACCCTCGTGTTCCCGTCGGTGCATCGGAGCGAACAGAACGTCGAGTGCTTCGCCGTACATCCGCTCGGCAATCCCGGTATCGAAGCGGAGGTGGGGGGTCGGTCCGCTTCCTGGGTGCCCTCGGATCCGGAGCTGATGGTGGGTGCGCTCCGTATGCTAGCCGAGTCGGCCCCGTCGGTCGGGCTGACCGCCACGTACGAGGCGACGCACCATGGCCCCTACCTTGAGGTACCGGCGTTCTTCGCGGAGATCGGCTACGGGGCCGCCTCGGTGCCGCCCGAGCCCGCGGTTCGGGTCCTCGCGGACGTGCTGGCGGAGCTCCCCGCGGCGGCCGGAGACCGCGTCGCCCTGGCGGTGGGAGGTGGCCATTATGCCCCCCACTTCACGGATCTCGCGCTGCGTCGGCGATGGGCCTTCGGTCACCTCATCTCCCGGCACGCGCTCGAGGGGCTGAGCGCAGAGTCGGCCCGAGCGGCGGGCGCGGCAGTACCCGGATCGGAAGGGATCGTGTTCGCCCGGGCCGAGGACGCGCGACTACCGATCTGGGAAGGCGTCGGTTCGCGGTTGCGAGAGCAGGACGCGCCCCGGCGGACGCCGAGTCCGGT
>JASHSX010000161.1 GCA_030040865.1 Thermoplasmata archaeon | reverse complement strand
GATCGTGCAGGCGATGGGGCAGCGGCTCGATGCCGCCAAGCCCACGCCCGAGGGCGTGCTGCTGCGGACGGGCGACGGGTTCCTGTACGCGTTCCTCGAGGACCCGACGCAGATCTCGCTGGCCGATATCGGCCGGCTCGTCAGCGGCGAGAAGCAGCTCCCGCAACACCTCGTCGTGCTCAGTCCGGGTCATCTGCCGCTCGCGTTGGCCGAGGAGGTGGTTCGCGGCGGAGGGACGCTCGTCGAGGGGGCCCGGTTCGCGGAGCTCGCCCGCCAGCTCGGCCTCGAGACGATGCTCGGCGAAGGCCCTCGTCCCTCGGCGGCCGAGGCGAAGCGGCTCCTCCCGAGCGCGCAGCACCTGGACGCGATCGTGCACCGCGCCCGCACCTGGCTGGACTGGGGGGTACCGGCGCTCGCGCTGCGGTTCTACCGTCAGGCCTCGGACCTCAAGCCGGGATTCCTGCCGGCACGGATCGGGATCGGACGGTCGCTGCTCGGGCTCGGACTCACCGAGGACGCCGAACGCGCGTTCGACGACGTGCTCGTCCTCCGCCCCGCGGACGTCGACGCTCGACTCGGAAAGGCCGCGGTGCTCGGCGCCCGCGCGAAGCCGAAGGAGGAGGTCGCGATCTACCGGACACTTCTCGAAGAGGACGAAGCACGGACGGAGGTGCGGGCCCACCTCGTGGCGGCGCTCGTCGATCTCGGCGACTGGGCGAGCGCGCGCGTGGAGATCGAGGCGATGCTGCGGGCCACCCCCGAGGACCCTTCGCTGCGGTTCCTGCGCTCGGTGGCGCTCGAAAGGACCGGCCATCTCCCCGAGGCGCGCCGCGAACGGAAGGAGGCGCGCACTCTGGGCCTCTCCTACGAGCGGGAGGTCGCCCTCTGCCAGCACCTGGGGCTTCCACCGCCCCCTCCGCCGGAGCCGGCGATGGACGCCGTGGCCCCCCCGGCAAGACGCGCTCCGACCCGGCCGAAGTCCGTACCGCCGACGCGCGCCCGCACCCCCAAGTCGTCGCCGCCGCGCGCCCCCCCGCGGGCATCGCGCAACCGCAAACGTAAGTAGGCCGGCTCCGCGTCGAATCGCCCGGTTGTTGGATGCGGGTCGCGTCCGTCCTTCCCAGTGCGACCGAGATCGTCTGCGCTCTCGGTCACGAGGGCGAGCTCGTCGCGCGAAGCGCCGAGTGCGACTACCCGGCCAGCGTCTCGCGACTTCCCGCGGTCATGCGGCCGCGGACGCTCGAAGTCGACCGGCCCTCCGCCGAGATCGATGCCCGGGTCACGGCCGCCCGGCGGGCGGCCGAGAGCCTCTACGTTCTCGACGTGCCGCTCCTGCGCGATCTCGGGCCCGACCTCCTTCTCACCCAGGACCTCTGCGGCGTCTGCTCGGTGACCGATGCGGAGGTCGCGGACGCCTGCTCCCGAGCGGGTATCGCCCCCCGGATCGTCTCCCTGACCCCGCGGACGCTCGGCGACGTTTGGGCGAGCGTGGACACCGTCGCGGACGCCGTTCACGACCCGGCGCGGGGGCGATCGCTCGTTTCCGACCTTAGGCGACGGAGCGCTGCGACGCCCGCGTCGGGCCCCCGGCCCCGCGTCGCGGTCGTGGAGTGGCTCGACCCGCCGATCGTCGCGGGACTCTGGGTGCCCGAGATGATCCGGCGGGCCGGCGGCACGCCCGTGGCCGGCGCCGACGGCGAGCCCGGGGTCCGCGTCACTTGGCCCGAGCTGCGGTCCCTCGCGCCGGATCTCGTCGTGCTGAGCCCGTGTAGCTTTCCGGTCGAACGGACCCGTCACGAGCTCGACCTCGAAAGCCTCTCGCGCGAGGTCGAGGGGGCCGCGGGGTCGCGCGGGGTGTTCCTCGCCGACGAGGCGTACTTCAGCCGGCCGGGCCCCCGTCTGGCCGACGGCGTCGAACTGCTCCACCACCTTATCGCCGCCGGCCCCGAGTGGGCTGCACCGATGCCTGTCGAACCCTGGCCCGCCTCGGGCCCGGAGGTGGCCGGATGAGCGGGGGCCCGACGTACCAGTATCAGTGGACCTACGCACGACCTCCGCTCGCGCGTCACACCACCTCGCGCACCGAGATATGGCAGATCCTGACCGCGTTCGTCGTTCTGACGTTCGACATGGTTCTCCTCCTCATCGGGTTCGGCGCGATCTACGGCGACACCGTCGACTCGTTCCTAGGATCGGCGTCGGTCGGGATCGTCCTGGTCGCGGCCGCCGCCGGCCTGACCGGTTTCCTGGGGCACGAGCTCGCTCACAAGGCGGTCGCGCAGCGCCTCGGCTACTGGGCGGAGTTCCGGCTCTCTTGGTTCGGGCTCGTCTTCTCGGTGATCCTCGCCTACGCGGCGGGCGTCATCTTTGCCGCGCCCGGAGCGACCCTCGTCGGCGGAATGGACTACTCCGAGCGCTCGGGCTGGGGCCGGACCGCGCTCGCGGGCCCTGCGTCCAACGCCGTCTGGTCGCTCGTGTTCTTCGGCGCCGCGGTCGCCACGTTCTCCACCCGCTCCTTCCTCACCGGCGCCCTCCTCTTCCTCGCGTTCATCAACGCCTGGTTCGGCGTCTTCAACCTCGTGCCGCTCGGACCGCTCGACGGGGCGAAGGTGTTCCGATGGGGGAAGGCATACTGGGCGGCAGCGTTCGTGGCGCTGGCGGCGCTCGCCGGGATCATGATCCTCGCGATGTCGCGCGGTACTCCGTTCCTCTTCGGGCGGTAGACGGGCGATGGCGGCGCCCCGGGTCATCGAGCTGGGGGACGACCGGCTGCTGCTCGACCTCGACTTCCGCGACACCGAAGGGCTCGTTGCGGCGTACCTCCTCCCTCTCGAGGAGGGGCACGCACTCATCGAGACGGGCCCGACGACCTGCCGGACAGCGCTGCTCGACGGGATCGCACGAGCTGGGGTCTCGTCCGAAGAGATCCGGAAGGTCTTCGTCACCCATATCCACCTGGACCACGCGGGCGGGGTGGGCGCTCTCGCCGACGCGCTCCCGCGGGCGACCTTCTACGCACACGAGTTCGGTGCGCCGCATCTGATCGATCCGACGAAGCTGATCGCGAGTGCACGTCGGGCGTGGGGCGCGGCGGCGGACCCCTTGTGGGGGACGATCGTGCCGGTACCGTCGCAGCGCGTGGTCGCGCTCCGGGGCGGCGAGGCGTTCCCGCTGCACTCGGGATCCCTCTCGGTGCTGGCGACGCCCGGGCACGCGAAGCACCACGTCGCCTACTTCGACTCGAAACTCCGGGGGATCTTCACGGGGGACGGCGCGGGCGTCCGGCTCGAGCGCAGCGATCACCTCCGTCCGGCGGTACCGCCGCCGGATCTCGATCTCGAGCAGCTGTTCGCGAGCCTGGAGTCGATGCGGGCCACGGATCCCCGCGTCGTTCTCTTCAGCCACTTCGGACCGAGCCCGGACGGTGCGCGCGACCTGGTGAAGTACCGGACGGTGGTAGAGCGGTGGCGAGATGTCGCCCTCGCCGCGGCTCGCGAGCGGGCCGACCCGGAGTACATCGCGAAGGCGCTGCGCGATCACGACGATCCCGAGACCTCGACGGTCGCCGAAAGGGAGTCGCTCGTCTCCGGCTACGAGCTCGCGGCACTCGGTTTTCTTCGGTATTTCTCGACGCACGGAATGATCGAGCCGGACGCGAAGTAGGCCCCTCCGCGCGTCGGCCCGAGGCCGACCCAAGCTCGGACCTCCGCATCGGTGGCTCCTTTAGTACGGCGGACCCGTGGACCGGCCAGCCCCGTGGTGTAGTGGCCAAGCATGCTGGCCTTTGGAGCCGGCGACAGCGGTTCGAATCCGCTCGGGGCTATAGCCCACTGCTGTAGCACCTATCGAAACTCCACACAGTTGATATATCCTATTCCGACATCCGGTGGGACAGTGGCAGCCAAGACGGTGGCGCTCGACGCGGAGGCGTACGAGCTGCTCGTTCGGGCCAAGCGACCAGGGGAGACCTTCAGCGAGGTCGTCCGCCGGAAACTCCGCCCTCCGTCCCGGATCTCGGACCTGGCGGGTTCCTTGAGCGGGGTTCCGTCCGGCGTCTGGTCCGAGATCGAGCAAGAACGCGTCGCTCACCGCCGGAGCGACTCACGGAGGCGGCGGCTTCTCGAGCAAGCCGGGAACGGACCGTGAGATCGCTCGACGCGACCTACTGTTTCGACATCCTCCGGGGGGACACGGGAGCCCGAGAACGGGCTTTGGAATGGGAAAGCCACCAGGAGTTACTCACGATCCCAGCTCCGGCCCTCGCGGAGTTCCTCCGGTCCGGATACCGTCGGGGCGGTCGACTGCTCGAACGAAGTCTAGCGTTGACCCGTCGGCTCGACGTCTTACCC
>JASHSX010000160.1 GCA_030040865.1 Thermoplasmata archaeon | reverse complement strand
GTCCCCCCGCGGAGGCGGCCCAGAGCATCATCAACTGGGGCCGCTACGCGGAGCTCCTGCGCTACGATCCCGAAGAGCACCGGCTCATCGCGGTCCGACGTCCGGCAGCGGCACGGACCCCGCCGACCACCGGTCGTCCGCCGTCTCCTCCCGCCGCGGGGACCGCGTCCCGGACGACCTCGGGCAAGACGGCGGGCTCCAGCGAGCGGGTCGAGCCGCCGGCCGCCGCGACCACGTAGGGACGCCACCGTTTCCCAAGGTCCGGCCCCGCGGGCCTTCGTTCGAGGGCGACGCATCCACATTCCTGCGCACGTCGAGCGACGCTCCTCGCCAATCCTTAAGCCGAGGGTCCGTTCCCCCGACCCGTCGGGCACGTAGATCAGCGGAAGATCGCTGCTTTCGCAAAGCAGAGGTCGGGGGTTCAAATCCCCCCGTGTCCACTCCCTCTACGGCGCCTCCCCTTCCCGGTAGCGGGAGACCGACAGCAGCGTCTGCGTCGTGGCGACCCCTCGGATCGAACGGATCCGATGGAGGCGACCGACGACCTCCTCGAAGTTTCGGATCCGCCACCGGACCACGAAGTCCGAGGCCCCGGCGACCGAATGCACTTCGACCACTCCCGGGATGCGGGCCAGCGACCGGCCCAGCCCCGCGTCGGCGGGAGCGCCCGCTTCCACCCGGACGAGCGTGAAGACGTCGGCGCCGTCCTCCGCCACGAGCGCCTCCATCGCGGCGCGAAGGTCACGCAACGCTCCCCAGCGGCGGAGTCGCACGAGACGTGCGACCACCTCCGCCGGCGCGACCCCCAGAACGTCGGAAAGACCCGCCGGAGGCAACCGGGCCTCGTAGCGCAGCAGATCGAGCAGCAGCCGATCGACGTCGTCGGGCTCGGGCGCGCGGCAGCGAACTGCCCCGCCTCGTTCGGTCCGGCTCGGAGGGGTCCGCTCGCTGTTCCGCGGCGAGAGACGCCTATTCGGACGGTTCCTCGGAATCGGCCTGTTCGACCCCGGTCTCTTCCGTGGCATCGTCCTCGGAGCTCGAGCTCGGCGCTGGGGTCCGCGGGCTGGGTCGCCTCCGACGAAGGAGCAGGACGGCCGCCAGTGCCCCCGCCACGAGGAGGACGGCGGCCGCGATGGCCGCCACGTCGAGCGGGCTGAGACCCGAGGCAGCGGTCGGCGCGGCGGGCGCCGGCGTCACGACGATCGTGAGGGTCCTTTCCACCGAACCGCCCACGGTGTCGTTGACCCATACGTCGACCGTATAGGTACCGGGCGAAGCGAACGTGTGGTCGACCGTCGGCCCGCTACCGGTCGAACCGTCCCCGAACTCCCAAGCGTACGTGAGCGCCCCCGTCCCTCCCGAGGCGCTGGAGGTCAGGGCGACGCTCGATCCCGCCTCCACGGTCGTGAGGTTCGAGGAGACCGCGGCCGTGATGGCGGGAGCCACCATGATCTCCACCGAGTTCGACTGCGCCGACACGCCGTTCGAGTCGGTGACGGTCACCTGTTCCCGATAGCTCCCCGGCGCGGTCGGCGTGCAAGTCAACGCGGCGCCGCTGACCTGACACCCGAACAGCAGGTTCGACCAGGTGTAGCGAGCGAACCCGGAGCCGTTGGACGCCGTCGGGGTCAGCGTGACGGTCTGACCGACGTCCACGGCGCTCGCACTCGCGGTCAAGGTCACGGACGGGTCGGGGTACACCACGTACGAGCGCACCGGGCTCGCCACGGTGTAGCCGTTCGCGTCCGTCACGTTGACCTGGATGGCGTACGTCCCGGCCGTGGTGACCTGACAGTCGACAGGGCTCGTGGTTACGACCGGACAGCCCTCCGGCAGCCCGCTCCACGCGTATCGGTCACCGGGCGACGACGTCCCGTCGCTGATCATGATCCACTGGCCCACATCGGCCGTCGTTCGGTTCACCGCGGGTTCTCCCGCCGTGGGATCGGGGTCCACCACGAACGTAAGATTCGCGGTGGCCGCGGAGGTGAAATTGTTCGAGTCGCGGACGCTTACCGAGATCTCGTAGGTCCCCGCGGGAAGCGCGGAGCCCGAACAGGTGGCGGTCGACGTCACGCTCAGGCAACCGCTGGGCAGCCCCGACCACGTGTAGTAGTCGTACTGTCCCGTCCCCCCGGCCGCTACCGTCGAGAACCCCACGCTCTCGCCGGCGTCCACTCCCCCGGAGCGATTCGTGGCGACGATCGGGGCCACCGTGGGGTCCGGATCGACCACGAAGTTCAGCACCGGACTGGTCACGGTGTAGCCGTTCGAGTCGGTGGCCGCGACGCTGACGGCGAAGGTCCCATGATCGGTCGGGCTGCACGCGAACGAGGTCTGTCGGCTCGCGCACCCCGGCGGGAGGCCGGACCACCGGTACGTGAAGGTGCCGGTGCCGTACAGGGCGCTCCCTACCTCGAAGGTCGTGTTCTGGCCGACGTCGGCGCCCGCGACCGCCGATCCGTCCCGAGACGCGGTGATCGCGCCGATCGTAGGGTCTTCGAGCACCGTCACCGAGGAGGTCGCGGAGTTGCCGAGGTCGTCCGTAACGGTGACCGTGTACGGACCCCCGGGGGCGACGGACCCGGGAAGCGGGAACTGGGCCACGAAGGACCCGTCCTCGCTGGTCTCGAGCACCCCGGACCGGCAGGTCCCCAGAGAGGCGCCCGAGCAGGTGAGCGGAGTAGCGCCGATCTCGGTCGAGTCGATCGTCTGGGAGGCCGCATAGCCGTAGCCGCTCACGGTCAAGGTCTGGTTCGCGTCCAGCTCCGCGCTCGCGACCGAGAGGCTCGCCGACACGTCGATCGTCGTGTTGCCGGAGGAGACGGGAGTGAGCACGCTCACGTTGTCCGGCACCCAACCGACGGACGACCCCCCGTCGGCGACGAGGATCTCGTTGGCCTCCGGGACGAAGAGGACCCCCTGGGGATACGCTCCCACGCCCGTGACGCCGGCCTGGGTCCCGATCCCCACCACCCCTACCTGGGCGTCGCTCGAGTCGGAGAGGACGTCGACGTCGAGACCACCGGGAGCGTAGGCGGACGGGGAGCCGGTGGAGACGAACAGTTCCCCTTCCGCGGGATCGTAGGCGATACCGGTCGGCTGACCGGGGTTGCCGCTCAGGTAGATCGTCGTCACGAAGCTGTCGGTCTGATCCGAGATCACGTCCACCGAGCCACCTCCGCCGGCGTACTGGGTGTACGCGCTGTTCACGACCCAGAGCTGATCCGTTCCCGAGTCGTACGCGATGGCCGCTGGCGTGCCTCGCGTGTCGACGAAGGTCGAGGAATAGTTGCCGGCATCGATGATGCCGACGAGACCGTCTTCCCCCGCCACGAACACCTGGTTCGTGCCGGAGTCGTAGACCTCGCCCAGCGGGGTGATGGCCCCGCCGTTGATGTCGACGGTCGCGACGGGGTCACCGGTGGTCGCGTTGAGCGCGGACACACTGCCGTCGCTGTTGCCCACGAACACCGTGTTGTTCTCCGGGTCGAAGACGACGGCCTCCGGCGTTTCGGCGAGCACCGGAGAGGTGCCGACGATCTCGTAGTTCGTGGCGTTGATGATGGTGACGTCGTTCGACCCCGAGTTCGCGACGAACAGTTCCCCCAGAGGAGCTCCGTACGCGATGCCCGCGGGCGAGATCCCGACGGGAATCGTAGCGATGGTCTCCCCCCGGGCCACAGAGATGACGCTCACCGTGTCCGACGCCGAGTTCGTCACGAACACCGTCCCGTTGGCCGGATCGTACGCCGCCGCTTCGGGGGCCTGTCCCACCGTGATGGCACCGCTCAGATTCCAGGCGTCCCACGACCCGACGGACGCCACGACCGGGTTCGCTCCGTTCGGCACTCCGGGCAGGGTGAATGTGCACGGCGTGCCGGTCGTGCCGGGAAAATCTCCGTCCGAGTCGGTCCAGCAGTCCGACGAAGCGCTGAGCCCTCCGACGGAAAAATTGACCTCGGAGTCCGCAGCGTAGCCGGTGCCCGAGGCCGATACCCTACTGCCGTAGACTCCCCCGGTGGGGGTTACCGACAGCGTCGTGATCGCGAACGAGAGGTCCGCCGAGCGGCCCCCGCCGGAAACGACGACCGGGTAGCTGCCGGCCGCCAGGCCCGGAACGGTGAAGCTGCAGCCCGTCCCGGAGTCTCCGGGGAACGAGCCGTTCGAGTCCGTCGAGCAGGTGACGGGGAGCGCGCTCCCTCCGAAGGAGACGCTGATCGAACTGCTCGACCCGAACCCGTAGCCCGCGATGAGCACCCGGCTCCCCGCCGAACCGCTGGACGGAAGGACCGAGGCGGTGCTCTCTACGGAGTAAGCCGTCGTGACGACATTCGTCCCATCGGAGACCGAGAGGGTGTACGGCCCGGACGGGACCGCGGGGACCGAGAAGTCGCACGACGAAGGCGAGCCCGGGGTCGCCCCGAAGGTCCCGAGCAAGCCGGTGCCGTCGGACGGTGTACACCCGACGGACGCGAGCGGCGTGCCCCCCAGGCTGAACGTGATCGGTGCGTTGGGGAGGAAGCCGGTGCCGTTCACGGCGACGATCGTACCGTACGATCCGCTCGAGGAGGAGACGTAGCTCAGGTTGGCCCCGAGGGAGAACAGCGCGTCGGCGAAGCTGAGATTCGACACCGCACTGATGTTGTTGCTGTCGTACAGCAGGCTCGTGGCGTACAGCTGCCCCGTCGTGGAGTCGACGGCGAACCCATCCGCCCAGCTCAGCGGCGGCCCGGGAATCTCCCCTACCTGGGAGGCCGCCGCCGCCGAGATGACGTCCACTCCGACGTTGAAGATGCCGCTGGCGAGGAGGATCCCTTCGGCGGGGTCGAAGAAGAGGGTCGAGTCCGTATCGAGGGTCGTGAAGTTCGCGACCAGACTGAGCGACGTATCGTTGATCACGTTGCCGCTGTTCGAGTCCACGTCGACGACGAACACCTCGCCGGCCGCGGGATCGTAGGCCACGGCACACGGGGAAACACCGGGCACGGCGATCGTGGCGGTCACCGAGTCCGCGGAAGGTCCCGAGTCGTTGATCACGCTCACGAAGTTCCAGTAGACCCCGTCGGCCACGAATACCTGGCCCGTTCCCGAGTCGTACGTGAGGCCCTCGGGGGAACTTCCGGGGATGGTGACGGTCGCCACGACCGTGTCGGCCTCGGGACCGCTGTCATCGATCACGCTGATGTTCGACGAGTCCGTGTTGGCGACGAATACCTGCCCAGTTCCGGAGTCGTAGGCGAGCCCCTCCGAGGTGAAGAAGGAGGGGGCGACGCCGACGGGAATTGTGGCCACCACGGTGTCCTTCTGGGGTCCGGAGTCGTTGATCACGCTGACGTTGTCCGAGCCGGTGTCCGCCACGAAGACCTGACCCGTCCCCGAGTCGTAGACGACCGCGCTCGGCCCGACGCCGACCGAGACGTTGGCGAACACCGCGCCGGTGGTCGGCGAGATCACGCTCACGTTGTTGGTGCCGTCGTCGGCCACAAACAACTGATCGGTGCCGGAATCGTAGGCGATGCCGAACGGGGAGGTTACCGCGCCCGCGGGATTGTAGTCCGGCAGGGTGCTCACGTTCCAGGACGATGCCATTACGCTGACCGGCCCCGCCGGGTTGGGAGGAACGGAGAAGGGGCATCCGGAGCCGCCGCCGCTCGTGAGGCTACCCCCCGCGTCGGTGGCGCAGCTCGGATTGACCGTGCTTCCGTTGGAGTTATTGCCGAAGGTGATCGAAGCGTTCGAGTTGGGGAAGAAACCGGTACCCGTCACGTCGATCGCGTCGAAGACGTGTCCGGCGGACTCCGAAAGTGCGATCGACGGGTCCCCGCCCCCCATCGAGCGTTCGAACGCCGTCAGGGTCTCGCGCTGCCCGCCGTAGGAGACCGCTCGGGACGGTGCCAGCGAATGTCCCCCGGCGAAGAAGCCGAGTGCCGGGGACGTCGCCCCGGAGTTGACGGCCGGGCACACCGCGGTCAGCAGAAAAGCAACCACCAGGAGTACCGTCACCGGTGGCGGGAGAGGTGACGGCAGGAGGCGAGCCAGCGCCGGAGGGCGACGGGGTCCCCCGTCCGACCGTCGATCCGTCGGTTCGACCGCGTGCGAAAGACCTCCCTGATCGACCTCGGTCATTGCCCTATTCCTCTCGCGGTCCTCGGTCCCGCGCTCGAACACCGGTGCGAAAATCCCGCGAGGGAGCGGCGAGCAGGGCGGTCCCCCGGAATTCGAGGACCCGTGAGGGGAGAGTGCCGTTTCCTCGATTGCCCCACGGCGTGCGACGCTACTCGACCTGCCGATACGAGGACGCAAGCCCCCGCGTCGGGTTCGTAGGCCCCGGCGCGAGGTGGGGGTGGGCGTTGTTAAAGAGTTCTCGGGGTGAGATAGTCTCACCGGGCGATGAGACTCCGGTTCCTCGGGTCGAATCAGCGGACCGCGTGTCGGCGGCACTGGGCCAACCAGCGTCGGTACTGCGCTGGGCTCGGGAGATCCCACCACACCTCGTAGAACCGGTCGGGCACGGGATCTCGGACCGTCATCGAGAAGGACGAGCCCCATCGACGCAACCCCTCCACGCCTCGGGCGTCACGTTCGAGGTCGTGCAACCGGGCCTCCTCGGCGAGGTCCGACTGCGGGGACGACAGCACCGAGACCTTCGAGCGCGATGCCCCTGCCGGGTACCCGTCGGGGAAGATCACCTGCAGGCGGAGGTACGCGTCCGAGAACGGTTTGCTCGCGAAGTTCCGTCCCTCCCCGAACGTGCCGATGGATTCCATCTCGGTCGAGGATCGGGTGGACTCGGCCCGGCCCGGAGCGCGCGAGCCGGCCGGACGGACCATGCGATACCATCGGGGCATGTCCAGGTTCATCCACGTGTTCTGCCAGACTGAGGTCTTCGCGGTCAGCGCCGGTTCGAAGCGCAACTGGTAGTACAAGGATTCGGGCTTCCGTACGACGACGGGAGGAAGTGCCGATCCGACCGAGCACCACCAGTTCAACTGGCGAGGGGATCGCCGAAACGCCGTCTCGACGTAGGGGAGGGTGCCTCGTACTACTCGGAACTCGTGATGGAGAAGCGAGCGCAACGAACCGTCCGGACGCACGAAGATGATCTCCTCGATCCTCCGGATCTCGACCACCGGCCGGACGTCGGGGCCGGAGAGATTTCCCATGACGTAGCCGCCCGCCGGCGACATCCGGATGTCCCCGAATTTGAGCAGGCGAGAGAGGTGTCGAGCGACGGTGGCCCGGGAGACACGGTACCGTTCTCGGGCTGCGGTGACGATCTCGGTAAACCGGGTACCGGGATACCGCTGGACCCTCTGGAGCAGGTAGGACTCCAGCTCCGGCTTCCTCGAACCCTTGGACTCCTCGTCCATGCCGTACCGGGCGTGAACCGCGACTGTGGATTTAAGCCGCTAACCGCGCGCGGGAGACCGGCGACGCCGCGGGAGCGGCCCATCGCCCCCGCGCCCGACGCCTATGCCCTCGAGGAACCGGAAATGGAGGAGGGCACCCGGACTCAACATGAGTCGGGGGACGACTTCTGATCGCTTCAGGTCGCTCCCCCGTAGAACACGGCGCTTCGGTTGCGGACAGGTGACGGCCACCCCCCGTGTATGAACGCCGTCCCTTGGACAGATCCAAACCTTTTCTAGGACGGAACGGGGGTCGATTCCAGTCGCGACTTCCCCCTCGGGCGGTGGAGTGCGCGAACCCAAACTTCCCGCTCCGCGGGCGATACGAGCAGAGGATGACCCGGTTCGGAGTAGGAAGTAACCGAAATCCTCCGCTCCGAATTTCCGGAATTCGTGAGCCAAACTACCCGAGGAGCTAAGAGCCCCTTGCCTCTGCGCGTGCCATGTCAGGCCACGGCAAGCTACTCTTGCTGGTGATCGCTGCGGTAGTTGCGACCATGGTGTTGCCGGGCACGTCCGCCCTATCGGGCGGCGGTCTCTCCGGCACTCCCCTCGGTACGGCGGCTGGAAGTTCCCACGGAGACTCG
>JASHSX010000159.1 GCA_030040865.1 Thermoplasmata archaeon | reverse complement strand
TAGAGGATGCTGCGCGAGGCGTTGACGATCAACGCCCGGCCGTGCGCGTCGACCCCCTCGCGGACCGCCGTGGCGAGCGATCCCCCTTGCGCTCCGACCCCCGGGACGAGGATCGGGATCGCGTTCCCGAGGGTGGCGCGCGTCGCCCGGAAGGCGTCGGAGAAGGTGGCCCCGATCACGACCCCTGCGTTCCCGTGGGCATGGGCGAATCGGCGCACCTCGCCGACGACCGCGAGCCACAGCGGGCCCCGGGGGGTGGGGATGTCCTGGAAGTCGATCGAGCCGGGGTTCGACGAGTGTGCCACCACGAACACCCCGTGCGCCGGGTCGTCGAGGAACGGCTGGATCGTCTCCCACCCGAGCCACGGGGTCGCGGTCACCGCGTCCACCCCCAGGGCGCGGAACGCGCCGTCCCGGTACATCCGCATCGAGTTCGGGATGTCGTTCGCCTTCAGGTCGAGGATCTTGAGCCGGGTAGGACCGATCTGCTTCGCGACGCGGGCGAGCGACGCGAGCCCCCTGGGGCCGTACTGGAGAAACGCGCCCAAGTGCAGCTTGTAGGCCGCCGCGTGGGGAAACGTCGCGGCGAGGACCCCGTCCACGAACCGGTCCAGCTGCGCGGGAGCCGGGAGCCGCCGCAGCGGCTTCGGCATCAGCGACGGGTCGGGATCGAGACCGACGCAGACGAGCGAGTCCCGGGCAGCGAGGATCTTGTCGACCTTCGCGAGGAACTTGACCGGCACCGGACGCGGGTGAGTGGCGTCGGACCAAAAGCCTTGTTCCACGCCGCGGAGCGGCCGCCCGCCGTTCAGCGACCGTTCGCCGCGGGAGCCTTTTATCGCGGCTCGAGGTGACACGCCCGGGAGCGACCGATGAGCGCGGGCGGGAGCGCGAACGCACCGATCGAGCGCCGGCTCCGCGACCTCGCGGCCGGCACCGAGCCGGTGGAGTTCGTCGGCCGGATCGTCGCGGTGGAACGCCGCGAGGTCACGCGCCGATCGGACGGGAGCCGACGGCCCTTGCTCTCGGGCCTCGTCAGCGACGGGACCGCGACCGTCCGGTTCACGTGGTGGGACCCTCCGAGGGACGGGATCGAGCGCGGCACGGTCGTCCGGGTCGTCGGGGCGGAGGTCGGTTCGTTCCGCGGTCGGCCCGAGGTCACGTTCTCGTGGAAGACCCGCGTGGGACCCGCGAGCCCGGTCGAGCTCCCTCGCCTGGACCCGAGCGAGATCCCGTTCCGCACCGTGAAGGAGCTCGCGCCGCCCGACGAGGGGTTCCGGGTGGAGGCCCGCGTTCTGCGCGTCGGCCCCCGCGCGGTCTCCGTCGGCCAGGAACGCCGGGTCGTCTTCGACGGCCTGCTCGCCGATCGGACCGGGGCGATCGCCCTGTCGGCGTGGAGCGACTTCGGGCTCAAAGAGGGCGAGGCGGTCCGGATCCAGGGCGGGTACGTGCGCGCCTTCCGCGGCCGGCCCCAACTCGTGCTCGACGAACGTTCCTCGGTCGTCCGGATCGACGACGGCGACCTTCCGCCCGCGGCCGAGTGGCTCCGCGGCCCTCCGCGATCGATCGCGGAGGTCGAGGACGGGGGCGGCGGGGCGTCCGTGGCGGTCGAGGGGGTCGTGGTCGGTCTGCTGCCCCCGAGCGGACTCGTCTACCGGTGCCCCACGTGCGGCCGTTCGATCACGAGCGGCATCTGCCGGATCCACGGCCAGGTCCAGGGCCAGGCCGACCTCCGCGCCCGGCTCGTGCTGGACGACGGCACGGGATCGCTGACGGTCCACGCGAACCGGGAAGAGACGGAGCGGCTCTGGGGGGTCACGCTCGAAGAGTGCCGGAAGCGGTTGCGGGACCTCCCCGATCCCTCGGTCCTCGAAGAGCAGCTGCTCGAGGCCGTCCTCGGCCGTCGGCTGAGGGTCCGCGGCGCCGGGACGAAGGACGATTTCGGGATCACGCTGACGCCCGACACGATCGAGCCGGTCGAGGTCGACCTCGATGCGGCGGCCGCCGAGCTCCTCGCCCGCATCCCCGAGGAGCGCTAGTGGCGCTCCGGGAGCCGGCCTGGCGCGTGACGGCGCGAGAGCTCGAGAGCTCCTTAGAGCAGGAGCCCGGGACGGGCGACCGGGCGGCCTCCCACGTGCTGTCGCCGTTCGGCGCGCGCATGAACCGGGTCCTGATCGCAGGGAGCGTGTCGGTCGCCGAGCCGATCGGGCGGGAGACGCCGCAGGCGTTCTGGCGCGCTCGGCTCACCGACCCGACGGGCGCGGTCGCGGTCACGGCCGGGAGCTTCCAGCCGAGGGCGATGGCCCAGCTCCGGGCCGCGACCTTCCCGCGGTCGGCGATCGTCGTCGGGAAGGTCCACCTCTACCGCGACCGCGGCGGCGTAGGGTACGTTTCGGTGCGGGCGGAGGCCGTGAGGACCGTCGCGGAGGCCGACGAGCGGGCCGTGCTCGCCGACGCCGTCCGACAGACGCTCGATCGCCTCGACCTCCTCGAGCGGATCGAGAAGGGGACGGAGCTCACGGACGCCGAGGCGCGGACGGAAGGGATCCCGCTCGCGTGGGTCCGCGCGGCGCGGGACGCGCTGCGCAAGTATCCGAACGCCGACCGGGCGGCGTTCCGGCGCGAGCTCAAGAACGCCGTCCGACGGGTGGCGGGCGACTCGGGCCCGGTCCCGTCCCCGCGACCTCCCGCGGTCACGGTGGTGCGTGCCCCTCCGCCCCCTCCGGCGCCCCCACCCCCGACGGCGGCGGAGCGCGAGGAGGAGTCCGTGTTCCTCGACCTGCTCGACGAGGTCGCCGAGGTCTCGTCGGACGGGTACGCGGACCTGAAGGAGCTCCTCGCCCGGGTCGCCGCGCGGGGCGTCGAGGGCGAGCGCGCGGAGGCCACGCTGAACCGCCTCGAGGAGGAGGGTGTGGTCGAGGAGCCGATCGTCGGGAAACTGCGGAGGGCGTAGTTCCCGCTCGCCGTCCGGTCGCCGGCTCACTATTTATACCGCCTGCGCTCGAAGCCCCGGGGGAATGAGGAACACCTGTCTCTCCGATCGCATGACGAGACCAGCGACGAGCTGACCCCCATCCCGCTCCGCGCGTGAACCATGGCCGAGAAACGTCCGTCCCGACTTCTTCCCGTTCTGCTCGTCGTCGTGGTCGTCATCGTGGCGGGCGTGGGCGCGGGCGTGCTGTACGTCGTGACCCATCCGAAGCCGGCCGCCGCGCTGCAGACCGTCCAGGTCGGGGACAACGTGACGGTGAACTACATCGGCGCCTTCGGCAGCGGTCCCCAGAACGGGAAGGTCTTCGACACGTCGCTCTACCCGGTGGCCGTCAACAACCAGACGTACCCGAAGTCGCTCGAGTTCGCGATGCGCTCCCCGATCTCCGAGTACACGCCGCTCGGGGTCTACGTGGGCCCGAACGCGCCGTCGGGCGGCTACTCGATCGACAACGTCACCTTCGGGGGCGTGGTGACCGGGTTCTGGCAGGGGCTCCTCGGGCTTCCGGTCAACCAGACGCGCACGATCACCGTGCCGCCGAGCCTGGGCTACGGGCCGCTCGTGGCGAGCTGTCTCGTCACGATGCCGCTGTCCATCTCTGTGCCGGTGGTCTCCGTCGTCCCGGCGGGCAACTTCTCCACCCTGTACCCGAACGTCTCGAAGTCGGTGGGGACCGAGTTCCTCTCGCCGCCGTACAACTGGTCGGCCGTCGTGCTGAGCGTCAACGGTACCGCCGTGGTGATCGAGAACCTCCCCACGGTCGGGGAGGCGGTCCTCGCGAACGGTCTCAGCGCGGTGGTGAGCGCGATCTCGCGGTCGACCATCACCGTCTCGATCTCGCTCACGGCCTCGGACGCGGGACTCGTGCTCGGCCGTTCGTCGGCGTCGGTGTGCAGCGCGAATCAGTTCATCGTCCAGTCGGTGAATGCGGCGGGCGGCACCTTCGTGGCGAACTACAACCACGAGGTCGTCGGCCAGACGCTCACGTTCACCGTGACGATCGTCCGGTTCTACTGACGCCCGGCCGCCGGGCTCACAGGGTGATCTTGCCCCGCTTGAGCAGCTCGGCCAGGTGCGCGTCCGCCGTCTGCGCGAGGACGTCCTCGGGGGTCGCTCCGCGCCGGGGCGCGTAGGCCCGCAGCGTGCGACGGGCCTCGTCCCGCCGCGCGCGCCCGGCGGCGAGGACCTTCCGCCCTTCCGACTCGAGATCGTGGATCTCCCGGGCGACCGCGTCGATCTGCTCGACCACGGCCGCCCTCTCGCGGCCCTTCGCCCGGAGGTCGGCGATCAAGCCGCCCGCCGCTTCGAGCTTCGTTCGCACCTCCCGCATCCGCGCGTCGCGATCGGTCTTGGCGGTCTCCATCTCGACCCGGAGGCGATCGACCTCGGCGCGCGCCGCGCTCACCGCCGCTTCGGCTTCCTTGCGGATCCGCTCGTGCTCCGCGACGACCTGGACGCGCGACTCGGCTTCTTTGAGCTCCTTGGTGCGCAGACGGAGCTGTGCGATGAGCGCGTTCTCCTCCTCGAGCGGGAGGGCGTGGGTCTGCTGCCGCAGCTCGAGCGCGGCGATGTCGCGGCGGATCTGCTCGGGGCGGACCCGATCGCCGGGCGGGAACGAGAGCCGGAGCTCGCGCAGACGGACGACGGCCGCCTCGAACTTCCGACGCGCGGCGTCCCGCTCGGAGCGCAGCGTGACGAGCCGCTTCCCGAGCGCTCCGTGCTCGTCGTACAGCCGCTCGACCTCCGCCTGCGGCGCCTGCCGCCGGTCGTAGAGCGACCGCTGCTCGCCTCCGAGCCGTCGGGCGGTCGCGATCAGGTCGGCCCGTTTCCGGTCGAGCGCGTCCAGCCGGGCGTCGATCGAGCGCAACCGTTCCTGATCGTCGCGCTCGGCCCGCTCGTCGGGCTCGGAGAGTACCGGGCGACGCGGCACGGACCGCGAAGGTCCCGAAGGTCACAAAAGGGCTTCTCCAACCGGCGTCGGCGGCCGTGGATCCACGGTCCCCGCGCCCCCGGGCGGACCCTCCGCTACGTTCGACGACCGGAACGACGCACGAACCGCTGGGCCGCGAACAGCGCCGCCGGTACGGCCGCGTCGATGTTGACGACCGCGATCGGAGCGCACGACTGGAGCATGGCGGTGAGCGCGGCCTCCCCCCGCCCGCCGCGCCCGTAGCCGGTCGACGTGGGGACTCCGACGACGGGTGCGCGGACGAGCCCCGCGAGGACCGTCGGGAGGGCCCCTTCGCGACCGGCGAAGACGAGGTAGAGGTCGGGTCGCGCCGTCTCCAATCGGCGCAGGGCGCGCAGGAGCCGGTGGAGCCCGGCCACGCCGACATCGTACGCCGTCACGGTGGAGATCCCGAACTCCTCGAGAACGGCCCGAGACTCCTCGGCGAGCGGAACGTCGCTCGTCCCGGCGGTGACGACGGCGACGTTGCCGGGCCGGAATCGGAGCCCCAGGGGGCCGTCGAGCCGCACGAGGCGGTCCCCGGCGAGGAACCGGAGCGGAAGGCCCTCCGCTCGGGCCCGCCGAAGGGCGCGACGTTGCGCGGGGGTGGGACGGGAGAGGAGCGCGCCGTGGCCGGCCCTTCGAAGCGCCCGTACGATCCCGAGCAGGTGGTCGACCGACTTCCCTTCGGCGAGGATGACCTCGGGGATGCCGACGCGACGCGGCCGGTCGCGGTCGATCCGCGCGAACTCCCGGACCCGGAGCTCCGGGCCTCGGGAGCGGCGACGAGGGGCCCGGGGACGCCGACGCATCGCGCCCTTCACCCAAGCCGTGATATATCGCGTGTCGGTCTCGCGCCGACTTCCGAGACCGATGGTCGATTTCTCGCTCACGCCGGACCAGGAGAGCCTCCGGGACCTCGCCCGGAAGTTCGCGCGCGGCGAGATGGCGCCGCACGCGGCCGAGTGCGACAAGACCTCCCGCTTCCCCGAGGAGATCTACCGGAAGGCGCACGAAGTGGGTCTGATGAACCTGAACGTCCCGACCGAGTTCGGAGGCAGCGGTCTCGGGCTCTTCGAGCAGTGTCTCATCGTCGAGGAGCTCGCCTACGCGTGCGGCGGCATGACGACGTCGATCATCGCGAACTGCCTCGCCCTCGAACCGATCCTCCTCGGCGCGACGCCCGAGCAGCAGCGACGGTGGCTCGCTCCGTTCTGCGCCGAGTACCACCTCGCCTCGTTCTGCCTCACCGAGCCGTCGGGCGGGAGCGACGCGGGGGCCCTGCGCACCCGGGCCCGCAAGGACGGCGACGGCTACGTCCTCGACGGCGAGAAGTGCTTCATCACGAACGCGCCCAACGCCTCGCTCTACACGGTCTTCGCCACCCTCGACCCCGAGCTCCGGACGAAGGGGATCACCGCGTTCGTCGTCCCGCGCGAAGCGAAGGGCGTGACCGCCGGCAAGGACGAGGAGAAGATGGGCCACCGCGCGTCGTCGACGGGGACCGTCCGCTTCGAGGGCGTCCGCGTGCCCGCGGCCGACCGGATCGGGGCGGAAGGCGAGGGGTTCTCGATCGCGATGCGCACGCTCGACCAGACCCGGACCCCGATCGGCGCGCTCGCCACGGGCATCGCCCAGGCCGCCCTCGACCTCGCGGCCGGCTACGCGCTCAAGCGGGTGACCTTCGGGAAGCCGATCGCCGAGCACGAGGCGATCCAGATCAAGCTCGCCAACATGGCCCAGGCCGTGAGGGCCGCTCGCCTCCTCACCTGGAACTCGGCGTGGACGATCGACGCGGGCGGACGGGGAACCCTCGAATCGTCGATCGCGAAATGCTTCGCGTCCGACGCCGCGCTCCACGTCGCCGACGAGGCGATCCAGACGTTCGGCGGGTACGGATACATGAAGGAGTATCCGGTCGAGAAGCTGCTGCGGGACGCCAAGCTGACCCAGATCTACGAAGGCGCCAACGAGATCCAGCGGACGGTCATCGCGCGGGAGCTCCTGCGCGGGTACGCCTAGGCCGGGGGCCCGGTGCAGATCGTCGTCGCGGTGAAGCCGGTTCCGGAGGCCGAGACCCGGCTCCGGGTCGGTGCCGGCGGCACGTCGTTCGACCCCGAGGGCGTCAAGTTCGTCCTCGCGGGGTACGACGAGTCCGCCGTGGAGCAGGCCCTCCTGCTCCGGGACGCGATCCCCGGCTCGAGCGTGCACGCGATCTCCGTCGGACCGGCGACGCGGACCGAGGAGGTCCTCCGTGCCTCCCTTGCGTTGGGCTGCGACCGGGCGACGTGGGTCGAGACCCCGGCCGGGACGCCGCTCGATCCTCTCGCGGTCGCCCGCTCGCTCGCGGGGGCTCTCGGGTCGCCGCCGCCGGATCTGGTCCTCTGCGGCAAGCAGGCCGGTGACGACGAGGCCGGTCTCGTGCCGGCCGCGCTCGGCGAGCTCCTCGGCGTTCCGGATTTCGGCTTCGCCGTGAACCTCCGATGGGACGCCGGCCGCTCCCGGTTCTCGCTCGATCGACCGACCGAAGGCGGGCTCGAGAGGTGGGAGACCCCGACCCCGTGCGTGATCGGCCTCCAGCAGGCGTGGAACGACCCTCGTACGGCGAAGCTCCCGAACATCCTCAAGTCCCGGAAGGCGCCGATCGCGAAGGCACCGGCGGCCGCGGACCCCGGACCCGGAGGGGTGCCGGAGAAGTTCGAGCTGCCCGCCCCTCGCACGGGCGCGAGGATGATCGACTACAAGACCCCCGAGGAAGCGGCCCAGAAGCTCGTGAAGCTACTCCGCGAGGAGGCGAAAGTGTTCCCGTGACCGGCCCGGTCCTGGTCGTGGCCGAGGCGCGCGGGCCTCGCCTCTCGGAGGGGAGCCGCGAGGCGGGCGCCGTCGGCCGGCAGCTCGCCGGGGCCGACCCGACGGTCGCCGTCGCCCTCGGGGCGAGCTCGGCCTCCCTGGCCCCCGAGCTCGGCAAGCTCGGGATCGGCCGACTCTACGTCGCCGACGGGGTTCCTGACGAATACCCCGCCGCGGCGGCCGTGGGGGTCGTCGCCGCTGCGGAAGCGGCCCACGCATCGGTGATCGTCCTCGCGGGAACCTCCTGGGGACGGGACCTGACCGGGCGGGTCGCGGTCCGATGGAAGGCGGCCGCCGCCTCCGGCGTGACCCAGGTGGTGCGCGACGGGTCCGGCCTGCACGTTCGTCGGCCCCTCTTTGGGGGCCGGGCGACGGAGACCCGCACGCTGGGCGGCGACCGCGCCGTGATCGCGCTGCGCCCGCACGCGTTCTCGCCCGCGACCGACGCGCCGGTCGAGCCCTCGGTCGAGACGCTCTCGGGGCTCGCCGTGCCGCCGGTCCTCCTCGCCCCGCACCGGAACTCCGTCGAGCCGATCGGGAGCGGAGCCGGTCCGGCCCTCGGGGACGCCTCGATCGTCGTCTCGGGCGGACGGGGCGTGCGGACGCCCGAGAACTTCCGCCTCGTGGAGGATCTCGCCGCCTCTCTCGGCGCGGCGGTCGGAGCGTCCCGGGCGGTCACCGACGCGGGATGGCGGCCGACGTCGTTCCAGGTCGGACAGACGGGCAAGGCGGTCTCGCCGCAGCTGTACATCGCCGTGGGGATCTCCGGGGCGATCCAGCATATCGTCGGGATGGTGAGCTCGCGCGTCATCGTCGCGATCAACTCCGACGCCTCGGCACCGATCTTCAAGGTCGCGGACTACGGGATCGTCGGGGACCTCTTCCAGATCGTGCCGGCCCTGACCGCCGAGGTACGCCGGGTCCGGGGCTCGGGCTAGTCGGACCGAAGTCACCGGGGCGACTCCCCCGCGCGGCGCGAGGGGGACCCGAGTTACAGGTCCCGGATCATCGAGATCCCGTCGCGCAGGGCGATCGCGGTCGGGATACCCGCCGCCTTCTGGGCCTCGCGGAGCAGCCGGCGCACCGGGACCTTCGGCCGACCGGTCTCGGTCATCATCGCGTGGAACAGCTCCATGGCGAATCGCGGGTAGGCGGTGTAGTACCGGGGATTCCATTTCACCCGGTCCATCCGTTCGAAGTCGCGGAAGTCGCCGAGCAGACCGGTCGACTCGAGCCTCCGGTCGTACTCGGCGAGCCGGGCCGCGCTCGCGTCGTGCGTCTCCCGCGCGTGCAGGGCCACCTCGGCCGCCTCGAGTCCGGAACGCACGGCGTAGTTCATCCCCTGGATCACGATCCCGTTCGAGAAGACGAAGCCGGCGGCGTCCCCCGCGATCATCCACCCGTCGCCGTGGAAGGCGGCCGGGCGGCTCGCCCAGCCCGAACTGATCAGTTTCGCCCCGTACTCGACGAGCTCAGCGCCCTTGAGCCGGGCGGCGATCGTCGGATGGAGCTTGAACTCCTCGATGAGCTCCTGGGAGTAGGCGTTGCGGCCGTAGAGCGATCCCAGGCGCAGGATCAGCCCGACCGAGATCGAGTCGGCGTTCGTGTACAGGAACCCCCCGCCCATCACGCCGAACGGGAAGATCCCGGTGACCCACTCCTCGGCGTGCCCTTCGCCCGGTCCGACCTGGAACCGTTCCTCGATCGTCCCGGCGTCGAGCCGGTAGACCTCCTTGATGCCGAGCTCGGTCGCGTTGGCGTCGAGCCGGGGGTTCGGGCGGATCGGCGTCCCGAGCGACAGCCGGGAGTTCGCGCCGTCCGCCACGATCGTGACGGGCGCGGTCATCGTCTCGCCGCCCTGGACGATGCCGTGCACTCGGCTCCCCTCCCAGTGGAGGCGCTCGACCGGGACGGACGGGACGACCGTCGCCCCCGCGGCCTCGGCCTGCTTCGCGAGCCAGGCGTCGGTGCGCGCGCGCAGGACGGAGTGGGCGACGTACGGCTCCTTCCGCCACGCGCCGTCCTCGAAGTCGAAGGAGAGCGAGCTGCCCGGCGTGAGGAACCCGAACCGCTTCCGGACGATGTGCCGCTCGACCGGCATCTCGCGGCTCCAGTTCGGGAGGATCCGGTCGAGGTCGTGGCCCCACAGAACCCCCCCCGAGAGGTTCTTCGTGCCCGGCTCCGCCCCTCGCTCGAGCAGGAGAACGTTCGCGCCGCCCTGGGCGAGACGGATCGCGGCGGCGCATCCGGCCATGCCGGCGCCGACCACGATCGCGTCGAAGTCGTCGCCCATCGCGGATGGGCCGAGGTAGGGGGTCGAATTTAACGGTGCGCGCGCCGCCGGGGGCGGCCGGTTCGCGGCGGCGGGCCCGACCCGCCTAGTGCGCGCTCTGCGTGGCGTTCTCGATCAGCTTCTGGAACCGGAACGGCTTCGGGATCCCCTTCCAGTCCTCGTTGCCGAGTTTGGTCCCGCCCTCGGAGCTCACGCGCACGGTCCCGTAGCCGAGGATGCGCTGGCCGAGCGACTGGTGGACGTCGACGCCGCGGACCTGCTGGACCGGGATCTCGTCGAAGTCCTTCCCCAGGATACCGCGCTGCACGATCACCCGGCGCGAGGTGATCGCGTAGACCGTTCGGACCCATCGCACGTACCGGACCGCGAGACGGAGGAATCCGAGGAAGACGAGGAACGCGAAGAAGAGCGTGAACCACTCGGCGGTGGACGTGCTGATATGGGTGAGTCCGGCGAACCCGCTGATCACCGAGTTCCAGCCGAAGGCGCTCGCGAAGCTCCACCCCTGCCAATCCGCGGCCGAGAGGAGGGCCAGCACGCCGGTGATCAGGATCCACAGGATCGGTCCCGGGAAGTAGAACAACTTCGTCGCCCGGGTCTCCTCGAGCAAGTACTCCTGGTCCCCGAGGTACGTGGCCTTCAGTAGTCTCGGCATCGGCCGCGGGGTCGTCGGGGGGCTCGCGGGCGTCGCAGCGGCGGCCATGGTTCCCGAGCACCCGCGCGGAGGGATAAACCCTCGTTCCGAGTCACCGTTCGCCGCGGCTTATATCGGGCCGTCCGTCACCGGCGCCGATGGGCGTCACCGACTGCCACGTCCACGTCAACCTCGTCTCGGAGATGCGCCCCGACGCCCTCCGGATGATCGCCTCCCAGGACGCGGCGACGATCCGGATGCTGGGAGAGCCGGGCGCGTTCCTGGAATACTTGGACCGGTGCGGCGTCGAGCGCGCGGTGCTCGTCAACTACGTCGCGCCCGAGGTGATCGGGTACACCGAGCGGTCGAACGAGTTCGTGAGCCGCTACGCCGCGGCCGACCCGGACCGTCTCATCGCGGTCGGGGGCATACGACCCGACCATCCCGACCCCGAGCGGGAGATCGTGCGGCTGCACCGGGAGCTCGGGATCCGGGCTCTGAAACTCCATCCGCCCCACCAGCTGTTCCGACCGAACGCGTACGTGGACGGGGAGCTCCCTCAACTCCGTGCGATCTACGCCGCGTGCGCGCGTGAACGGATGCCGGTGATCGTGCACACGGGCACGTCCGTCTTCCCGCGGGCCCGGAACCGGTTCAGCGATCCGATGTTCGTGGAGGACGTCGCGCTCGACTTCCCGGAGCTCACGATCGTCCTCGCCCACGGCGGGCGGCCGATCTGGATGTCGACGGCGGTCTTTCTGGCGCGCCGGTTCCCCAACGTCTGGCTCGAGGTCTCGGGGGTGCCTCCGTCGCGGCTCCTCGAATACTTCCCGCACCTCGAACGGGACGCGGAGAAGGTCCTCTTCGGGACCGACTGGCCGGGTCCCGGGGTGAAGGACATCCGCGCGAACGTGGACGCGTTCCGGGCGCTCGGTCTCCCGCCGGAGGTCCAGACCCGGATCCTCGAGACGAACCCGCGTCGCGTTTTCCCGCCGAGGGACACGTCATCAAATACTACGCCCGGCTGAGAGCGTTCGTGGACGGCACTCCCCATCCGAACGCCGATGCTCCGGCGGCCGCCCCGCCGACCCCGGAGGAGCCGACCCCGACCGTCGAGGTCGTGGAGGGCGGCGAAGAGGTCGGTCGTCTTCCGCTGCCGCGTCGGAACCGCGGCGAGGTCTTCGGGATCGCGAGCCAACTCCTCGGCGCGGCGCGGATCCGGGTGATGTGCGAGGACAACACCTCGCGGATGGGACGGATCACGGGGAAAATGAAGAAGAAGATGTGGATCCGTGAGGGCGACCTGCTCGTGATCCGTCCCTGGGGGTTCCAGGAGGGCAAGGCGGACATCCTGTTCCGCTACAGCCGCACTCAGGCGCAGTACCTGGCCCGACGGAACCTCTTGCCGGCGTCGATGAACCTGTTCTCGACCCCCGAAGCGCAATCCGACGGGGCCCCGGCGGCGTAGGGCCGACCGATGTGGGCCGGCCGACCGCTCTCCGCCGAGGAGATGGCGGTCGTCGAGCAGAACGCGGTCGCCCTCGGCGTCACCGTCGACGCGCTCATGGAGAACGCCGGTCGCGCGGTCGCCGAGGAGGCGACCCGACACCTTCCCCGGGCTCCGGCCCGCGTGGCGGTCGTGGCCGGGACGGGCAACAACGGCGGAGACGGGACGTGCGCCGCCTACTATCTCGCCCAATGGGGGCATGCCCCCGAGATCTGGATCGTGCGACGACCGTCGGAGATCCGCTCCCGACCCGCCTTGCGGTGCTTCGAGCGCGCCGCGCAGCGATGCCCTGTCCACGTGGGACCGCCCACCCCCGCGGACCTCGCGGGCAGCGCGCTCGTCGTCGACGCGGTGCTCGGGACCGGTCAGACGTCCCCGCTCCGGTCCCCGATCCGCGAGGCGGTCGCGGCGATCCGGGAGAGCGGGATCCCCACGCTCGCGGTCGATCTGCCGACCGGGACGCGGGATCCCGAGGGGGTCCGACCGACGTGGACCGTCGCTCTGACTACTCCGAAATCCGAGATGGACCCCGCGACGGCCGGGGAGGTCACCGTCCGGGACATCGGCATTCCGCGCGAGGCCTGGGCCCGAACCGGACCGGGGGAATTCCTCTTCTTCCCGACGCCGGAGCGCCGAGGGGCCCGGGGTCGCAGCGGTCGGGTCGTCGTCGTGGGGGGCGGTCCGTACGCGGGCGCCCCGGCGCTCGCGGCCCTCGCCGCGCTACGGTCCGGGGCCGAGCGGGTCACGGTGCTCGCTCCTGCCGGAGCCGCGGAGCGGGTCCAGTCGTTCAGCCCGAACCTGGTCGTGGAGGCTCACGGGGCATCGAGGTTCCGTCCCGACGATGCCGAGGGGATCCTCGACTTCGTCCGGGCCGCCCACCCTTCGGCGGTACTGGTCGGCATGGGCGCGGGAACCGATCCCGGGACCGTCGAGGCGCTGTCCCGGGTCGAGACGGGGATCCCCTCTACGGTCCCGCTCGTCGTCGACGCGGACGGACTCGCCGCTCTCCCGACGGCCGAGACGGCGACGGCCCCTCGGACCCTCTTCGCGACGCCGAACTTCGGGGAGTTCGTCCGGTACTTCGGTGGCCCCTCGGCCGGCTCGCCCGACGAGAACCGTTCGGCCGCCCGGCAGGCGGCCGCCGCGCGGCGGGTGTTCCTGATCGTCAAGGGACCCGTCGATCTCCTCTCCGACGGGGACGCTGTGCTGGAGAACGCCCACCATCACCCGGCGATGACGGTCGGCGGCATGGGCGACGTGCTGGGCGGCGTGGTCGCGGCGCTGCTCGCCCAGGGGCTCTCCCCGTGGGCCGCCGCTCGTCTCGGCACCTGGTGGACCGGGGAGGCCGGGATCCGCGCGGCGGCACGGCGCGGTTTCGGCCTTGTGGCCACGGACGCGATCGACGAACTTCCCGGTGCGCTCGTCGACGGACTGGACCGCGTCCGACCGGGCGGCTAGGCGTATCGGACCCGTCCGCGGATCGCCTTCGCCCGGGCCCGGACATCCTTGGCGCCCGCCGGGTTGCCGGTGGAGTACCCCTCGAGGAACGCCTTGAGGAGGGCCTCCGCCTTCGGGTGGAGCGCCCGCACGTCCTCCTCGACCAGGTGGAGGTCGATCCCGAGCTCCTCGATCCCGGGGCTCCGGGAACCCATCGAGAGGTCGACGAGCGCGGGCGGACCCCGGGGTCCGTCCGGGTACAGCACGTTGGAGCTCGTGAGGTCACCGTGCGAGATCCCGCCGGCGTGCAGCCGGCCGAGGGCCACGCCGAACCCACGGAGCGCTGTCGCGAGGTCCTCCGGCGCCAGCGCGCCGTCCTCGAGGAGATCCTTGAGCGTCGGCCCGGGGAGCTCCTCCAGGATCAGCCGGTGCCGCACGAGATCGAGGTCGTAGACGATGGGCGTGCGGACCCCGGCCCGCCGGGCATCGACCAGGAGCCGGGCCTCGGTCCGGGTCCGCTCCTTCCGCAGCCGCTCGTCGAGCGCCTTCGGGCGGTATCCCTTCGCGTCGCGCTCCTTGAGCAGGGCGGGGAAACCCCACCAGTCGACCTTGCGGAGCGAAGCCTCGGCGCCGCGGGCCACGGGCGGTGCCTCGTCGCCGCTCTCCGACACGGCCGGGCGACCGGCCCTCGCTATTTGACGGGCGCCCCGGGGGACCCCGGACTCGACGCGTCGGGGAGGGGGCGGTCCGGAGGCCGCAGCCGGGCCCGGATCCCCATCTCGCCGTAGAGTACCTCCATGACGACGAGCGACACCAGGGTCGTGGCGATCGCCATGACGAACAGCCCGAGGTACCCGTAGAACTCGATCGCGATCGCACCCACGAGGGGTCCGACGCTCCACAGGGACGAGTTGATCAGCGAGAACGTCCCGAGGTACTCGGCCCGGTGGCCGGGGGGCGCCATCCGGGCGACCCAGGCACTCATGCCGGTCGAGACCAGCGAGAGGCCGCCGTTGCGGACCGCCTGGGCCGGGATCGTTTCGCTCCACGTGGTCGAGACCATGAAGATCCCGAACGACCCGAGGGTGAGGAGCGTGCCGTACCAGATGCCGCGGATCTCGCCTCGGCGGTCGATCATCCGGCCCAGCGGCAGGGAGACGAGCGCGCCGGTGAGCAGCCCGGCGATCGCGACCACCCCGACCTCAAGGTCGTTGGCGCCGAGGGTCGCGGCAAGGTACCCGTAGAACGTCGCGACGGCGCCGCTGCCGATCGCGCGGATCGAGACCGCGAAGGAGAACGTGATCACCGGTTTCATCTCGCGGAGCGGGCTCCGCCGTGGGGTCTCGCCGACCCGGATGTCGGGGACGAGGAAGATCACGACCGAGAGGGTCCCGACCATCACTGCGACGACGAACGGGAACAGCGCGGTGAGGCCGAACCAGAACGTGAGCAGGCCCGCGAGCACGAACCCCGCGACCGCGCCGCCGTTCGAGGTCGCCGCGAGGAGCCCGTACCCCTCGCCGCGCTCGCCGATCCCGGTCACGTCGGCGACGAAGGCGTTGTACGCCGGCGAGCCGATCGCGAGGGCCAGCTCCGCCGCGATGAACAGCCCCCCCGCGAGGATGTACCCCGGCGCGAAGTTGATCGCGAGGAACAACGGGAACGCCGCGGCCTCGCCGACCAGGAGGAACGGCCGTCGGCGACCGACACGATCGGAGAGCCGCCCGACCAGGGGACCGATGAGGCTCGCCGGCACGTAGGCCAGGGTGAGGATCGTGAGGGCGATCGGGAGCGACGCCCCCTTGACGACGACGAGGTAGAGCGGCAGGTAGACGATGAAGAGGCCGCCCCGGTTGCTCGCGAGCAGGGAGTACAACGCGAGCGACAGGAGCTCCCGCCGTACCACGCTCGAACTACGCGGACGGATACTTAGTGGGCACCCGCACCCTCGTCCCCGCCGATCGGGGGAGGAGACGGAACGCCCGTTTTCGCACTCGATCCGCGAAAACGGCCTCGCGGGCCGGGCCCTGGGAACGGATCCACCGACCTCGTGGCGACAGGATTGACTTCTTGCACGCCTCCTACCCAGATGGGAGAACCCGAGGAGGGAACCGATGGAAGCTATGGGACCCGAATCCGCCCTGCTGGCCGCCCTGCCGGCCCGGGTGCGCCCGGACCGGGAATTCGCCGCACTGGAGTACACCCGCGAGAACCCGCTCTACGTCGCCGCGGCTTCCGCGGCGTGTCGGGCCGGGGTGCCCGAGGGGGACCGTTCCCACCGGCTCGATGGGCTCTGGATGGGGCTCGCCCGGACCCGGCGACGACTTCGCGATCGGCCCGCATCCGAGTCCACGGACGTACCGGTGGCGGGGCTCCCGGCGGCCGGCCGCGCGCCCCCCTAGGGGCGGGGGCTCAGGCCCCGCGGCCGGCCCCGAGCCCTCCGGGCGAGGGGTCTCGCCCGGGGGACCCCGTGCCGACCACAGGCTTTTGCCCCGGGCCTTCGTCGGTGAACGGGCGACCTTGGACGAGTTCGACTACGCGATCTTCCGGTACCTGTCACCGGACGGGCTGGTGCGGTTCTGGGGATCGCGTCGCGTGATCGATCCGCGCATCAGCGTTCGGGAGATCGCGGAACGGGTTCGCCTCAGCGAAGCCGGGGTTCGGGCGCGTATGGAGCGGCTCCGATCCCGCGGGATCCTGCGAGGGAGCGAGGCGTGGCTGAACCCGTCCCTGTTCGAGAGCTCCCTCTGGGTCGCGGAGATCCCCGTGCGGGGAACGGCCGAGTCGAAAAAACTCCTCGAGGAGCTCGCCTTGGTCGACGGCGTGACGTTCGCCCGGGACATTTTGGACGAGGAGGATCGGAAGATCCGGGTGCACTTCGTCTCGGACAGCCCGTCGGCGACCGAGCGCCGATTCGCTCTCCTGAAGCGGATCTCTCCCGCCGGCCGGGTGCGGGGACCGTTGCCGTACTGGACCCCGCCGTGTCGCCGCGCCCTCACGCCGCTCGACTGGCGGTTCCTCCGGGCGTTCCGCGCTCGACCGGACTCGACGGTCGCCGGCTTCTCCAGCGCGGTCAAGGTCGGCCGGAAGACCGCGGCGGCGCGGCTGCACGGCCTGCTCGACGCGCGGGCGTGCTGGTGGACCCTCGGGGCCCGGAGCGAGGAGATGCCGCTCGCCCTCCTCACTCTCGCGGTCCGGAGCGATGCGGACCGTTCTGGGCTGCTTCCTGACCTCCTCGCGGTCCATCCTTCCTGGATCCCGGTCGCCGCGGACGGATTCGGCGTCCCCCCGGGCGAGCCGAATCCCCCGGTCCTGGGGCTGGTCCCCGCCGAAGGCGCGGTGTCCCTCGAACGGGCCGTGCAAAAGACCCTCGAGATCGAGGCGGTGACGCAGGTCCGACGCACGTTCGCGCTCGGGTCCGTCGCCTATCCGGCGTGGTTCGACGAGGGGATCGCCCGAAGACTGGGCCCCCGGGGCTGAGACCCCGGCCCGCCAAGGCCGTCGGGACGCTTCCCCCGTGCGGCTGTATTATGAGGCCGCAGGAGCGTCGGCGCGCTCGGGGCGAGCACGCATGGTCGAGCCCGAGCGGGTCACCCGGAAGAGCGAAGAGGACGGCGTGGAACTGCTGGTGCTCCGCAACCCGCCCGTCAACGCGCTCAGCACGGGAGTACTCGCGGACCTCGCTCGCCAGTTCGGCGAACTCGAGAACGACGCTCGAGCGCGAGCGGTCATCCTCACGGGGGACGGCCAGTATTTCAGCGCGGGTGCCGACCTCAAGGAGATGGCCACGCTCGACCTCGCGAAGGCGCCCGAGGTCGTGCGCGAGGGCCACGCGCTGTTCCGGCGGATCGCGGAGTTCCGCACCCCGGTCCTCGCCGCGATCAACGGGCTCGCGCTGGGCGGCGGTCTGGAGCTCGCTCTCGCCTGCGACCTCCGCATCGCCGGAGAGAGCGCGAAACTGGGTGCGCCCGAGGTGAATTACGGCCTCATGCCCGCCTATGGCGGTACCCAGCGTCTCCCTCGTACGGTCGGCGTACCGAAGGCGAAGGAGCTCATCTTCACCGGCGCGATGATCTCCGCCGCCGAGGCGCTGCGGATCGGGCTCGTCAACCGGACCGTGCCGGCCGGACAGGAGCTACGGGCCGCCCGGGACATGGCCCACACGATCGCCCAGCGCGCCCCGCGCGCGGTCCAGGCCGCGAAGCGGGCGATCCGCGAGGGCATCGAGCGCTCGCTCGCCGACGGGATCGAACGTGAGACCGAGCTGTTCGCGTCGGAGGTCCTGCCGAGCCAGGACCTCCCCGAGGGGATCCTCGCGTTCGCGCAGCATCGTCCACCCAAGTTCACGGGGGCGTGAGCGATGCCGTTCGAATTCTCCTTCACGTCGGACCAGGAGGCGTTCCGCGACGCGGTCCGCGCCTTTCTTCAGAAGGAGGTGGCGCCGATCGTCCCCGAGATGGACGAGCGCGAGGAGTACCCCCGCGCGACCGTCCAACGGATGCAGCAGGAGGGGTACTTCGGCGTCCCCGTCCCGGAGGAGTACGGGGGACTCGGTCTCGGCAAGGTCGGCTACTGTATCCTCCTCGAGGAGCTCGGCAAGGTCGATGCCTCCCACGGCACGATCGTCGGGGCCCACACCTCCCTGGGCACGACCCCTCTCCTGTACTACGGGACGGAAGAGCAGAAACGCCGGTGGCTCACCCCCGCAGCGAAGGGCGAGAAGTTGCTCGCCTTCAGCCTGACCGAGCCGGGCTCCGGCAGCGACTCGGGGGCGGTCCATACCATCGCCGAGAAGCAGGGCGAGAAGTGGCAGCTGACCGGCACGAAGATCTACGTCTCCAACGGCCGGGAGGCCGACACGATCGTCGTGATGGCCGCCAACGACGTGAAGCGCGGGGCGAACGGAGGCGTGACCGCCTTCCTCGTCGACTCGAACCTGCCCGGATTCCGCGTCGGACGGTCGGAGAAGAAGATGGGCCTCCACGGCACCTCCACCGCCGAGCTGATCCTCGACCACGTAGAGCTCGGTCCGGAGCGGGTGCTCGGCGAGGTGGGAAAGGGGTTCCACGTCGCGATGACCGCGCTCGACGTGGGGCGTGTCTCTCTCGGGGCCGCAAGCCTGGGCGGCATGCAGGCCGCCTGCTCGGCCGCGCTCGATTTCGCGAAGAACCGGACCCAGTTCGGCCTGCCGATCAGCGAGTACGAAGTGATCCAGTTCAAGCTCGCCGACATGGCGATGCTGGTCCATGCCCTCCGGCTGATGGTCTACCAGGCGGCGGCGCACCAGGACCGGATGGGGACCGACCCCTCGAAGTGGAGCCACCTCGAGCGACTCGAGAAGACCCGCGAGGCCGCCACGGTGAAGTGCCTCGCCTCCGAGTGGGCGTCCGACGTCATCGACGAGGCCCTCCAGATCCACGGGGGGCTCGGCTACATCCGCGGGACCCCGATCGAGCGCGCCTACCGCGACGCCCGCATCAGCGAGATCTTCGAGGGGACCAACGAGATCCAGCGGCTCGTGATCTCGCGCGACCTCATCGCGCGGGGACTGTAGGGCCGGCCCCGGAGGCACCCGTCGCCTCGTCGCGGAGGACCCGCCGGAGCACCTTCTGCACTCCGCTCCTCGGCAGTGCGTCCCGGAACTCGACCGCGCGGGGCGCCTTGTAGTGGGCGATCTGCTGCCGGACGAACGCGATCAACTCCTCGGCGCCGACGTTCGCGCCCGGCTTGCGGACGACGAACGCCTTCACGATCTCCCCGTGACCCGGGTCGGGGATCCCGACCACCGCCGCTTCCCGGACCGCGGGGTGCTGGTAGAGGACCTCTTCCACCTCGCGCGGATAGACCTTGAACCCCCCCACGTCGATCATGTCCTTCTTCCGATCGACGATGTATGCGTACCCGTCCGCGTCGATCCGGGCGATGTCTCCGGTCCGGAACCAGCCGTCGCGCAGCACGGCGTCCGTTTCGCCCGGCTGGGCGAAGTACCCGAGCATGACCTGAGGACCCTTCACGCTCAATTCGCCGACCTCGTCCGTGCCGAGAACCCTCGTGCCGGTCTCGAGGTCCACCACCCGCTGCTCGGTGTCGGGGAGGGGTAGGCCGATCGAGCCGACGCGCCGCTCGCCGTCCACGGGGTTCGCGTGGGTGGCGGGGGAGGTCTCGCTGAGCCCGTACCCCTCGATGATCTTCCCCCCGGTCAGCGCCTCGAACTGGCGAGCGACCTCGAGCGGGAGCGGCGCCGAGCCGCTCAGGCAAAAACGGATCGAGCGGATCCGGTGCCGGGCGATGTCCGGCTGCATCACGAACGCCTGGTAGAGCGCCGGCACGCCCGGGAATTGCGTGGGCTGGTACCGGTCGATGAGCTTCAGGATCTCCCGGATCTCCGGCTTCGTCTCCAGCACGACCGCCCCGCCCATGTGCAGCGGCAGGAGGAGCGCCACCGTGAGCCCGTAGATGTGGAAGCAGGGGATCGCCGCGAGCGCGACCTCGAGATCGCCCCGTTTCACGGTGTCCCAGGCGTCGAGCTGGAGGACGTTGGCGACGAGGTTGCGGTGCGAGAGCATCGCCGCCTTCGGAACGCCGGTCGTCCCCCCCGTGTACTGGTACAGCGCGACGGTCGTGGCCGGGTCCCGGTGCGGCTCGGCGATCGTTCCGGGAGTGCGCGTCGCCTCCTGGAACGGACGGACCCAGGGGTCCTTCGGGAAGTCGGTCGGCAGCTTCTGACGGCGCAGCACCGAGTTCACGAACGGACGGAGGTACCACGGGTAGAACTCCCGCAACCGGGCCACGAAGACGACGGGCACCGGCGCCTCGGTCCGGATCTTCGCGAGGTGCGGGTAGACGATCTCGAGGGTGACCACGACCTTCGGGCGCGCGTCGGTCAGCAGTCGGGCGAGATCCTGCCCGAGGTAGAGCGGGCTCACCTGGACGACGATCGCTCCGGCGCGGAGCG
>JASHSX010000017.1 GCA_030040865.1 Thermoplasmata archaeon | reverse complement strand
CGTACACCGGCTGGGACCGCCTCATCGGTCAGCTCCGCGAGGCGCGCCGGCCCTCATGACCGGGGCGCCTGCATTGCGCCGGCCGACCGAGGGGGTCGGGTCGGCAAGCCCGGACTCGGTTCCCACGATCCCGACCTTCGATGAGGGTCAGCTCCCGGCCCTCGAGCCGTACCGCGTCATCGGACCGGACGGCCGAGCGGAACGCGAGGTGCGTGTCGATGCGCGGTCCCTCCTCGAGCTGTGGGAGGAGATGGTATTCGCCCGGGCGTTCGACGCCAAGGCCACGGCCTTGGGCGCCCTGGGCCGGCTCGGAGGGTATCCACCGCTCCTGGGGCAGGAGGCGGCCCAGGTCGGTATGAGCCGGGCGCTCGGACCCGAAGACTGGCTCGCGCCGATGTATCGCGACAGCGCCAGCATGATCGCCCGGGGGATCCCGCCGGAACAGCTCCTGCAGTACTATTCGGGCGACGAGCGAGGGCTCGCCTTCCGGCCGGAGCACCGGGTGCTCCCCTTTGCGATCCCGGTCGCTTCGCAGTTCCTCCATGCCGACGGGATCGCGTTGGGCAACGTGCTCGGCGGGCGCGCGGGAGTGGTGCTCACGACGACCGGAGACGGCGGCACGTCGACCGGCGCCTTCCACGAGGCCCTCAATTTCGCCGGCACCTTTCGCCTGCCGGTGGTGTTCGGCGTGGAGAACAACCAATTCGCCATTTCGGTCCCCCGCGACCAACAGACCGCCTCGCGGACGATCGCGCAAAAGGCGGTCGCCTACGGAATCGGGGGCACGCTCGTCGACGGCAATGACGTGGTTGCTGTGCTTGACGCGACGCGATACGCGGTCGCGGAGGCGCGGCGGCGACGGCCGTTCCTCGTCGAATACGTGACGTACCGTCGCGGTTCGCACACGACCTCGGAACTGGCGTCTCATGGCCTCCGCTCCCGGGAGGAACTCGACGAGCGGGCGAAGACCGATCCGATCGATCGACTCGAGCGCTACCTCGTCGATGCGGGCCTGGTGAGCGCCGCGGCCCGCGAGGCGGCCCGAGAACGAGTGCGCGCGCGCGTGGCCGCGATCGTCGATGCCTTCGAGCATCTCGATCCGCCCGACCCGCGAGAAATGTTCCGGTACGTCTACGCCACGGCCCCGCCCGGCCTGATCGCTCAGGCTCGCGATGCGGGGGTCGACGTGCCGGAGGAGCGACACGACCCTCCCGAGACCCCCTTGCCCGGCGGTCCGGCGCCGGAGTTGAATCTCCGAAATGCCGTCAACCTGACCCTTCGACAGGAGATGCAGCGCGACCCCCGGCTCGTTCTGTTCGGGGAGGACGTGGGAACTCTCGGGGGAGTGTTCCAGGTGACGAAGGGACTCAAGGCGGAGTTTGGGGACCGCGTCTTTGACACCCCGCTCGCCGAGGCTGCGATCGCGGGCGTGTTCGTGGGATTGGCGGTCGCCGGGTTCGTTCCGATCGCCGAGTTCCAGTTCGACGGATTCACGCCGCCCGCCTACGATCAGATCTTCAATCACGTGGCCCGCTTCCGCCACCGGACCCGGGGCGCGTTTCCTCTTCGCGGAGTGATACGGTTCCCCTACGGTGCGGGCGTCGGCGCCCTGGAGCATCACTCGGATTCCCCCGAGACGTACTTCGCCCACACCGCGGGATTGACGGTCGTCGCTCCGTCCTCCCCGATCGAGGCGAAGGGACTGCTGGCGGCTGCGCTCCGCGCCGAGGATCCGGTGATCTTCATGGAGCCCAAGCGGCTCTACGACGCCCCGAAGCTTCCGGTACCGACCGCGCCGTACGTGATCCCGCTCGGGCGCGCCCACCGCCTGAGCGAGGGCAGCGATGTCACGGTCGTCACCTTCGGCGCGATGGTCGCACCCACCCTGGAAGCCGTCCGCGGGGTCTCCGCCGAGGTGATCGACCTTCGAACCGTGAACCCGATCGACTTCCCCCCGATCGTTGCCTCCGTCGAGAGGACCGGTCGCCTTGTGGTCGTCCACGAGGCTCCGCGGACTCTCGGGATAGGAGCGGAGATCGCCGCCACCGTAGCAGAGCGGGCGATCTCGTCGCTCAAAGCGCCGATCCAGCGCGTGACGGGATACGACATGGTTCCGCCGCTCCGGAAGCTCGAGCCCCGGTCGTTCCCGAACGTCGACCGCATCGCTCGGGCGGTCCATGAGGTGCTCGAGTACTAGGAGACCGGGTGCGTCCATCGCCGCTGATCTGCGCGACCCGCGCCCGGATCGATGAGGGACGAACCCGCCCGCCGGGGCGACGCTCCTCGATGACCCGCGACCCGAGTGCCGTCCGCGACGTCGAATCGGGGCATCTCGCGTACTTCGAGTCCGTGGGTTCCGGCCGGCTCGCGGAGACGGATACCCCCGTCGATGTCCGTGCGTACGTGTCGGGGGTGAGACTTCCCCTCTTCAACGTCGCGTTTGCTCCCGGTCGGACCGCGCGTCTCGCGTCGATCGGCTGGGTCGCGGACCGGTTCGGCGACCTACGACTGCCCCACTTGTGGTGGCTGCTCCCCTCGAACGATCGAAGGACGTTGAGATCGCGACTCGAGCGGGCCGGCTACACGCTCTGGGAGGAGTCGATCGGGATGTCCTTGGACCCATCGGGCCGGAGGGCGAGTGTCCCCCGGCCCTCCGGCCTAGAAATACACGAGGCCACGACGGGCCTCGCGGTCCGGGATTTCGCCCAGACATTCACCGAGGGGACCTTCGAACGCGACCCCGATGCGGCCGACGCGATCGCGCGCCGCTTCGCCTCCCTACGGCGTCAGCGCGAGACGGTCCTGCTCGTCGGGTATCTGGGGGGTCACCCGGTGGCCACATCGGCAGGCTTCCTTCACGACGGCCTCATCGGAGTGCACGCCGTAGCGACACTCCCGCGGTTCCGCCATCAGGGGATCGGGGCGGCGATGACCGATGAGATCCTCGAGCGGGGTTGGTCGGCGGGCATTCGGCGTGCGGTGCTGGTGGCCTCCCCCGGGGGTACGAGCCTGTACGCGCGCATGGGCTTCGTCGCGTGCTGCCGGCTTCTCGCCTACCTCCGGGAGCCAAAACCGCGGGCCGACGGTAGGAAATCGGGACGGGGACCGGGGATCGACCCCCGACCCTCGAGGCTGAGAAGTCCGGGCTGACTTCTGCCAACGTCGCGGAGCGGCACCGCGTCTCCGGAGGTCCTGCGAAGGAAGCGGATGGGTTCCGGAGGCCCGCCGGCCTCTCGCAGTCCGTCAGACTCCACCCGGAGCGCTGTGCCAATAGGAACACCGGAGTGCGGGCTATATGCCAAGGTTTGGAGTAGAATGTCCGCAGAATGATGTTGCGCAACGCATCTCATCCTCGGCTTTATATCTCAGGGAGATGTTTGCGCGCGGGATGGCAGGGGAGGGACGCCCCAGCCCGCCGGGGTGGAGCGAGTCCACGGTCACCTCGACGCGCGCCGGGCGGGACTCGCGAACTGCGGGAGACTTTGCCCAGAAGCTGAACGCGCCGATGCCTCGCCCCCGTTGGACGTTGGCCTTCATTGTTCTCCTTCTCCTCGTTTCTTCGAGCGCGACTGTCCTCACCCTCCCGAACACTCCCTCCCCCGGAGGGATCTCCTCGCATCCGACCGGTCCGGCTCCGATCATACCCTCGTTGACCGGTACTCTGGTGGTCAACCGGTCATCGGGAACCGTCGGCGAGTGGGTGGCTACCAACGGAACGGGCTTCCCGGCGAAGTCGTCGATCGGGTTTGTTGTCGGCGGACTCCCCGTAGTCTCGGACTGCCGGACCGGCTCCGGCGGGGACTTTCCGGGCACGACCGGAACGCCCTGTACGTTCCAGATTCCGGCGCTGCCGGGGGCCGGCTACAGCATTACGGCCGGCGCGATCGATGGGAATTTCTCGGGCTATCCGGGGCCCGGCGTCGGTCTGAATCCCGAGGGGATCGTCAACGATTCGGCCCTCGCAGAATACTTTGTCACGAATACGGACTCCGATTCGGTCAGCGTGATCTCGGCCACCACGGACGCGATCGTAGCTACGGTCGGCGTCGGATACGGCCCCTCCGGGATCACCTTCGTCCCCGGGGCCAACGAGCTGTTCGTCGTGAACGGCGGATCGGACAACATCAGCGTGATCTCCGCCGCGACCGACACGATCACTCACACCATTTCCGTCGGGCAGACGCCGGTGTCCGACGTGTACGACCCGACGACCAACCAGGTTTTCGTGGCCAACAGCGGCTCGGACAACCTGAGCGTCATCAACGTGAGCGGTCCCCAGGCCAACACGGTCGTGACGTCGATCCCGGTCAGTCCCAATCCGTTCTACTACCCCACCGGTCTCGCCTACGACCCGGCGACCCGCGAGATCGCGGTCACGGGCGACGAGAGCCCGAATTACAACCTCACCCTGGTCTCGGACGTGAACGACTCCTTCGCGGGGATCGTCCTCGCCGGGGGCCCCTCGACGTCGGTCGCCTATGACCCGGCGATCGGAGATTTTCTCGTGGCCAACAACGTCTGCGAGGGTCCGAATTGCAACGGAACGGTCAGCATCATCGACCCGACCACGGGCACCAACGTGACCGTACCGGTCGGTCCGAGCCCCCGAGACCTCCTCTACGACCCCGACAACGGCCTCGTCTTTGTGGTCGAGTCACCCGGCTACGCGGGAGCGCTGGGCAATCTGAGCACGATCAACACGACCACCGACTTGGTGACGCAGCGGTTCTCCGTCGGCGTCGAGCCTCAGTCCGTAGCCCTCGAGAACGAGACCGGGCAGTTGATGGTGACGGACTCGGGGAATGCCACCGTCACGGTGGCTGCGCTCGCACCGCAGGTTCAGGGCTCGGCGACTCTCTCGGTCAACCAAAGCGTAGAATATTCGGCGGTCCAAGGTCACGTCGGCTTGAATCTCCGAGCGGCCGGGACGGGTTACTCCCCGAACTCGAGCGTGGAATTCTCGGTCAACGGAGTCCAGCTGTCCTCGACCGGCTGCGCCACGGATGCCTCGGGAACTTTTCCGGGGGCCACCGCCGATCCCTGTACCCTGATTGTCCCGCCGCTGCCGGCCGGCGTGCATTCCATCGTGGCGTACACCAACTTCGAGACGGTGCGGACCGTGCAGGTCGGGAGCGACACCGAACCCTACGGGATCGTCTACGACTCGGGTACGGGAGAGCTGTTCTTCGCGAACCAGTTCGAGGACACCGTCACGGTCGCCTACCCCTCGAACGAGACGGTCATCGCGACGGTCCCGGTCGGATCGTCACCCACCGATCTTGCCTACGACCCCGGCACGAATGAGGTGTTTGTCACGAACACCCAGGACAACTCGGTCAGCGTCATTTCCGACGCTACGGACCTGGTCGTCGCCACGATCGCCCTCCCGTATTTCGATCCCGAGGGCATCGTCTACGACCCGAATACGGACCAGATCTTTGTGGCCGACTACGGCTCGGCCGAGCTGAGCGTCATCGACGATCAGGGATCGCTCGCCAACACCGTCGTGGCGAACGTCCCGGTGGGCGATGCGCCATGGGGGATCGCGCTCGACACCGCCACCGGACAGCTCCTGGTGGCGAACGCGAACGACAACACGCTCGGCTTTGTCACCGTTTCCTCGAACGTAGCGGACGACGTGATGACGTCGACGACGCTCGTGGGGTTCTCTCCGGCGGGTGTGACGTACGACCCGAACACCGACCAGATCTTCGTCGTCGATGACGGAAACAACTACGTGACGGTGGTCTCGGGTTCGACCCAAGACGTCGTCGCGTCGATCCCCGTCGGACCCGGGCCCATTAGCTCGGTCTACGATCCGGCCTCCAACGCGATCATCGTCACGGACGATGGCGCCAACTTTGTCACGGTCATCTCGGATTCGTCCGATTCCGTCCTGGCGAGCCTTCCGGTCGGCACGACGCCCTACGGGGCGACCTACGACTCGGCCTCGCAGCAGGTCGTCGTGGCGAACGAGTACAGCGTTGGATTCGGAGGATCGCTCAGCGTCATCGACTCGCTCTCCGGATACACCGCCACGAAGTCGTTCACCGTCACGCCGAATCTCCAGCTGGAACCCCAGAGCGGACCGTCGGGTTCCTCGGTCGAGGCGGTGGGGACCGGCTTCGGGGCCGGCCTGAGCGTTGGCTTCACCTTCAGCGGGTCGTCTGCCCCGTCGAGCTGCACCACCAGCTCTGACGGAAGCTTCCCCGGCGGCTCGGGCGCGCCCTGCAACTTTACGGTGCCTACGGTCGGGGTCGGCTCCTACCCCGTCCAGGCCACCGACGGGACGAATACCGCCGCCCTCCTGTTCAACGTCACCACGATGTCTCTGTCGACCAACGAGGCCACGGTAGGAACGACCATCACGGCGTCGGGGGTCGGGTTCCCCTCGGACTCCCGGATCGGGTTCACCGTCGGCGGCGTCGGGGTCACTTCAAGCTGCAACGACACGGCGGGGGGCTCCTTCCCCGGAACGGCGGGCGGCTGTTCCTTCACGGTCCCCGCCGTCCCCGCGGGTTCCGAGGTCGTCTCGGCGCGGGCTCCCTCGACGCAGTTCAGCACGTCCTCCTTCTATCTCGAACCGTACGCCTTCGTCGGCTCGTACGATCCGTCGACGAACCAGTTCTTCGTCGTCAACGTAACGGGGAACGTGCTGGTGTTCTCGGCAGCGAACGACTCGCTGGTGGATCAGTTCGCGATCCCGGGCAGCGTTCAGATCGGGGTCATCCCGCTGTTCATGATCTATGTCGCGCCGGCACAGGCCTTCTACGTCGTCGAGAGCGGCATTTTCGGCGGCGCGGGCGCGGTGGTCGAGATCTCCGCCGTCACGGACTCGGTCGTGAGTGCGGTGCAGGTCGCCGGCGATCCGGAGGGCATGGCGTACGACACCGCCACGGGGGAGCTGTTCATCGCGAACAACGAGGCCAACTCGGTCTCGGTCATCGACGTGGCCGACGACAATTTCCTCGTGACGTCCGTCGTGGTCGGGAATGAGCCCGCCGGGGTCGCATACGATCCCACCGCGGGGGAGATCTTCGTCACCAACAACTACGACAACACGATCAGCGTGATCACGGACCATGGTCCGAACGTCGATACGGTGATCGCGACCTGGCCGGTCGGGAATGAACCCGGTGACCTCACGTACGACGCGGCGACCAACGAGCTGTTCGTGGTCAACGAGGGGAACAGTTCGGTCACGGTGCTGAACGCGACGACCGGTGCGACGTTGGCGATCATCCTTCTGACCGGGAACTCCCACATCGTCTTCGACGGTACGACGGGCCAGCTGTTCGTGGCCAACGACGTCAACGACACCGTCAGCGTGATCTCGGACCTCAACCTGACCGCGTTCACCACGATCCCGATCTACGGCACACCGACCTACCTGGTGTACGACGAGCAGTCCGGCCAGGTCCTCGCAGTCGCGTACGACACTTTCCTCGCGACCGTGATCGACGGGGCCAGCGGAGTCAGCGTCGGGTCAACCGAGATCACCGTCGCGCCGAGCCTCACCACGCAGTCGAGCGTCGATGTTGGACAGCCCCTCGAGGTACTGGGCAATGGATACGGCGCCACGCAAGGGCTCACGGACGTCACCCTCGCCGGCAGCTCGGTGACGTGCCTCGGAGCCCTTATCGGCACGTGCACCGCCGGGGTGGCCGAGACCGACCCGTCGGGCACCTTCGAGGCCAACTTCACGGTCCCCTCGGTCCCCGAGTCCGGAACCTACGACCTGACCATCGCCGACGCGGCCGGAAATTCCGCGACCGTCAGTCTCACCATCGATACTGATCCGGTGATCGCAAGCGCCGTTGCGTACCCGGCGTCGATCGATCTCGGCCAGACCGTCACCTTCAACGTCAGTGCGGCGACCTCCGGCGCCGGAGGGTACACGTACGCGTGGTACGGCCTTCCGCCCGGTTGCGTCAGCGCGAACGCGCTGAGTGTCTCCTGCCAGCCGGCGAACGTCGGGCTCTACAACGTCACCGTCTCGGTGAACGATACCAACGGGGACGTCGTGGACAGTGTCGCCCTGCCGTTCTACGTCTACGCCGACCCTACGGCCGGAACGATCACGGCCTCCCTCGGTTCCGGACGTGCGGACGCCGGTCAGAACGTGACCTTCACAACCTCGGGGATGGGAGGGACCGGGGACTACTCCTATGTCACCTGGTACGGCCTGCCGAGCGGCTGCACCGGTGTCACAGCGTCCGTCACCTGCTCCGGGGACGATCTGCCGAGCGGGACCTACACGATCGAGGCGACGGTCACCGACTCCAACGGCCTCACCTCGGTCAAGAGCAGCGCGATCCTGTACACCGTTCTCGCCGACCCGACCGTGTCGACTCCTGTGGCCTCGCCGAGCTCTGCGGACGTGGGTCAGAATGTGACCTTTACCGTGACTTCGGTCGTGCCCGCCGGACCGAACAGTCGGTACGTGTGGCTCGGACTGCCGACAGGGTGCGCGAGCGTCTCCGAAGCTTCGGTGACGTGTCGGATCACGACCTCCGGTACGTCGCAGGTCTCGGTCCGTCTGACCGACCCGAACAACGACACCGTTACGGGCGCCACCTCGGCGTTCACGGCCTACGCCGATCCCTCCGTCGGGCTGAACGCGACCGCACCGAACCTCGACCTGGGCATGACCACGACGCTCACCGCATCGGTCGCGGGCGGGTCCGGGACCTTCCGATACGCTTGGACGGGACTCCCCTCGGGCTGCAGCGGCCTATCGTCCGGATCGGGGCGGACCGCGACCGCCACGTGCACCCCCACGGGTGCGGGCTCCTACGCCGTCCGTGTCCGAGCCACGGACTCTAACGGGATCTCGGCCAACTCGACCGCCCTGACGCTCGTGGTGGCACCGGCCGAGGCGCTCGCGGCCTCGGCCAGCACGTCGGCGACCACGGTCGGCCAGCAAGTGACGTTCACCGCCGACGGCAGCGGGGGAACCGGTGCGTTGAGCTACGCCTGGGAGTTCGGTGACGGGACGTCGGCCAGCGGCGCAACGGTGTCGCATGCCTTCTCGGCCGCGGGCAACTACACGGTTACGGTGTGGGTGAACGACACGGTCGGAGGTTCGATCCAGCGCTCGCTCGCGGTCGTCGTGTCTCCGGCGCCGTCGTCGTCGACCTCTCCGGCTCTCGGGACGCTCACGCTCGTGGCGATCGGTGTGGTGGCCGTCGCGGTCGTCGTGGCGCTCCTCATCCTGCTGATGCGGCGCCGCTCCGGGCCCAACGCTTCTAAGCCCTCTCGTTCCGGAGAGCCGGCTCCGGCCGAGCAGGAGGCCGGCGGGGACACCGGCGAGCCGACGTCTTCCGACCCCTCCGAGGGCTTTGAGGGGTCCTCCGAGAGTCTGGAAGAATAGGCGCCGGCGACGTCGCGAGTCACCCCCGGATCGTTACTTCGCGCCGAATGCCCCTTGGACGTACCCCAGTCCGACGCCAGGAGGGCCGGAGTGAGGTGTTCGCCCCTGGGATGGACGGGCGACGCGGTTACTCGGGTTTTCGATCGAGGGTTGCGGCGGCCAAGATCCCTTCCGCCAGCCGCTCTGCCTCGCCGAGGTCGTAGTCGCGCAGTAGGGCGAGCTTGCTGGCTTCGACCGAGCCTTCGGCGTGCATCATGAGCGTGAGCATGTAACCCGCGAACGTGCTCACGCCGAGCTCCTTGGCCAGCCGCAGCACTTCGACCCGACGGTCGGCTCCCTCGGCTCCTGCGAGGTACTTCTGGAGCATCCCGTGTTCGTCCGGGTTCTCGAAATCGGCCCGCGAAGGAAGGGTCGCCGCGATGCCGCCCGCGAGATCGACGAGCGCCTCGAGCACCGAGGCGAAGTTCTGGTTCGAGTACAGTTTCCCGAGATTGGTATAGAGCGGATTCGGGACCGCGAACCCTTCCTGGAACAGCGGCGCATCCGCGGCGGCGAGCGCGCTCATGCGCATGATCTCCTTGTAGACCACCAGGCGGAGCAGCTTGTCACGAACGTGGGAGGCCCCCTCGATCCCGTTGGTCCGGGCGACGAGCGAGGCCGTACCGAGGTACAGGTTCGCGGTGGCCGCGCGGTAGGAGACCGCAGTGAAGCGATGGTGCGTCGCGAACCCAACGGCGAGCGGCCCGGCGAAGGCATGCTCCCGACAGAGAAAGACGCGCTCGGAAGGAACGAATACGTCGTGGAACACGGTCAGCGTTTCTGACTCGAAGTCGAGTCGGCTCAGCAGCGCCTGATCGTTTCCTTCCAGCTCCTCGACCGGTCGGGCGACCATCGTCAGGCCGGGGGTCGCGGCCGGGACGGCGAAAGCGACCGCGTAGTCCGCGTCGCGATCGGACATCGCCCGGGTCGGGAGCACGATGATCTCATCGGAGACCGCGGCCTGCGTCGTGTGGGCTTTGGCACCGGAGACGACGATTCCGTCCGCTCGTACTTCCTTCACGCGAAGGTAGAGATCGGGATCGGCCTGCTCGTGCGGGCGCCGGGCGCGATGACCCTTGACGTCCGTCTGAGCGACGGCCACCGTAAGGTCGCCCGACGCGACGCGCTGGCGATAGGCCTCGACCCGATCGGCGTAGGCGGTGCCGTTCGAACGGTCCACCGCCCGGGCGACGATCGCGGCCGCCGAAAGGGCATCGCTGCCGATCGCCTGGGAGATGTTGAAGACGCCGTTGCACGCGAGAGTGCTCTCGTAGATCAGCCGGTGTCGAGCCGAAAGGTCCTCGGACGAACGCGACGGCAGGAAGTAACGACTGATCGAGCTCCCCAGCGCGGGGTCGGGGCACTCGCGGGCCACGCCGAACAGCTTCGCGGCATGTCGGGCGCAGATCCCGAGCACGGGATGCTGGACCACCGACGGGACGAGCTCGCCGCGGTAATATACCGCCCGTCCATCCTCGAGCGATCGGAGGAACTCTCCGGAAGTGCGCATCGATCGGGGATGGGATTCGAGCAATAAAATCTAGCCCGAGCCTTCCGTCGCGCCGACTTGACAAACTGTTCGCTCCGAGATTGACACCTCGTCCAAACTCCTTAAGTAATGGTGGCTTTTGGTCGCATCGTGCGCCGTCGCCTGCGCTCGTCCGACATCCGGCTCGCCGTGGTACTGGCGGTGGTGCTGGTGGCCCTTCTGGTGCCAACATCCCCGTTTCTGGATCGCTCGGGGGCTACCGCGTCGCCGGTGCCCGCCGCTCCTGCCTCACGGAGCGCTCCTGTCGCGTCGGCCTCGCACTCCTCGGGCGCCGCGCTGCCGTCGGTCGCGAGCGTGTCGGATCGATATGCTGCCCTCGAGTCCGAAGGCGGCGAGCACGGGCTCGGCGCCAAGCTCCTGCACCTTCCCTCCACCGAACGGGCGGGCGTGGTGAACGGTCGTCTCGTTCCTGGTCCCGAATATCAGTCCCTTTTCGACAACGTGAGCCCCAGCTACACGGGGCCTCCGGCCCCCGCCGGCATCGGCTACTACGGGGAGAGCGGATCGGACGTCCCGGGGGACGAGGTCGCCACTTCCGTGGACACCTCCAGCCTCGCCGGGACCCTCAACGTGACCAATCTGACCACGCTGTACTTCGACACGGACAACCCCGACCAATGGGGAGCCCAGCTCAATGCCGTCCTGGTGAACGTCTCCCTCCAGGGGTCGCCGAGCGATCAGGGGACGCCGTACTCGCTCTGGGCCCAGAACACCCTCAGCTACCAGAACCTCAACGATACTCTCGAACTCGACGACAACACGTGGAATCTTACCAGCAGTGGCGCCGGTTTCCCGGCCACCGGGACCGCTACGGTCGTCGCGAACGACTCGACCGACTTCGTCTACGGGACGACGCTCTACGAAGCCGCCGGCCCCTTCCTCTACGCCCCCCCGCCGTTCAACCTGACCCTCTACCTCAACACGTCGCTCGTCAACCCGTTCATCTGCACGTCGGAGAGTTCCGTCCACCTGACGTCGACCTGCTCGGATCCGGCCACGGGAACGCAGGACTACATCGGGGATGAGACGCTGTTCTTCAACTACACGTTCTACGATGCGAAAACGGCCGTACGGACGCACGGGACGTACGACTGGCTGACCTTCCACACCGGTTCCGGGTCGGTCTTCGATCCCTCCAACACCCACCTCGCGGGGTTCGAAGCCGACGGCTACACCCCGGACGCGATCGGGCTCTCCAACGACTGGGAGCTGGACGTCGGGATCGGCGCGTACGACGGCGCGGACCAGGTCGACCTCAACGGGAGCGGCTCGGCGAGCCTCGCGTATGTCGCCGACTGTTCGATGCCGACGCCCTCGACGCCGAGCCAGTGTTCCCCGTCCGCCACCCCGACGTTCCAGTCGGTCCCGGCGGCGGTGGACTTCGGTAGCGAGACCGGGGAGACCGCGGACGGGATGAGCGTCACCTTCGGGTCCGCACCGGCGACCTCCCAGACCGCGCTCTTCTCGGCGGGTCCCATGATCCTCCATCCGCTCTGGGGCTACTCGTCCCAGGCCGGGGTCGCCGCCGGCTCGACCTCGGTCGTGAACGACGTCCGGGTCGGGAGCTCGGGCGCCCCGACCAGCTTTGACAGCGGGCCGGCGTACGTGTTCATTTTCCTCGAGGACACGTCCGTGACCTCCCCGGTGGACACGTTCTCGTGGGCCCCCGACGTTCCGACCTGGCACCTCATGCCCGGCACCTACCTGTGGGAGGCGATGCTCTCCGACTACCAGGAAGAGACCGGAAGCCTCACGGTCGGAACGTCCGCGACCACTCTCTCGACGGATCTGGTCGCCGACTCGGCGGCGGGCGTCTACACGCCGTTATGGGCGATCGGGAACGCCCAGCTGCCCGGGATCGCCGCTTCGGTCACCACTGGGTCCGGCGCCCCGACGTACTACCTGATCAACAACTCCGCTCCGGGCGGGGAGATCAATTACCTCTTCTCGGAGTTCAACGACTACGCCTTCCCGAGCTTCGCCGGACTCCTGCTCTGGGGAACGACCGATCCCACAGTGGTCGAGGGGGAGGTGTCGTTCTACGTCGGCACGCTGGCCGGGATCCCGGGGTACCTCCAGGAGGAGCTCTATCGGACCGAGAACGTGACCATCCTCGGCGCGAGCCTGATCGGTGGCTGGCCGGCGATGCTCTCGCTCGCCGGTAGCGTCGGCTCCCAGAACCCGATCCCCCAAGCGAACCTTATGATCTGGGATTCCTCGCACGACCTGGTCGCCCGGAACCAGATCGTCGTCAGCGCCAACGTCGGCGGTGGCTATGTTTCGCCGGTCGCCCTCATGCTGTACGGCGGCACCGACAACGTGGTGTGGGGGAACACCTTCGAGGACCCCTCGGGTTCCGCGCTGCAGTCGCCCGGCAGCTACGGGGGCGTCGCGGAAGCCGAGGACGGGGACCTCCTGTACAACAACAACTTCCAGGTGGACAACCCCGTCCTCTACATGCCGTGGGACCCCTACACGGAGGTCCCGGGGCCGGTGTGGAGCGACCTCTGGAACGTGACCGAGTCCGCGGCCTCCGTCGCGATGGTCGTGAACGGCTTCACCCTGAGCGGCAACGTCCTCGGCGCGGACGAGCCGTTCGAGGGCGGGAACGTCTGGTGGGACTACGGGAACTCCCTCAATCCGGCCACTTCGGTGCCGTTCACCAATCTGGTCGACTACACGGACGCCGCGGCCGTCTTCCCGCCCGGAGCGAGCTCGGTGGAACCGGGCATGACGGTCGGCGGTGACGGGGTGCCGCTCCCCGGCTTCGACATGATCTTCCAAGAGCAGGGGTTGCCCGCGGGAACGGTCTGGAACGTGACGGTGCTCGGCGTCACGTACTCCACGAGCTCCGACGCGATCGAGTTCGAGGGCACCCCGAACGGGGCCTACGAGTACGTCGCGATGTCCACCGGGTCCTGGAGCTCCGCGGATTCGCAAGGGGCGGCGGACGTGGACGGCGCCCCGGTCATCACGCTCGTGAGCTGGGTCCAGGCCGCCTATCGGGTCACGTTCTCGGAGAGTACCCTCCCGGCCGACCAAGTATGGACGGTGACCTTCAACGGCACCGTCCAGTCGGTCCTTACGACCGGAGGGTCGGATTCGATCGTCTGGCCCGCCGTACCGAACGGAACCTATGCCTACCTCGTCGGGAACACTCCGGGATGGCACCAATCGACCATTCCGTACTCGGGTACGATCACCGTATCCGGTGGAAAACAGCCGATCGGCGGCGCTGGTATCGGCTACTCGGTCACGCTCAGCTACGCCGAGGCGACCTACAACGTGACGTTCTCCGAGACCGGACTCCCGTCCGGGACGGGCTGGAATCTCGCGATCTCGTCGATGGCGGGGGTGCCGTCCACGGGGGCTTCGATCTCGCTCGACCTGACCAACGGCTCGTACTCCTTCGCGCTCACATCGTCGAACCCCGAATATGCCGCCATCCCCTCGACCGGCATCTTCTCCGTCTCGGGATCGAGCGTAGCCGAGAGCGCGACCTTCGAGCTCGTCACGTTCTCGATCTCGTTCATGGAGTCGGGCGTCTCGTCCGGCACCCCGTGGTGGGTGAACCTGTCGAACGGGCAGAGCTTCGTCTCTCGCCAGTCCCAGCTGAACTTCCAGGAGCCGAACGGTTCGTACACGTACACCGCCTCCGCCCCGGGTCACTCGTCTGCGACCGGCAACTTCACGGTCCGGGGCAATGCGGTAAGCCTCTCGGCCGCGCTCCCCGCGTCGGCGAGCAGCTCGCTCGGTTGGGTCGAGTGGGTCGCTCTGGCCGCCGTAATCGTTGTTGTGGTCGGACTGCTGGTCCTGCTCCTCCGCAAGCGCCGCGGAGGCGCTTCCCCGTCGAGCTCGACCCCCGATACCACCGCAGGAGCGGCGACCGCTCCCGGCACCAAGTAAACGCTGCTAGCGTCCCGAGTCGCGGGGTCGAGGCGTCTGAGCCGCGAGCGGCGGCTGCCCCACTGGCGAGTCGTTCTCGGCGACCGGAACTCGCGATATCGGAGCCGGGCTCAGGAGTGGCCGTTCGAGCCGGGGGCGACCGAACGGACGACGGATCGTACCGCGTCCGCCACCTCGCGGATCGTCTCCTCGCTGATCCCGTTCCCGAACGGCAAGGTCAGTCCGGACTGACCGAGTCGATCGCTCACGGGGAACGCGCCGCGGGATCCGTTGAGGCGCGGGCCGAACGGCTGGCGGTGCAGCGGCCAGAAGGCGACGCGGGTCGAGATCCCGCGACGGGCGAGCTCCGTTGCCACCCGAGTGCGCAGCGAAGCGCCGCCCGGGAGGACGACGGTGAAGACCCAATACGCGCTCTTGGCCCACGACGCCTCGTCCTGGACCGTGATGGAGGGCTCTCCCTCGAACGCCTCCCGATAGAGGCGGGCACATCGCCGCCGGTGCCGTACGAACTCGCCCAGGCGCTCGAGCTGCGCGAGCCCGACCGCAGCCTGCACGTCGGTGAGCCG
>JASHSX010000158.1 GCA_030040865.1 Thermoplasmata archaeon | reverse complement strand
CCGTTGACGCCCATCGTCTCGATGGTCTTGAGCGGCGTCCCCGCCTGCTTCTTCGCGGCCTGCCAGTCGGGGATCGGGATCGAGAACTTCTTCTCGACCTCCGTCCGGTAGATCGGGCCCGAGTTGTACGAGCAGAACGGGATGATCCGTCCGTCGGGGACCGCGTAGTGGATATCGCAGCGCATCAGGCGCTGGATATCGTAGTCGTAGGCGTCCTGGAAGTGCATGTTCCCGATGTAGAGCGTCCGCCAGGTGAACTTCGCGAGCGCCTCCTTGTTGCCCTCGGTGAAGATCCCGGCGATCACCTTGACGCAGTTCTTCTCGTTGAGGCCTTCCGGCGCGTGCGAGAAGTCGAAGTACTTCGCGACGTCGTGGAGGAGTCGGGCGCCGGCGACCGCCGTGCGCACCCGCGCGAACCGCGCGTCCCGGTACTTCTCGATCATCGACTCGACGTTCTCGAAGAAGCCGTCGACGTCCATGAACCGCGGCAGCGGCGTGATCTTCTGCCCGTCCTTGGAGACGAACGCGAAGGTGGCGCAGCCGCACCCGGGGTGCGTCGTGAGGGTCATCTTCTCCTCGCCGTGGATGATCGACACCAGCTCCGAGATCGGCGCGACCGACGGGACGGGGAAGAAGTCGGCCTTCTCGAACGGTCCCTCCGTGCAGAGGATCCGCACTAGGTCCGACTGGGTGAACCGCATCTGGAAACGGTCCTTGTCGGGGATACGGGCCGTGAGCGCGACCGGCTGGAAGTTGACGCCGCGGACGACGTCGATGTTGTCGATCGCGAACTTGACGGTCGGCCAGATCTCCTTCTCGTTGAACCCGCCGACCAGGGTCGGCACGAGCACGACGCTGAGCGGCTTGTCCGGCTTGCCCGCCGCGAGCTCGCTCGCGGGCGAGTGGGTCTCCCGGGCGGCCTGGATCGCCTTCTGCTTCACCTTGAGCAGGGGGACGCCCCGGACCTTCCGGTAGATCTCGTCGTCGAGCCCGTCGAACTGGAGGTAGAGCGTGTGGAGCCCCGAGTCGCGGCACGCCTGGGCGAACCCGGGCTCGTTCGCGACCCGGATCCCGTTCGTGGCGACCTGGACCTGCTTGAAACCCAGGTCCCGGGCCATGGAGACCGCGTCCAGGAACAGCGGCGAAAGGGTCGGCTCCCCGCCCGAGAACTGGACGGCGACGGTTCCGACCGGCTTCTGCTCCCGGAGGCTCTTCAGCATGAACTGGATCTGCTCGCGGGTCGGCTCGAAGACGTAGCCGGCGGCGTTGGCGTTCGCGAAACAGACCGGGCACTTGAGATTGCACCGGTTGGTGAGGTCCACCAGGGCGAGCCCCGTGTGGGACTTGTGGTGGCTGCACATCCCGCAGGTCGTCGGGCAGCCGCGGAACTTGTCGTAGTAGGGGTTCTCGTACCCCACCCCGTCGTGGGCGTACACCTCCATCCGGAGGTAGAAGTCGACGTCGTTGGAGATGATGTCCCAGAAGTAGCCGTGGGCGCGGCAGGTCTTCTCCATGATGACCCGGCCGTCCTTCTCCCGGACGATCGCCGGGATGACCTTGATGCATTCGGGGCAGACGGAGGCCGTCTTCCTCGGAAGACCGCGGGGGGCCTGGAACTCCTTCATGACACGCGCCGGCATGTTCGTTGACTCCTTCGGTCGGCCCGCGCTTCGCGTCGGGCCTAGCTGGCCCACCCACCACGCCCTACATAATCCATCTGTCGTCGCGGACGCGACAAAAGTCGGTATCCGTGACGTAGAGTGTCACGGTGGCGGTCGCTACAAACTCCGCCGGGAACCGCCGGCAGACCCGCCCGGGGCCGCCCCGCCGGCCCAGAGCTTATGGCCGCGGACGCCTCGGCCCGGGCGATGGCCCGCAAGCGCTCCGGCGCCCGACGCCCGCCCCCGTCGCGGCGCTCGGCACGGCGTTCCCGGGCCCGACCGACCGCGGGATTCGTCGGTCGGGAAGGCTCGCCCGTGCTCGAACGCTACCCTCCCAAGGACCCGGCGCTGACCGTCCGGGGACCCCCCGCGCGCCCCGCCGTATCCGAGGCCGCTCCCTCCGGTCGAACATCCCCCGCCGCGGCACCCCCGGCCCCCGGCTCGCCCTCGGGGACCCCGCCGACCACCCCCCCGTCGAAGCCAGGTTCCCTCATCGCGTTGGAACGGCCGTTCGACGTCGACGAGTTCGCGACCCTGCTCGGAGAGACGCCGATCCGGGTCACCGTGCCCCGGGAAGAGCTTCCCGAGGTGCTCCGCCGGGTCACGGAGTTCATGGGCTTCGGGATCTACGTCTATTCGATCTCCGTACGACCGGCCCCCGGCGAGCTGCTGAAGAGCTTCCTGGTCGAGCTCCAGCGGGTCGACTACTCGGCCCAGCAGCGGAAATGGGTCCCGTTCGAGGATCGGGGTACCTCCGACTCTCCGTTCGGACCTTCCGGTACCCGTACCTAGAACCGGCGCGTCCGCCGGCGAACCGCCTATGTACGGTCGACCCCTCCCCCGATCGAGGGAATCTCGATGGCAACGTCGGCCGGCGCGGATCGCTGGGAGATCGAACTGCGCCTCGTGCGCGAGGAGCTGAAGGAGCTGAGGACCGAACAGCGCGAGATGGCCCGCGCGATCGATCAGCTGGTCACCACCTTCCGCACCCTCGCGACGCACCTCGGGATCGCCGCCGAGCCGTACAAGGGGAAGGAGAAGCCCTCGAGCGAACGCGACCTCCCCGGCTTCGCCTGATCGGCCCCCTCGGATGCAGATCCGCTACGTGGCGTCGGCGGCGGAACCGTCGGACCATCGGGGCGAGTTCGCGATCGACCTGGACGGCGTCACGGAGCCGAGCCTCGACCTCGTGCTCCCTGCGTGGGTCCCGGGCTCTTACCATATCCTCCCGTACTCGCGCACGTTCGGGGAGTTGAAGGCCGTCCGTCCGTCGGATGGGCGACCGCTTCCGGTCGCGCGGGTCGACAAGGCCCGCTGGCGGGTCTCGACGCAGGGGGAGTCCCGCGTCCGCGTCGAGTACTCGGTCTACGGGCACGACCTGGTGACCGAGGGGTTCGACCTCACTCCGGAGCACCTGCTCCTCAACGCCGGCCTCTGTCTCCCGTACGCGGACGGGCACCGGTCCGAACCGGTCGAGGTCGAGCTCAAGGTTCCGGCCGACTGGACGGTGGTCACCGAGCTCGCGCCCGTCGAGGGCGCGGCGCGCCGCTTTAGCGCCCGCGACTACGACGAGCTCGTCGACCAGCCGATCGACGCCGGCACGCCGATCGTGGTGACGATCCGACCGAAGGGGATCCCGCACCGGATCGTCCTGTGCGGCGAGGGCGGCAACTACGAGCTCGCCCGGCTCGAGGAGGACCTCGCGAAGATCGTCACGTCGGCGATCGACCTGGTCGGCGGGACCCCGCTCACGAGCTACACCTTCTTCTACCACCTGACGGACCGTCCCGACGGCGGCCTCGAGCACGCTAGCTCGAACTCATGCGTCATCGCGCGGACCGCCTTCCGCCCGAAGGAGAACTATCTGAGGTTCCTCGACCTCACGAGCCACGAGTACTTCCACCTGTACAACGTCAAGCGGATCCTCCCCAAGGCGTTCCAGCCGTTCGACTACACCCGCGAGGTGTACACCCGCCTGCTCTGGTGGATGGAGGGGTCGACGGACTACTTCGGCTACCTCGTCCTCCGGCGTGCCGGTCTCGTCACCCCGGCCCAGTACCTCGAGCACTACGCGAAGGGCATCAAGCGGTACCTCGAGACCCCCGGCCGGCGGATCTCGCTAGAAGACGCCTCGTTCCTCTCCTGGATCGACCACTACCAGCCGTACGAGGAGACCCCGAACCGGTCGATCTCCTACTACCTCAAGGGCGAGCTCGTCACCCTCGCTCTCGACCTCGAGATCCGGCACGCGACGGAGAACCGGGCGTCGGTGGAGACCGTCCTTCGAACGCTCTGGACGGAGTACGGCGCGGTGGGGCGGGGACTCGAGGAGGACGAGCTCCTGTCGGTCGCGAACCGGGCGACCGGCCTCGACCTGGGCGGGTTCTTCGCGCGGTACGTGAGCGGCTCCGACGACCTCGACTTCGACGCCGTGGGCCGGCACGCGGGCCTTTCGTTCGGGCCCAAGCCGAAACCCCCGGATGACGACACCGACGACCCCGGCTACCTGGGGCTCACCGTCGAGGACTCGGGCGGGGTCCCTCGGGTCCGCGTCGCCCTGTCGGGGGGCCCCGGACGCCGGGCCGGCCTCACGCCGGGCGACGAGATCGTGGCCCTCGACGGGGTCCGGGTCCGGTACGACGGGTTCGAGAAGGCGCTCGGCCGCTACCCGGCCGGCTCGCCCGTCGAGCTCGCGATCTTCCGCCGGGGCTACCTCCGCCGCGTGACCGTCACGACCGGCCCTCCGCCGCCGGAGAAGTACGCGTTCCGACCGGTCGCCGACCCCGATCCGATCGCCCGGCGGGTGTACGAGGGTTGGCTCGGCGTCCCGTGGGAGCCCGACGCGAAGAAGGACGGAACGCCGGCGCCCTAGCGGGGGATCGCGGGCATCGCCTTGCGTCCGTACCGCCACTCCCCTTCCATCGGATAGAGGCGACGGATCCCGGTCCGCACGGACGAGCCGATGGGGAGCGAGGGGGTCTCCGTATCGGAGACCATGAACGTCGCCCGCGCGCCCGGAGCGAGCTCGACGAGCGCGACTCCGTACGGACCGAGCGCGCCGACCTGTGCGTCGAACTCCGTCGGCTGGCCTCCCTTCCCGATGACGGTCGACGCGAGCACGACCCCCGCGTCTGGCGGGAGGGGGGTCGCCGTGAGGCCGTCGTGGCGCCCGCAGTGGGCGCACGAAGGCGCCGCCGGGAACGTCCGGCCTCCGCAGTGCGCGCAGACGGCCGCGACCAGGCGCCAGTGTCCGGGCGTCCCCTCGAGATATCGGGGTCGGGGGATGTAGGCCCCCTCGGAGACCGGGTGGAGCGGCGTCTCCGCGAGCGCGACGACGGCCCGCCGGTCGAGCTCGGGCCGCCGGGATGGCCCGGGAGCCTCGGCGTCCGGATCGACCCCGGACGCGAGGCGATAGCGCAGGGCGGCCTCCGAACCGTTCGCGGTCTCCGGAACTTCCGGGACCCGCCCGGAGCCTTCGGGGTCGACCCGCAGCGCCACCGCGCAGGCGCCGCCGGAGCCGACCGCGTCGCCGTCCCGCTCGGGCAGGTCGGCGGCGAGGATCAGGGACGGCACTCCTCCCGCGCTCGTCCAGGCGTCCGCGTATCCCGCGGATCCGGCGCCGTGGTGGACGACCTCATGGGGACGACCCGTCACGTGCGGGAACG
>JASHSX010000157.1 GCA_030040865.1 Thermoplasmata archaeon | reverse complement strand
CGGGACGTGGGGTCGAACCGGAGACAGTGGCCGGCGATCACGTACCGGCGCAGCTCCACCTCGTCCAGAGACTCGAGGAGCGTCCGGGCCTCGGCCTCCGCCGGCCCTCCGACTGCCCGGCCGGGCCGGCTCATCGGAGGCCGGAACATCGACCGCCGTATTGACGGTTTTCAACCGCCGCCGGCGGAGGCCCGGCTGCCTCCGGTGCACCGGCGCCGCCGCCTCGCGACGGCGATCGGCGTCGCAGCCGCCGACCAGCGCCCACGACCCTACATCGCGAGCCGGTTGATCTCCCGAGTCGAGAGCACGCGGGAGGGTGATCCCCGCTCCACGACGTGGATCATGGCCCTCCCGACCGATTCCGTTGTAGTGACGGAGTTCGGCGCGATCGCGCCGGCGAGCAGGACGAACGGCAAGAGGACGGCGTAGAGAACCCGATACAAGGGGGTCCGGGAGCGAATGCCGTGCTTTGACCGGATGATCCCCGGACGGAACAGGTACACCGCCTTGAACGGAAGTCGACGGAGGTCGTTCTCGGTCTTTCCCTTCACGCGCGCCCACATCGACCGGCCCTTCTCCGAGCTGTCCGTCCCGGCGCCGGAGACATACACGAACGACAGGGCCGGATTGAGGCGGGACAACGTCCGCGCCGCGGAGAGCGTGAGATCGTAGGTCACACGACGGTACTCGGACTCGCTCATCCCCGCGGACGAAACCCCGAGACAGAAGAAGCAGGCATCGTACGGAGCGAGGCGGGACTCGACCCCCGAGAGGTCCCCGACGTCGGGCACGATCAACTCCTGGAGCTTGGGGTCCGAACGGCCAAGGCTCCTCCGACCCACCGAGAGCACCTCCTCGACCGTAGGATCGAGGAGGCACTCGCGTAGGGCGCCTCCGCCGACCATCCCTGTGGCTCCGAACAGGACTACTTTCATTTCGCGACGCCGGCCCGTTCAGGTCCACCCCGCCTGATAAAGCCCGGCCCGTCCGAGGGCTCGACGCGGTCCGATCGATCACTCCGGCGTGGCGAGCTGCTGACGTATCCTCGCCAGCACCGGTTCGTGGGTCGATGAGGGGAGCGCGGGAAAGTCGCGGCTCACGATCGCCGTCGCGCCGCTGGGAAGCTTCGTCTCCACCACGGCTCCCCGGATCATGCTCGTGTTGAGGGGATCTCCTTCGCGATGCGGAGCGAGATGGACATGAAGGTGGGGGATCCCGTCTCCGAAGATGTAGACGTAGACTATCTCGGCGTTCGTAGCGGCCTTGAGGCCGCGCGATATCCGGCCGATCACGGGCCCGAACGTCCGGGCCTCCTCTCCGTCCAAGTCCGTGAGGTGGGGGATGTGACGCTTCGGTTCGAGATAGGAGAAGCCGAGAAGCTCCCCTTCCCGGGCCGTCGTCAGCCGCCAGAGGCGATCCTCCCAGACCTGAACGCGGCCCAGGTCCGGATCCCCCTCCGCTCCCCGGCAGAGAACGCACGCCGACGTCGCATCGGTCATCTCTCACCGAACGGTCGGGCCGCTCAAATCCCTCCCGGCTCGCCCGATCGGCCTCCCGAGGCCAGTCCCTCCCTTTCGGGCGGGCTCCGCGGGACGGAGAGCCGCTCGTCTCCCGGGTCCGGCCCACGGAATTGTCGGTGTCGCGCCGAAAAGGGGCTTCCCATTGTGTTCACCCGAACGACCCGATCGCGACGGCCTCCGGAGGTTCCAGGAATTGCGGAGCTCCGGCGAGGACCGAGGTTCGTTCACTGAACGCCGTGGGAACGGTGGGCCACGCGTGGGGGGATCGGGAAGACGGGCGGTCGACCCGGCGACGGAACGGCGGACCTAACGAACCGCCCCGTAGTGAAGCACGAGCTCGCCGAATTTCATGGGCGTGGCCGAGAGGAGCTTCAGCGTCGTCTGCTCCTTCAACGGTGCCCAGTACCGTGGACCGCGGCCGAAGACCACGGGCATGACGAGGAACCAGTAGTCGTCGGCGAGATCGAGCCGGATGACCTCGGAGATGAGCCGAGGACCTCCCTCGATGATGATGTTCCCGCCCTTCTCGCTCTTGAGCTTCGCGACGATCTTCCGGAGATCGCCCTTCATGAGTCGTGAGTTCTCCCAGTTCAGGTTCTTCAATCGGTGCGAGAGGCAGACCTTCTCGACCTTGTCGAGGAAGCGGGAGTACTCGAAGAGGAACTTGGGGTCGTTCGGCTTCCGCCCCTTGAGCGAATGGACGCGTCGGTGGCCCGTGAACGAACGTCGGCCCATCACGACGGTCGTCACATCGTCGTACCGGTCGTTCCACATTCGCCGGAAGAACTCGTCCGGCTCGTCCCGGTCCCCGGTCGGTTGGTCCCAGCCCGGATACTTCGGAAATTCTCCGCGTCCATCGATGGTCATGTACAGATTGGCGGTGATCTTTCGCGTCACGTTTCTCCTCCCTGCGAGTTCGATCTCCGAGAATGGGGAAGCGCCCCTCTCGACCGTGCGGAGGACCCATCGGCGCCGTCGGATATGAACGGGTAAGGGAATGAGAGTAGGACAGCGGGCGGGGCGTCGATCTCCCGCCGGACCGAGACCGACCGTCGCGGGCGACGTCCGCCCCGTTATGCTCGTCGCCGCCGTAGCCCGTTCGATGATCCTTCCCGGGCTGATATCGGTGGCCTTCTATCGCCGTCGCCCGTCGACCGCGGCGATCGCCCTGGGTCTCGTGTTCACCGTCGTGGTCTCGGCGCTCCTCGGCTATTGGCAGGATTACGGTACTTCCCGGGTCTGGGAGAATACCATCCTCGCCGCGGTCGGCGGGGTGATCCTGTATGTCGTGATCCTGGTGATCCTGCTCTACTACTACTTCCCGAAGCACGAACCCGCCGCAGTTCCGCTTCCCCCGGCTCCCCCGACAGTTCCGCCCTGATCCGACGGCACGTCCGTCGACATCGCCACCGAGCCCGGTCGCTACGTCCGGTCTAAGAGGGGTCGCGGCATCCCCGGATCGCGATGAGCGACACGATCGAGGGCATGGAGGCGGTGACGGTGCACGTTCGCGACATCCACCGCGCACGGAAGTTCTACGGCGAGGTGCTCGGACTCTCCGAGCTACAGTTCGACGGAAAGGCGGGTCGAGCGGTCTTCGCGATCCCGGGGACCAGTACGACGCTGCGGATGCATCTCTACGACCCCGACGAGGGCGGACGAGAGCCCGGGACAGTATCGGGAGTTGTCTTCGCCCACCACGACCCCGTGGCCGCCTGCGCGGAGATCGAACGGAGAGGAGGGAGGGTGACCGACCCGCCCCACGAGATCCACCCGCCGGGGTTCACCGCGACCCTGTCGGTCATCGCCGATCCCGACGGGAACGAGTTCGTCCTCCGCTCTCCCCCGAGGCCGACCCAATAACCCGGGTTCCGCGTTCCCCTTCGCTCGAAGAGCCTCGACCTCTTCCCGTCGAGCTCGGGTTCCGGACACCCCGGATCCGGGCCGCCCGCTCCTGGCGGGGACGCAGGGACCAATTCCGAGGGGGGCGGCATGGAATCCTTATGCCGCTCCCGGACCCATGACCTCCCATGCCGAAGACCGCGGACACCAAGCCGTCGATCCTCAAGGCCGGCACCAAGGCCCCCAATTTCACGCTCAAGACCACGCCGGACCAGACCGTTTCGCTCAGCGACTTCGCCGGGCGTCCCGTGGTCCTGGCCTTCTATCCGGCCGACTGGAGCCCGGTGTGCACGGACCAGATGGGACTCTACGCCCAGCTCATGCCGGAATTCAAGAAGTTCGAAGCCGAGATCTTCGGCATCTCCGTCGACGGGATCTGGTCCCACCTCGCGTTCTCCAAGGACCGGAAGCTGAACTTCCCGCTGCTGGCCGACTTCGAGCCCAAGGGCGCCGTCTCGAGGCTGTACGGGGCCTTCGAGGGCGCGGCCGGCGAGTCGGCGAGAGCCCTCTTCGTGATCGACAAGAAAGGCGTGATCCGCTGGAGCTTCCTGTCGCCGGACGGCATCAACCCCGGAGCGGACGGGATCCTGTCGGCGCTCGAGAAGCTGGAGTGACGGACGATGTCGAAGAGCTACCACCCCCCGCATCTCACCCTGCCGGTCGGAGACCGCGACCACTCGGAAGGCCCCGCGGGGGCGCCGGTGACCCTGGTCGAGTACGGCGACTACCAGTGCCCCTACTGCGGAGCGGCGTACCCGATCGTCAAGCGGCTCCAGAAGGAGCTCGGAAGTTCGTTGCGCTTCGTCTTCCGCAACTTTCCGATCACCAACGCCCACCCCTTCGGGCAGTGGGCCGCGGAGACGGCCGAGGCGGTCGGCGGCCTCGGGAAGTTCTGGCCGATGCACGACTTCCTCTACGAGCACCAGGGCTCCCTGGGCGACGAGACCGTCTTCGCCCGGTTCGAGGGCACGCTCGGCCTGGACGTGGCCCGAGTGGCCCGCGAAGTGGCCCAGCATACCTATCTGCCCCGGGTCGAAGAGGACTTCATGAGCGGCGTCCGCAGCGGGGTCAACGGGACGCCGACGTTCTTCATCAACGGGGTCCGGTACGACGGGCCTACCGAGGTGGGCTCCATGCTCTCGGCCCTGAAATCGGCCGCCAAGGAGCGCGGGACCCCGAAGGCGTAGTCCGGCCCTAGGCCCGGGGTTTCTCGAGCAGAAGATCGAAGAAGTGCCAGTGCTTGCCGGCCTCGTAGGACCGGCCCTCCTCGACCGTTTCTCGCAGCAGTTCCACGCGCCAGCCCCGCGTGCACGCGTCGATCTGCCTTCGACTGTGGAAGGAGAGCGGTCGTTTCCCGGCCCACTCGTCCTGGTCTCCGAAGAGTTGCCCCGCGAAGTGGCCGCCCGGCCGTACCGCCTTGCGAATGTTCGACCAAAGGGCGGGGAACTGAGCGGGATCGCAGAACGGCAGCGAAAAGCTCGCGTAGACGAGGTCGGCTTGGGGCAAGGTCAGTCCCTCCATCGGTGCTACCAGGGTGGTCAACCGGGGTCGCCACTGGTTCGGAACTCTTCGCTCGAGGAACTTCGCGGCGACCTTCTGTCCGTCGATCGCCAGAACCCGCCATCCCCGACGGAGCAGCTCGAGCGTATCGTTGCCGGCACCGAATCCCAGATCGATCGCCGAGCGGGCACGGCCCGCACCCCCTTCCCAGTCGATGTGGTTCATCGTCTGGAGGAGCAGCTCCCGCGGGGGTCGGTTGGCCGTCCACCGATAGTAGCCGAGCCAGGCTCGAGGGGACCCGGCCGCGGCTCGTTTCGGCATTTTTCCGTGGAGGAGTCAGCGTCGCGAGGACTTAGTCCCGTTCTATCCTTTCCGGTCGGACGGACGGGCGCGGGCTCTTCGTGCCCCTTCGGTTCCTCGGGCGCCCGTTTCCAGAGCGGGTCGACGAGCTTGCCGCAAATGATCGCGATCTCGTCGAGTTACCCCCGAGCCGACGCTCGTTCGGAGATGACCCGAGAGGGAATGTGGAGAGAACATCGACTGTCCGTGCGGCCGCTGCGGCGGCTACCCCACGGCCGAGAATGCTGTGATCCGGCGCACC
>JASHSX010000156.1 GCA_030040865.1 Thermoplasmata archaeon | reverse complement strand
CCGCCGATCTCGAGCGTCGCCCCCTCGGCCTTCCCCTTCTCCACGAACTCGAGGACGTGCTGCTGATGGGTCGTGCTGACGAGGGGGCCCAGGTCGGTCTGGCGCGAGAGGGGATCGCCCAGCCGGATGGTCCGGATCCGATCGAGGAGGCGCTCCTCGAAGCGGGGGCGGACCGAGCGGTGGACGATGAGCCGCGTCGCGGCCGTGCAGTCCTGGCCCCCGTTCACGAAGCCGGCGACGATCGCGCCCTCGACGGCGGCCGCCAGGTCCGCGTCCTCGAAGACGACGAACGGTGCCTTGCCGCCCAGCTCCAGCTGGACCCGCTTCACCGTGCCGCTGGCCGCCTCCATGATCCGCTTGCCGGTCGCGGTGTCGCCCGTGAGCGAGACCATGTCGACCTTCGGGTTCCGGGAGAGCTCGTCGCCGACCTCGCCGCCCGGGCCGGTGATGACGTTGAGCGCCCCCTTGGGGAGGCCGGCGTCGACGAAGACCCTCCCCAGGTCGAGGGAGGTGAGCGGAGTCCAGCTCGCGGGCTTCAGGATCACGGTGTTGCCGGTGATCAGGGCGGGCCCGATCTTCCAGACCGCCATCATGATCGGATAGTTCCAGGGCGTGATCGAGGCGACGACGCCCACCGGTTCGCGGCGGAAGATCGTCGTGCCGTCTCCGGTGAACTCGCCCGGGCTTTTCGCGTCGAGCGTCCGTCCGGCGCCGGCGTAGAAGATCAGGTTGTCGATCGAGAACGGGAGGTCCGCGTCGGCGGCCTGCTTGATCGTCTTGCCCTGGTTGCGGCTCTCGAGCTCCGCGATCGGGCCGAGCCGCTCGGTGAGCAGCTGGGCGGCCCGGAGGAACACCTCGCCGCGGGCCCGCGGTGGCAGCTTCGGCCACGGGCCGCGGTCGAACGCCTCGCGCGCCGCGTCGATCGCACGACGGGCATCCTCCCGCGACGACCGGGGCACGGTGGCGATCTCGCTCCCGTCGAACGGGCTCACGACCGGTACCGTCGCCTCCGTCCCGGCGGCCACCCACTCCCCGCCGATCAGCATCGTCCGGTCCATGGCCCCGACCGGAGCGCCCAACCCCGACGCGCTAAAGACCCTCGCCCCGGCGGCGCGGCACCGGTCGGCGTGTGTCGGTCTCGCAGGGTATATCTAGGCGGGAGGCGTCCTCGGCCCGGCCTCGCGGGGGAGGCGGCTCCATGGATCCGAAGGTACGGAACATCATTGTACTCGCGATCGTCGGGGTCGTGATCGTCGCCGGCGTCGCCGTCGTCCTCGTGCACTCCTCGAAGTCGGTCTCGGCGACGTCGTGCAACCAGCCGCTCCAGTCGAAGAACCCGATCCAGGTCGACCAGGCCGAGATCCCGGACTCGCTCGATCCCGACGTCACGTTCTCGACCCCGGGCTGGGCGGCGGTCCAGCAGGTCTACCAGGGTCTCGTGAACTACAACGGCTCGAGCGCGGTCAATTTCAGCGGGGTCCTCGCCTCGAACTGGACCGAGGGCTACAACCCCTCGACCGGCCTCAGCGAGTACACCTTCACCCTCCGCAGCGGCGTCACCTTCTCGAACGGCGACCCGTACAACGCCTTCGTCCAGTGGTACTCCTTCTACCGGAGCCTCCTCCTCCAGCAGGGTCCGCAGTTCATCCTCGAGGAGAACTTCTACTCGACCGACTTCAACGCGTCGAACCCGCTCAGCTACTACTCGCCGGCCGCGAACAGCTCCGCGGCGAACACCACGCTCGCGAACGACCTCAACACATGGAACTTCGACGCGCCGACCTCCACCGAGATCGCGATGATGGAGATGCCGAACCAGTCGTTCCAGGTGCTGAACCCGGGACTGATCGCGCTCAACCTCGGCTACGGCTACCTCGCGAGCAACTACACCTACCTGCTCGCGTCGATCTCCGCTCCGAACTCCTACGCGGTCGATCCGGTCGTCGTCGACGCGCACGGGGGCGTCCAGGTCGGGCAGGTCAACACCTACCTCGCGACCGCGACGGTCGGGACCGGCCAGTACCTCCTCAGCAACTACAACGGGGTCGGCGGCGGCGGCTACACGTTGAGCCCGAGCCCGAGCTATTGGGGCACGGCCGCCGCGGCGGCGGAGCCGTGGAACAACATGATCCAGCCGGCGAACACGACCGTCGATGTCGTCTTCCAGACCTCGGTCGACATCACGACCAACGACATGAAGACGGGCGTCGCCGCCAGCGCCTCGTTCGCCTACATCGGTCCGTCCACGATCACCCAACTGCAGGGGAACGGCTGCATCATCGTCCAGCCGCTCCCGACGATCTACGGCTCCACGAGCGGGTCGTGGTGGATCTACCTCAACCAGAGCACGTACCCGTTCAACAACCTCTCCGTGCGCGAGGCGGTCGCCCACGCGATCAACTACCAGCAGATCATCAGCGAGGCGTTCGGCGGCTACGCGACCCAGTGGGTCGGCCCCGTGCCGCCCTCGTACCCGTACTACAACCCGGCCGGGCTCTCCCCGTACGCCTACAACCTGACCCTCGCGCAGCAGGAGATTGCCGACTCGCCGTGCGCCAACAATGCCTGCTCCGGGACGACGATCAAGTACGCGTACCTCGACATCGGGCTCGACTGGGCCGAGACCGCCCAGTTCCTCGTGAACGACCTCGCCCAGATCGGGCTCACGATCGACCCGGTCGAGATCTCGCTCGACAACCTGTACGAGGAGCAGGCGCTCACCTCGGGGGTCTGCACGTCCGCCACGGCGGCGAACGGCGGGCCGTTCCCGATGGGCCAGGAGTTCTACACCTCCGACTACATCTCGCCGGACGACTGGACCCAGAACGACGCGGTCTCGACCGGCAGCGCGAACATGTGCATGTCCGGCTACAACAACGCGACGGTGAACTCGCTCGTCTACGAGGCCGCGGCGGAGTCGAACTCGGCGAACCTCACGCGGGACTACACCACGATGACGTCCCTCATGTACCAGAACTACACCGACATCTGGCTCGTCGTCCCGACGTCGTTCGCGATCTACTCCACGTACCTCCACGGCGTGGTCGAGAACCCGATGGCGAGCGCCGAGCCGTTCGCCTTCCTGTTCAATACCCAGTGGGCGAGCTGACCGCCGCGGCGGCCGCGCCGCCCTCGGTCGAGAGGAGCGCCGACGGCGGGATGTCGGCGACCTCCTCCGCTCGGTGGCAGGAGACGAGCCGACCGGCCGTGCCCGGGATCTCCCGGAGCGGCGGGTACTCCGCGCGGCAGCGGTCGACGACGAACGGGCACCGCGGCGCGAACCGGCACCCCGGCGGGGGGTCGATCAGCGTCGGGATGTCGCCGCCGATCCGGTAGCGGGTGTGCCGGCGGGCCGGATCCGGTTCGGGGACGGCGACGAGCAGGGCCTTCGTGTACGGGTGGATGGGGCGTTCGAGGACGGTGCGCACGTCCCCTACCTCGACGAGCCGGCCCAGGTACATCACCGCCACCCGGTCGGCGACGTATCGGACCGCCGCCACGTTGTGGGTGATGAG
>JASHSX010000155.1 GCA_030040865.1 Thermoplasmata archaeon | reverse complement strand
GCGAGCTGGACGAGGTTGGCGGTGGTGCCGTTGACGGGGCCGTTGACGGAGAGGTTGTAGAGGCCGAGGGGGGTTCCGTTGAGGGCGGTGAAGGTGCCGACGGGGTCGGGGGGCATGGAGAGGATCGTTCGGCCGACGCCGGCGCCCTGGATGGAGACGTTGCTGTATTTCTGGAGGGAGAGGGGCTGGTCGAGGGTATAGGTGCCGGCGGCGAGGAGGAGGGTACCGCCGCCGAGGGAACCGAGGAGGTTGAAGTCGGCGAGGAGGGTCGGCGCATTGTTGCCGACGACCGGAACGACCGGCAGATACTGCGTGCCCTGCGAACAGTTCGAGACGCCGGAACCAGCAGGATTGACCGACATCGCCGCGTGCGGGGGGACTCGAGAGGCAGGGCTCGCGGCGAAGGACAGAAAGTTGACGAGAGAACCGCCGTCGGCGACCGATCCGCGCGGGGTCGCCGTGGATGAATGCGGACTCCCACTCGGGAGGGGGACCAGAATAAGAAGCGCCAGGCAGACGGCCACCATGGTCGAGCAGCAGAGACGCGTCATTGTCTCGGAGTTCTCGCTAACCCGAGTTTGGGCGATCTGTCCTCACCGGCGTCACGATCGGTCTCGCTCCGGACTCTATGAGAGAACACGTCCAGTCGGTGGTATTGTTGAACGGTCGAACATCGTCCGGTCCCGACACGGCGAGCAGGAACCTCTCGCAAAATTTTCGGCGCTCGCATTCGGCCGCCGGATCCCCTGCTCGGTCAATTGGGTCGTTCTGATTAGCGTACATCCCTCCGCAAATCGAAGGTTCTCTCGACCGACCTACGCGTCCGGCGCATGAGATACACGATCGTAACCCGGGGCTGTATCCGGCTCACTTAGACGTTTCACCCGACTGGCGCGGCCCGCATTCAACTTATAGATGCCCGGTCAAACACTCCCTCGTGGCAGGCGGTGCTCCGACGGATTTCGATCCGCGGCCGGACATTCTCGTCATCGTCCTCGACTGCGTCCGGGCGTCCTCGTTTCTGCCGATTCCTTCGTCAAACCATTCCTTCCCTACGTTCGCGTCGCTAGAGCCCCAATGTACCCGGTATTCGCGAGCGACCTCAGTAGCCCCCTGGACCCTCCCATCGCATGCCTCGCTGTTCACCGGCACCTATCCGTGGGTTCACGGGGTACTCGGAGAGCGAAGTCTGCAGTTCGATGCAACCGTTCCCTCAGTCGCCGGTCTACTTCGCGAGGCGGGATACGCAACGATCGCCCTAAGCGCCAACGGACTGATCGAACCCCTCCTGTCGGGCGCGAATTCCTTTGAGGAGCATCGGTCGGCCGAGTGGTGGGAGAAAACCTTCCGTTGGATTCCGGCAGAGTCACTGAGCAGGGAAGTGGCGGCGCGGCCTCGTGACGCCTCGGCGGCACTCGCCATCCTCTCACAGGGTGTGCTCCGTCGGCGGGCGCGCAGAGGACCGTCTGACGATCGCGGCATCGAAGGCGCTCCGGAGCCGAACTTTCATGCTGCCATTTCGAAAGCACGACCGGAGGAGTTGCCCCTCGGAACCACCGCCGAGTTAGCGATGTGGGCAATGATTGAAGGGAGCAATCGAATCGTACGCAGCGTCACTTTGCCTGATGACCCGAGACCTCTTTCGATCGCAAGTTGGATAGAACCGACCCTGGATGGGTGGCTCAGCGAACAGCCGACGTCCCGCCCCGTGCACTGCTTCGTGAACCTCGTAGATGCCCACGAGAAGTACCTGAGCGATGGACGACTAGTAAATGGTTTGACGAGCTGGATTAAATTTATAAGAACCTCGCAAAACGTCCGGCACTGGCTGGAGGGGTCGTGGCAGCCGACCGGAGCCGAACTGGAACTCATGACTCAGCTCTACGAGTCCACGATCGAGGTGCTCGATCGGCGCGTTGGCCGAATACTTTCTTCCTTCCAGCACCGTCGTCGGTGGCGAAACGTCCTCGTCATCATCACCAGCGACCACGGGCAAGCGTTCGGCGAACATGGTGAACTCTTCCATGAGCGGAGTCCGTACGAAGTGTTGCTGAACGTCCCACTTTGGATCAAGTGGCCCGGGCAGACTATCGCCCCCGGTCCGTCGCCAGTCCGTGCGAGCTTGGTCGACGTGTCGGCGACCGTGCTTGGGGCCGCTGGGATCTCTAGCCCGCCGAACTCTCCGGGGTTGGCGCTCTTCGATCCGATGATCAAAGACCGTAGAGAACCCGTCCTCGCATACGCGGATGGCTTCCCATCCATTGAGGTCTACCGCAAATCGGGCAACCCGAGGGTCCTGGCTCGATTGTCGAGCTCCTATGCTGTCGCGTATCTCGGGGACCTCAAATCGATAGCAAGCGTCTCCGACGGAACGGTCGCGACATTTGACCTGAGTCGAGACCCCAACGAGGCGCATCCGCTCGGGTCAGGATCAGCGCGCGACCGGGCTCTTGTGGAAGAGGCAGCACTGCAGGTCAGAGCGCGCATCTCCTCGATCGCGCAGTCGACGATCGACGACTCCGTTCACGAGCGCCTTCACTCCTGGGGGTACACATGAGGGGGCCGATCGGTAGACGCGCTCGCGAACGCCGGTTTCGATACCGCCTCGTGGGGCCCCAGTGCTCCGCGACGAACTGTTTGGCTGGCCACGGTCGATAAGAATGCCGGACGCTGCAGACTGATGGTCTCGACTCCGACGATGGGGTACGGGCTGGCCGGTCCAACGCGACGAGTTGACGGTGTCTTTGAATGGACACGGGCCCGGCAGGTGAGTTGAGAAGTGGTAGAGCCCGGAAGTCAGACCGTCCGAGAGGCGCCCGCACTTTCCGTTCTCTTCGCCGGGGCGACGATGGTGCCTGGCTGGGGCGGCGGGGAGCCCGTGATCGCGGACTTGCTGCAACGGGGTCTGGAGGAGCATGGGGTACGCGTGAGTCGCTTCGGTACGCGTAGAGGTCTGGGCGAGCTCGCGCGGCTGGGCTTGGTACCCGTGGATGCCGACCCGGCTCGAGTCGATCGATATCGTCGGCTGCTCAGGCGGTCGTCTCCGGATGCGGTGATCGCCTGGTACGACTTCGACACCGCGATGATTGTTGCGGCCCGAAAGGAAGAGATTCCCGTCGTGTCATCGGTTCACATTTACTGGCCGACTTGTCCGGTCGGAACGCGCTACATCGAGGGGGTGGGCACCTGCGCCCGTCCCAGTTGGGGAAAGTGTATTCGCCACATCGCGCGGTCCGAGCCATCGCCCAACCTCGACCTCCCGGTCAACGGGCTCCCGGCCCCGATCGGCGCCCTGCTCTACCTCAAAGTCATGGAGCGGCCTTGGACCCTTTCCCAAGCGGATGCCATAGTCGCGAACAGCGAGTTCATGGGTCGAGTCCTCCGCGACTCCGGGTATTCGAAGGTGAGGGTCATTCCGAACGGAGTCGACACCCAGCTCTTTCAGCCGTCCGTCCGTGAGGAGTTTGATCCCCGGGTCCTCTACCCCGTGGCGCGATCCCGGCAGGAGAGGAAGGGTTACCCGCATTTCGCCGAGATGGCTCGGCGGATCCACCTCTGCCGTCCGGGGGTTCGATTCCAGGTTCTCAACGATGCGGCGGACGGTTTCATCGAGGGAACCCCGTTCCTCTCGCGCCCGGAACTCGCAGACCTAATGCGCTCGGTCTACGCGGCAGTCGTTCCGGGGTTATGGGAGGAGCCGTTTGGACTCGTGGCGGTAGAGGTGATGGCCTCAGGACGGCCGGTGGTCGCCTACGCCGCGGGAGGGCTGCCCGAGGTGCTCGAGGACGGAGTTTCGGGAGAACTGGTTCCGACCGGCCAACTTGATGAGCTGACAAACCGGGTCCTCGATCTTCTGTCGGATCCTGCACGAGCTCGTCGCATCGGATTGGCCGCGCGTGCCCGGGTCCTTGAGAGGTTCGACTACAGGATGATGGCGGACGGCTATTTCCGACTCATACGTGCCCTAGCCGGGTAGCTGATCTTTCCGACCTAACTCGGGGCCCCTCCGCGGGGGATGTGTGCGGGGGGTACCTCCCGCCGGCTGCCTGTGGGGATCGTTCGGCTTCGTAATCAAGCCGCGGGCTCAGGTGACGAATGCCTTCTGAGATAGTACGCGAAGTTGTCCATCCCAAGGGAAAGCCGTTCGCTGGTGAGCGGCTTCTCCCGTACGCAGTCGAGGGTTGCCAGTCCGAGATTGCCGGTGAACGGCAGAAGAGCAGCCGGCGGGGTCCAGTGGGTCTCCCAACCGACCGAAGAGCGCCTCAGCATCTTTCGCAGTGAGTTCCGGATCCGATTGAACGCCGCATCCGTAACTCCGTACGGTAACCACGAAAGCGCTCGGCTAGAGAACCCGGACGGCAGCGTGAAGTAAATCACCCCTCCGCGGCGAACGACACGCGCGAACTCTCGGAGATAACCTCGGGCAAGCGCTCGGGGCATGTGTTGGAGCACTACCTGGCTGAACACCAGCGAAAATGACTCCGTTGGGAACGACCCAAGATCCGGAGTAGAGTTCACGAGATAGTGACAGCGTTCGCCTTCCGTATTGAGCTGGTTCGCGCGGCGGATCATCGAGGGCGCTATGTCCACCCCTACGGCGGAGCCGAGTTGCCGTGTAAGGGCCTGTGTGTGACGGCCGACGCCGCAGCCGAAGTCGAGGGCCGGTCCGCCGGGGAGGGCGACTCCTAATTTCTCAAAATGGTCCAAAACATAGGCGACGCGCTCGGAACCGATGCGGAAGAACTCTTGAACGTTCCACCGGTTTCCACGAGTCCCCGGCCAGGAGGCGATAGCCCAGTAAGGGTCGGAGTCCGCCAACTCGTCCCAGGTCGCCTCGATGGCCTGTAGCCGCGCGTCGGCCGGCATGTCGGGCCGACGGGGTAGGGTCGCAGGACGATTTACGTGCTGCCGGGGCCGCCGTAACCCATTGCGAACGAAGGCACCGAAGTCTCGTCGCTATCGGATGACGCACCCGTACCACCGCCAGGTGGGTGATCCCGAGTAGATCAGTCGGACCTTCGCCCCCGGCTCCAAATGTATCCTGTGGCCGGGGCCGGGATGGAGGCCGATGACGAGAAAGCCGCCCAGAGGATCGGTGATTCCCACCGACTGCACGCCGTCGCCGACCGAGGTAAGATAGATGTCGACCGCGACGCCGAGAGAGTTCGGGACATCGACTCCCGAGCCCGGTATTGCCGGAGTAGGCGCGTTCCAGCCCACATAGGTCTTGGAGAGCAGTGCTCCCACCGTCTCCACGCCGACGAAGAGGAGAGCACCCTCGATCGAGAGCCCCGCGGGCGGAGAGGAAGTCAACGGGACCGGGTTATCTTTGGTCTTCCGAAAGGTGGGCGATCCTCGCAGATTGATCACGCTGGTCCGTTCGTTGCCCACAAAGTACCCCGGCGGAGCCGGGCCGGCGGGTACCACCCAGTTCCCGCCGTCGACGTTGTGAACCGTCGCGGTGGCAGCGTTGTAGTTGACCACACACCCGGCGGGCACAGCCCCGTCCGTGCAGTCGTTGAAGTACGCGGAGTGATAGTTCAGTTGAAGCGGGGTGCGGATAGCTTGGTTCTGAGCACCTACAGCCACGACCTCTACGGCCGGACCTAGCGAGCTGGTGCCGAAGGTCGGGTTCACGAGATGAACGACCTGCCCCGACAGTCTGGCGCGGTGCAACGTGCAGGCCTGAAGCGTGACCGTCCCAGCAACAACGACCCAGGAGAGACTGCCGTGCGTGAAGATGTCGCAGAGCGACGCCTGCTCCATCCCGTCACCGATGATGTCAAAGTTCGAGAAACCCCCGCTCTTGCAATACGTTCCAATATGCTCGAGGAACATCGTTCTCTGACCCCCTTCGGGATACGCGAGTCCGAGGTTGGGGTCCCCCGCAACGTCGATGCCGTTCGCCCAAGTGGACTCGAGAGCATTGACGCCCAGTCCACGAACGCCCCCGAGCGCAGGTGGGGAGGCCCACATCAGGAAGGAGAGGTTGGAGCTGAGCTTAGGCGGTGGACCGCTGAACTCCAACTGGAGCCGGCCCCCGGGTTGGACGCAATAGGTGACCGGTTTTCTCGCGGCGTTCCATGCGCCCGCTCCCGGGCCAAGCCCGCTGAGGGCCAACATTGCCTGATCGTTGACGCGGATCGGTGAGTCGCCGGTCCAGATCGTCGAGGACGGGTCGACGGTCAACTGAAGGGAAGCATCGCTCGGGTTGACGTAGTGGAACGGAGATTGACCGACCGGGATGTCCGTGGGGCCGCCGCTCATCAGATGAAGTCCGGTCGCACGGTGCCCGGCTCCCCAGATCTCCTGGCGACCGCTCCGGACGAGCAACGGTCGGGGGCTTGTCCCGGGTAGCCAAAAACGAAAAATCCCGGCCTGAAGCTCGATCCGCCGAGGTACGATGTCCCCGCCCGGCCCGTTCACCGCCTCGTCGAGAGCAGCCTGGAACGCTCGCGCGCAATCGGTACCGGAGGAGTCGCCCGGATTCGGATGGGTGCCCGGGTCGAAGTCCGCTCCCGATCCCTTGCGGGATCCGATCGTCAGCTCGCTTCCCGCCATCGTCTAGCCGATCCGGTTTTGGACGCCCGTTCCGAGACTTAGAAGCATTCCTCAGTTCCGGGGCTTGCAGAACCGCTCGTCCCGATATCTGGCACGCCTACGGACGTGGAACGTTTACCGCGTCGGGGGTACGACGTGCATCTCGGTGAGTGCGCTCTCCATGATGCGGCTCCGTTCCGGGGTCAGGTGCATAAAAGTACGCGCAAACCACGAGCACGTCCGCGGGGAGATACCTCGGAGGACGCGGAGTACGCTCCGGAATCGGATGAACCCCACCGAGAGCATCATGATGGGAACCTGTTGCACCAGCGGCAATCGACTGTCGTTATCGTAGTTCCACGTCACCGGGATCTCTTGGATGGTATGGCCCGCGGACTTGAGCTCGAACAGGATCGCGGCATCGAATGCCCACCCCCGAAGTCGCACTCGGGCGAGGACGGGCAGCAGCGCGCTCCGACGGAAGAACTTCGCGCCACATTGCGTGTCCCGGATTCGCAGTCCCAGAACGGAACGCGTGAGCACGTTGAAGCCGACACGAAATACTCGCCGCGCGAACGGGACATTCTTCACGAACATGCTCCCCCGGAGCCGGCGTGAGCCCACCGCCGCGTCCGCCGTCTCCAGGGCTCGAACGAGGGCGTGGATGTCCGCGGAGCTCACCGGTGAGTCCGCGTCGAGGTACCCGATACGATCGTACTTCGTGAGAGGGACCCCCGCGATGATCGCGCCCCCCTTGCCGAGTCGGATCGGAAACTCCTGCACTCGAACGTTCCGAGAGGCGTACGAGCGCGCGACCGAGGGCGTCCGATCCGTGACCCCGTCGGTGACGACGAGGATCTCGAACGGGTCACCGGTTGCCTCGAGAACGGATGCGTAGCGCTCGAGCGCGGCCCCAATGCGTCGCTCCTCGTTCCAAGCGGGGACGAGAAGGCTCAAACCACGCGTCAACCGCGACCGATGTCCCTCCCGACATAAAAGCGTCGTGTCGCCGCGAAGGAACTTCCGAGACCTCGGGGCGGAGCGTCTTCGAAACTCAGCGCGGCGAGAAGCGGGTAGGATCTCCGTGAAACGACCGGGTATCGCGTCTCACTTTTCGGAAAAACCTGGGAAAAGAGACCGCATCGGTCGAAAATCACCGCCACGGACGGGACGGACCGGAGTTCGGGTCAGGGAGGCGAGATCTGATAGAGGGACAGGTCCGTCGACTTCCAGTACACTTGCGCGACCTGCGTCCCTACCATTGCGGCGGCGCAGAGCTTGGCATACGCCAGCGGCTGAAGGGTTCCCTCTACGAGCGTCGTGTCCACGAGGACGAACTGCAACCCGTATTGCGCGAGGAGCGATTCCCAGCTTCCCGAGACGGACGAATTTTGATAAAGATCGAACTCGGTTATCGATAGCGACACCGCATCGCGTGCCACCGGGGTGTCAAACCATACTCTCAATCCGGAGACGTGGCCAAGCGAAAGAGTTCCGCTACCGGGGAACGGGAGCAAGAGACTCACTCGGACGGAGGTGGAATTGTTCTCCAGATTCGTGTAATAGGAGTCGACGAGACGGTAGCTTGCCAGTTGGTTCGTACCGTGCGCACCCTCCGAGAGTACTCCGGCCCAAAGGGTCCCCTCGGTCAACGCCTGACTGAGAAGATCAGAGTTGTTCGAGCTCAGGGTGAATGCCACCCAATCCTCTCCGTTCCAGCTCACGTTAGAACTTCGAGTCTTCCAATTGAACTGCAGGCTCGTCGAGGTGTTCACGACCTTCGCGGTGGCGGTAAACGGAGAGGTCGAGTTACTCGGTGTTCCGGGCCGCAAGGGCGTGGTTAGATTGGTGTAACTTTGACTCTCGGACGGTTTGAGGATTCCAAACGGTCCATAGTAGGCTGGAGTCACCACCGTTGCCGGAAACAAGTAGAGGGGATAGAACGCCGAGTCCCCGTAGTACCCCCACGAGGTTTCGAAGTTGCTTTCCAATCCGGGAAGAACCAGGGTGCTCCCACCGGCGCGCGTAAGCACGTTCCGGAGCTCCGTGTATTCGCCCGGGATCACGAAACCTCCGGGCCGGAGGTTGCCCTTCGACGACAGAGAGTCCCCGGTCACGACAGGGATCGACACACAGAGGAGAAGACCGACGAGGATGAGGACGAATACCGCCGTAGCAATTTTGGCGGGGCCGACCTGCCGGTAGGATGGTAAGCGAGTCCGCGTCGTCCCCGGTGTGGGCGGCCCGCCCGACTGTGAGGCCGTACTCGAACGGCGGGAGATACCGTCGTGAAGCACGCGCCCCAGCCAGAGGACGGACACCCCCGCGAGGAGCGAATAGATCCACGAGAGGGGCTCGAACTGCGTGTAGTAATTCGGCAGTGCACCCTGAGATCGGGGAATGGCCGCCGAGAGGGGGCCGACGGCAAATCCGAACGGAGGATTGGACGCCCCGGCCCAGGCAAGGGAGAACCAGGCGGCACACTCGATCAGGACGATCCAACGCCACTCGATGAATCTCTGCCCGTCCAGCAACAGGGCTACGATGGGCACCCCGAGGACGAAGAGAGGCCAGAGCCAGGACGCCACCGCCTGGAGCGTCAGCTGTTGGTAGCCGGCGGCGTACGGAAAGTTGTGAAATGTGGACTTCCCGAGGAGCCGTACCACGTACGGAAATGTGTTGTACTGAACCATCGAAAGAGACGGCTGGCTCGCGATGATGGTGTCGATCACTCCCTTTTGTAGGAGATACTGAGTGGTCGCGATCCATAGTGGGTAGGCAAGGAGGAGAGCGGCCACGGGAACGCAAAATAGCGCGAATCGAGCTAGGGTGCGCGTTGCCACCCTCCGGGAGCCGGTCGCGCGCTTTGACCAGGGACCGTATTCGACGAACAGGAAGACGGCGACGATCAGCAGGCCGATGGCAATCAGTAGCTGGAAGCGAAGAAGGTTGGAGAATGCTTGCGGAGACGCGAGCCCGATGGCGAGGCCGAGCCAGATCGCGGTACGGCGGGACAAAGGCGCGCCACGAGAGAGCTCCCTGACGATCTCGAATAGGATCGCAAAGACGGCCACCAGCGCGTCCGTGCTGACGAGCACGTTCATGAATAGCGATTGAACCCCGAAATCCAGAATCCAGGGATTTCCGAGGTAGAGCGCGGCGCAGGCCACCTGCGTGCCCCAGAGCTGCAGCCCGTGAAAACGCCCCTTCGCAAAGTGGAATGCGAGGAGCTGCACGCAGTACGCCGCGACGGCGCCTTCAATGGCCAAGGACGCGTAGAACGTGACGTACGGATTGGAGGCGTCGAGCAGCGAGATGAACGACGGGAGCGCCGCGTCCACGTTCGGTCGGTAGAGGAAGTCTCCGGGATTGTAGATGCCGGCATAATCGGCGCCATAGAATAGTCGCCCGTGGGCGGCCGCGGCCAGCACCAGACTGAACAGGAGACCGAGGGCGCCGGAGACCGCGAGTCGAATTTTGAGCTCTCTCGATACCGTGAACCGACTGCGCGGAGGTTCCGGTGCGGGCGGAACCTGGGCAGGCTCGTGGGTCGCAGTCGACTCTCGCTCGGGAACGGGGCCGGGAGCTGTGACCGGGACCCCTGCGTCAGCGGGCGGCTGGGCCGCGGATTGCCCGCCGGCTCGTCGTGCCTGCAGGTATGTCTCTTCTCGATCCAGGGCTGCGGCCGCTCCCGGAAGGTCCCCCCGTGAGATCGAGGATCGGACCTCTTCGACGAGCTGCGAAAGATGTCCGAGATCGTCGAGCGAACCCGATCGCTCGAGTTCGGTGCTCACGGCCTGGAGCCGCGAGAGGGTCCGACGGACCTCCCCCCGATCGTCACTCGCCATTCCCGTTCAGCCCGGAGTATCGATTTATGAAGTTTTGCCGTTTGGGGCGGGTGACCGATTTGCTTGAAAACTCGCGGGTTTGGGGCGTCTGGCGCCGACCACTGCCACTAAGGAGCCTCCCGCTCCGGTCGTCGAGGGTCGGAGCGCTCACCGGGGGCCTACAGACCGGGCCTCGGTCGAGAGGAGCGCCGGGCCCGAGACGAGTCCCGCTCCCCCGCCCGATCGTCTCACGTTCGTCTCGCCCTTGAACGCAGGAGTCCTGCCAGCGCGAGCGTTCCGAACACGCCCGCGAAGAGCCCCGCGCTCAGGAGGGCCATCGCCGGCCAATCGCTCTCGGCGTGCGGTTGGGGTGAGGCGGGAGTCGCTGGCGGACCGGGTGGTCCGCTGACGTTGGTCGAAGAGTTGAGCGTGAAGACGCTGAGAGAGCCACTGGGGGGAGATGCTTTGCTGCCGTTCCACGCGACGACAAAAAAGAGGTACTCGGTGGCAGGTGACAGATCGCCCACGGTGTCGGCGGTCACGTTCCCGACCGACAGCGCGACGACCGGTTTGCCCCGACTTTCCGCGCTTACTGAGTAATTGGTGACCCGACCGGCCGATCCGTTCCAGGTCAGCGAGACGGAAGCGGAGGTCCGCGAGTCGACGGCAAGTCCAATCGGCGCGGCGGGCGCACTCGGCGGAGGGGGGAGCGTTGAGATCGTGACGGTCGAGGACAGCCCGGAGTTAGCGCTATCGTTCCAAGCTTCCACGCCGAATGCGTACAAAGTCCCGGCCAACAGGCCGCCCGCTTCGACATACGTTTTCGGTCCCGCCGAAAACGACGTCGATGGAAGTCCGCCGGACGGATCCGCGAGAAGAGTATAGTTGGTTACCGTTCCGACGGATGCGTTCCAGTCGAAATCAACCGTGGTGACACCGACATAGAGGGGGTTCAGCCCGGAGGGACGGGACGGGGCCGGACTGGGATTCGGGAGGGTCGAGACGACGACGGGAACGGACCGTAGCGAAGGGCGCGACTCGTTCCACGCTTCGACGGAGAAGTTGTAGCTCGTGCCGGGATCCAGCCCTTCTGCAGTGAAGTACGTACGGCCGGCTGTCGAGTACGCGTAGGAATTGGATCCGTTGACCTCCTTCTCAAGGACGGTATAGTTGGTCACCGGACCCTCGGAGGCGTTCCAGGCGAGCGAGACGGTCGTGTGACCGACCGAGATTGCCGTCAATCCCGAGGGCACCGAGGGAGAGTATGCCGGGAGATCGTCGTACACCTGCGCGAGCGAGCCCACGGTGGCACCCAGGTCGACAAGTCCGGCAGATTCTACCAGGTCGACGAGGACGAGCGCGGTGGGAGCTCCTCCACCGAGCGAGTAGTAGCTCAGGCCGGCGAACGTAGTGGCATCGGAGAGAGTGAGATTGGGGGCCTCCACGACGAACCCCGAGGTTGTTCCCCCGATCCAGAACGAGTCGTTGGCCCATGTGTTCGTCGACTCGGTCAGCTGGAACGGATCGTTGTTGTGCGTCCCGTTGGGGAACTCGAAGGTATCGTCGGCGAGGAGGGCGGAGGAGCCGCCGGTGGGGCTGCCGTCGATACGGATGGGGAGGGCGGGGTGGTTGGGGTTGGGCCAGATGAGGGTATTGGAGAGGAAGACGGCGGGGGTTTCGTTGAGGCCGCCGACGAAGGTGGAGTTCTCGACATCGATCATGTTGGCGCCGTTGATGACGTCGCCGACGAAGGTATCGTCGTTCCAGCGGAGGTCGGTGAAGTTGTTCTGCTTGCCGGAGGAGGCGCCGGAGACCTGGGTGGTGAGGGTGTAGGAGGAGGGGGTGCCGGTGCTGTTGGTGGTGACGTTTTGGAAGAGGGTGC
>JASHSX010000154.1 GCA_030040865.1 Thermoplasmata archaeon | reverse complement strand
GAACTGGCCTCGATTGCGGCCGCCGGCGTCAACCTCACGAATACAGCCGCCGTCTTCCCCACCGATCTCACGCCGTCCACGTGTGCGCAGGAGATGCCGTACATCGCGCACGTCTACGCCCAGAGCCCGAACGCGCTTCTCGGCTACGCGCTGCAGTGTAACTACCTCTCGGCCTCGGACCCGGTCTCGCAGCTAACCCTCTCCACGCAAGGGTGGATCTCCAGCCAGGGATACGTGGGGAGCCCGGTCACCGACCGATGGCCCGCACCGCTGGCCGTCGCCCTCGGAGGGCCGTGGACGCTCACGATTCCTGTGTCGACAGCGGGGTGCACCGGGTCGTGCTCGCTCTGGGTACCGGTTCGCTTCAACGGCGACGGGGGAAGCCTCACATTCTCGTGGGGCTCCCAGACGTTCACCCTCAACACGGCGGGAGAGTACGAGGGCTACTCGAGCAGCATGGTGTGGGTCGGCCTGCCGTTCTCGATCGCCGGCTCCTCGGGTCCCCTTCACGTGACCGCCGTCTCGGGGGACAACGCCATCGGTTCGATCCTCGTTGAGAGTACGTCGCCGTCGAACACGTCCGTGCTCACGGACTGGTTGTCGACGCACCTGACGGGCACCACTCTCGTCCAGGCTACCCCGGTGAGTGAGGTCGAAGCCGAACCCGGAGGGAACTACGGGACAGTCAACATGACCCTCGTGAACGCTGCGGGCGTGGACCGAGTAAGCCTTCCCGTGACGGGACTCCTCCGCTCGGTGGCGGTCGAGCTGCGGTTCCGAGCAAACGACTCGGCGGCCCTCGAGCTGTCGCTCGGATCGGCCCGCGAGGAAGTCCGGCTCCTGCCCCCGAACGAGGCAACGGACCCGTCGGGCTTTGCCACCGCGTCGATCGATCTCGGCACCGTGACCGCACCTTTCGGCTCGGACCTCGTCGTGACGGACCTTAACGGATCTTTCGGCCTTTCCCAGATCTCGGTCTTGTCGCCATCGCTCGTCCCGCTTGGGGACGGAGCATCGCCGACCGCGACGATCTCGCCGGTCGCCCCGACGCAGACCCTCAGCGATGTGAACCCGTCGATCTCGGTGAGCGTCGTCGGCGGTTCTTCCGGCTATGAAGTCACCCTATCGGCGTCGGCGAGCCTCGTACTGTCCCGAGTCGCGTACTTCACCGATCTCGAGAGTTCTCAGAGCGCGGTCTCGCTCCTCCCCGCGCTCGGTTCGGTCGCGGCACTGATCTGGAACCCCAACGGGCACACGACGATCACGGTGGGGCTCGGAGTCACCGAGCTTGGTGAGATCGGATGGGTGATCTCGGGTGTGACGACGGCCGTGTGGATCGTGGTCGAGTACGTCTTCGCTCGGCGGGGTGCGGTGCGGCGAGGGGAACGATCCGACAGGAATCGGGCCTAGCCCCCCGTCGGGGTCGACTGTGTGGCCACCTCGCGCGAGACCGGACAGACGCTCCCGGACAGGCCGCGCCGTCGGCGGGTCGGGAGGGGTTCGCCTCTCTCGAGCCAGTCCTCGAACCTCGCGGTCACGGGAGTGAAGTCCTCAAACGGCACGAACGGAATCCCTTGACGTCTGCAGTACTCCTGAAGGCGCCGGCGCGCGAAGACGACGTCGGCCACCTCGGCGGCATATCGGTCGGTGCTCCCGTCCCCGACAAAGACCGTCGGCACTCCCCGAACGGGCGCCCTTACCACGACGTTCGCCTTGCAGATTCCGCAAATCCGGCATTCCGGGTGGCCGTGGGGATATTCAATCCCGAGGCGGTCGGGCTCCACCACGAGACGTTCCGACAGCACGGGGTACGGCAGTCCCTCCCTATCGAGGACTGGGCGGATGAAAAAATCGAGTCCCCCGGAGAGGACCGTGACGTCGACCGAATGCCGTCGGAAGAGAGCCGCAAGTTCGACGGCACCCTCTCGGAGCGGCACCTCACGAACGACGAACTCGCGCATTTCTTCGATCCGCTCCCGCGGGAGGAGCGCCACCTCCCTATCCCACGCCTCGCGCAGCGAGATCGCACCGGCATGGAGGGCCTCGTCCACCTCGCGGGCGACGCGAGCCCCATCAGGACAGAAGGTTTCCACGAGCAGCATCGCCACGTTCGGACCCACGAGGGTACCGTCGAAGTCCAGGAGAACGCGTACGGGTCGAGGGTCGGCCACCATGCCTTGGACTCCGGTCCTGGGGAGTGGGGCGCGCGGATAATGGTTCAGCCCCCGAAGCGCCGGGCCGATCTCCTCGGCTCGGTGCCACGCTTCTTATGCGCACCGTTCGTTGGACCTCACGGTGCTCGACTCCGGTGGGCCATCGGCCGGGTCTACCCCCGCCGCCACCGTCCCCCCACCCTCGACGGAGCGTTCGCGGATTGGCATTGTCTGCTTTCCGTACGCCCCTACGCTCTCCCCGGATCGCCCGCGAGGGATCGACCGATACCTCCAGGAGCTCATCGGAGGCCTACGGGCCAAGGGGTTCACCGTCGATCACGTCGGGACGGCCCAACCGTTCCGTGGTACGCCCCAACTGCTCGCAGAGGCCTCCCGGTGCTTGCTCGAAGTGGGGCGCCTCCGGGCACAGGTCTATCACGCGGCCGACCCGCTCGGAGCGGCGTTCCTGCTCCTTGGCGCGAAGCGGCCGGTGGTCGTCACGATCCACGATACGATACCGTTCGGAGCTCCCGCGGTGCTGGGTCCGAGCGCGAAGCCGCTTCGATTCCTGGTGTGGCGGACGCTGGTGAGGCTCTGCCTCCGGATGGCCGACGCCGTGATCGTGCCGTTCCCGTCCACCGCCGCCGATCTCGCGACGATCCGGCCTGAGGCGACCCGCCGGATCCACTCGATCGGCTACGGGATTACCATCCCACCCGGGTGGAGCCCTGTCGTCGGCCCGCGAAGCTCCGCGGAGGATCGCACGATTCTGTTCATGGGAGGAACGCAGCCGGTCGTTCGCGGCGGTCTCCTCTGCCTTCGAGTCGTGGCCCGCCTCCGGGACGAGGGGGTCCACGTCCGGCTCGCTTTCGTCGGCAGCGGGCCCGAGATGCCCGCAGCCCGCGCGACGTGTCGCGAGCTGCGGCTCGACGATCGGGTCGCGTTCCGACCGTTGGTCCCCGACGAGGAGCTCATACCCTTCCTTGCGAAGTTCGACGCGCTGGTGTATCCCTCGCCGCTCGGGTTCAGCTACATCCTCCTCCAGGCGATGATTGCCGGCACCCCCGTCGTGACGACGCGCGCCCGAGATCTCCCGGACTTCGTCGACGGCTTCGGTGTGCTCTGTCCGGCCGAGGACGTCGATAGCTTCGCGGCCGCGGTCCGTCGCCTGGTGGAAGATCCGACGTACCGCGACGAGCTGGCCGAGCAAGGTCGAAGCCGGTCCTCGGGGTTCCGCGCGGACGCCATGGTCGATCAGGTGGTCGGAGTGTATCGCGAGGTCGGGGTCGAGGGTTCGCCGCCGGCCGACCTGATACCGGCGGATCAGCGGTAACCGTAGTACCGTTGTAGCCAGCCGGCGAAGGCGCGGAAGAGTCGGTTGCGGTGCGACGGTGCGGCCCCGTTCCCGAGGCCCGGTGGAGTCCAGCGAAGCACGGGCGTGATTTTCGAGCGGTTTCCCAACACCACGTGACCGGTCGAGAGCGGCAGTCCCTGCTCGACCCGGCGGCGCACGTCGGAGACGTCGAGCCCAAGGAACCGCGCCAAGGCGTCGAGCGTCTTGGCCGGCTCGGCGGAGAGGTCCTCGAACCTCACGAGTAGGTAGCGGTCCGGGAAAAGGAAACCGAAACACGAGGAGAGGAGATTAGTGTGGACCCACTGGGCCCCATAGAATAGGGTCAGCGCCCAACCGGGCCAGGGCGCCGGACGTGAGACTGGCTCGTTGGGGTCGAAGTGATTCTGGATCGACTGCAGGAAGGTCTCCCCGTTTCGGACGAGGTGGACGAACTTCACCTCGACTTTCCGACCCAGCAGTAACGGGAACAGCCAGGCCCTCCACGGGAACTTGCTCGAGTCTACGATCGTGGATTTCCCGGTCGTCTGCGCGATCGCGTGAGCCACTTCCGCCATGGAGTCCAGGTGGCGTTCGAAGCGCCCGGTCCGGAACACCCACCCGGTGCCGGCGATCGGCATGGAGAAGAATCCCTCGTAGTACCGGTTGTCGAGATCGAGCTCCCGGAGCCGATCGCCGGCGAGGGAGCGGCGCCGGACCTCGGTCCAGACCGGACAGTTCACGACCGGCTCCCCGCACGAGCAGAGGAGCTTCGGGCTGTCCTTTGGAACGGGCTCGAGGGCCAGGAGCGCGGGGAGTCCCGGCAATTCTCCGATCGACACCCGGAGCACGCTGGGCAGGTACCAGAGCTCACCGACGGACACGACGCCTGGGGCGGAACCCAGCAGCAGGTCGAGGACCGTCGACCCGCACCGGCCGGTGCCGAGAACATAGATCATGCGCACCCCGGCTCGGGGCGGGGCGGGGGGGCTCGATGGGCTCGATCGCCCTACTACGGTTTCCACGGGACCCCGTACGGCGCTGCTTCGGGTCGACGGGGTGGGCTATTATCAGTGTCGGACTCGGTCGGACCGGGCGCGAACGGCCGCGGGCCGACCGCGAGGACTCGAACCGATGTCCCAATCCGCCTCGGCCCTACGCACGGCGACGGCGAGGGCGGGTCGTACGGAGCCGTGGCGGTCATGGATCGCGTGGAGGATGCAGCTCCTCCGTGCGGGGGAGTCCGGGGCGTACCGGAACCCCATCCTGGCCGGGCACGACGCAGTACTGCGGGACGTCACCTTGATCGCGAAACTGGGGATCCTGGGATTCCCCTGGCGCCGGGGGCCGGTCGAGCCGGACCGGTTCCGCCTCCTCGAGCGGGCGATCGCCATGGCCCGGCCCGAAGGCTTGTGGATGGAGTTCGGTGTCGCCAACGGGCGGAGCATCGCTTTCATCGCGACCCGGACCGGCGCTCCGGTGTATGGGTTCGATACCTTCGAAGGGCTTCCGGAGCACTGGTCGCCACGCATGCGCGCCGGCCGGTTCTCACGGGGAGGTGTCCCGCCGCCCGCGCCCACCAACGTGGTGTTCGTGAAGGGACTGTTCGATCGTACCCTACCCGAGTTCCTGGTGTCTCGGTCGGAGGTCATGGCGGCGTTCGTGCACATCGATTGCGACCTGTACTCCTCGACCCGCACCGTGCTCGCGAACTTGGGCCGGAGGATCCGTGCAGGCTCAGTACTGGTCTTCGACGAGTTCTGCGGTCTCCTGCCGGACGACGAGTGCCGGGCGTGGCGCGAGCACTGCCGCGCGAACGGGCTTCACTTTGAGTGGATTGGGGCCACCCGGGGCGGTGCGGTCGCCGTTCGTGTCGGTGCGAGCGAAACGTCATAAAGCGCGGTCGGGACTTCCGCCTGGGAGCCGGTCTCATGGACTCTCCGCCTCCGGTCTGGCTGATCACGGATCAGCCTCGATACTCCGGAGTGGCGGGTTTTGCCCGGCAACTTATCGATCACGTACGACCAGCGGGGGTCCCGCTCGAACTCGTCTCGATGAGCTACATCACGGGGGAGCACGTCACGGCGTCGCCGGTGATCACGAGGCGGTACGCCCACTCGAAGGCCGAGGTTCCGTTCTGCCGATGGGTCAACTCGCGATCAGCCCTTTCCTGGATCCGTCGCCACGGCCGCCGACTCCACGCCGTCGGCTATGAGTACTCGATCGTGGGTGCGGCCGATCAGAGCCTTTGCACGCTCCACGGACTCTATTGGATGCTCCCGGGGGCCCGCGATGGGTTTCGCGGATTTCTTGCCGACGCGTACCATGACGCGCAGACGCTCGAACTGCTTCGATACCTGCGGGTCTTCGACGAGATCGTCGTGCCGTCCCGGAATACAGCTCGCATGGCCGAGACCGTGCTCGGCCTCCGGACCACGGTCATCCACCACTCGGTCGACCGGACCCGATTCCGGCCTCGGGACCGAAGCGCAAGTCGTCGACTGCTCGGGCTCCCCGAGGACCGCGTGATTGTCCTCAATGTCTCGGCGTGGGGGAGGAACAAGAACCTTCCGACGCTCGGCCGGATCGCACACCGACTGCCGCCCGACTATCTGATGGTGAAACTGGGGGCTCCCGTGCGGGGACCCCGCGTCGTACGGGTCGGACCGCTGTCGGAGGAGCAATACCCGCTCGTCTTCAACGCCGCCGACGTGTATGTGCACACCTCGACGAACGAGGGATTCGGCCACCCCCTCACCGAAGCGCTGGCGTCCGGAATCCCCGTCGTCTCCCCGTCGTGCGCGACCGGAGAAGAGATTCTCGGGCGCAACCCGCTCCTCGTCGAAGATCCCTACGATGTCGACGCCTATCTCCGCGCTCTCGCGACCCTCCGCGACACCGCCACGTACCGGGCCGCGTGCGAGTACTCGACGGCCCGCGCCGCAATCTTCGACGTCGGGCCGTGGCGCGAGAAGTACGAACGGGTCTACTCCCGGGTCTTCGGCGCGTAGGGCGCGCCCGAGCTCGGAGCTCCCAGTCCGGATCCCGGCCCGGCACGCCCGAGAACGATCTCGGCCAGCGCTAGCATGGCGGGTCGGGACCCTTCGACCCGAGCTTGCATGCCCTCCAAGGAGGGTCGGTGCCATTCGTGCGAGGCGCATTCGAGGATCGCCGCCTGAAGGTCGGTCATCGAATCCTCCGGAACGAAGCGTACCGGATAGTCGAGGAGTTGAGCCTGCTCCCGGATCTGGGGAAGGTCGTACGAGATCACGGGGATTCCTGTATAGGCTGCGGCGTTCAGCGTTCCCGAATAGCCCCCGGTCGTGCGGTACGGGAGTAGCAGTACGTCATGCTCGAGGAAGAGCGGAACCATCTCCTCCTCGCCGATCCGATCGGCGCGCCGGACGGGGAGTCCCGCCATCTGCCGGAGGGCACCCTCGACCGCGTCGCCGCTCGACGGATGGTGGAGGTTGATCCCCCCGGCCACGGTCACGCTCCGGACCACGCCGGTGGCCGCGATGGACCGAAGGCTCCGCGCGATCCCTTCGAGGTCCTTCTGTGGGCCCCAGGTCCCAAAGAGGAGCACTCGAGCACCGGACCCCCGTTCCGGCGGTTCCGGAAGGGCGCGTCCGGTGACCGAGCGCAGGGCTGCGAGCCCGTCAACGTACGGCAGGAAGCATTGGCGGACCGGA
>JASHSX010000153.1 GCA_030040865.1 Thermoplasmata archaeon | reverse complement strand
CGAAGAACTTGCGACCCTTGATCGACGAAAGCTTGGACTCCAACCTCTGCATCGCTTCGGCGGGCCCTCCGCCCTTCATGTTCGCCAAGGTCCGCAGGACCGGAATTGTGGGCCGTTCAACGTACGAGTCCGCCGTCATCGCGCCCCCACACTTCCTCGCTATTCTTACGCGGGGCAGTAAGGTATTGGAACACCGTATGTGAGGGATCCCCTGTGGCGCGGCGGGGTGACAACTCACGACAAAAGTGGGGGTACACAGCCGGCGGTAACGATAGCCGCGGAATCCTGATCAAGAAGAGATCCGGAGGTGCAACGGGAATTTCACCTCCCTTCCGGGTGTTCCTGCGTCGAATGGGAAGAGTGGGTCGATGAGACTCGAAACGGACCGGCTCGAACTGAGGTCGGCTGAGCCAGCGGACGCCCCCTTCCTCCTAAGCTTGTACACGACCCCGGAGGTCCTGAGATTTCTTCCCCCCTTTCCGCCATGGACGAGCGAACTCGCGCTCAAGTCGATCCAGGCACGCCAAACGCTGGAGGCCGAGCGTGGCTTCGCACCCCTCGTTGTGGTGATGAAGGAGACGCGAAAGAAGGTCGGAAGCGCTGGGCTCCGTACAATACCCGGCGGTACGGAAGTGGAATTGCTCTATCACTATCTTCCATCGGCATGGAACAAGGGCATCGGGACTGAGGCGGCGGTAGCCCTGCTGGATTACGGACTCCGGGGCGCGAAGCTGGAATCGGTAATCGCCCTCGCGATCCCGGCGAACGTCGGTTCGTGGCGAGTAATGGAAAAGGCCGGAATGCAGTTCCTGGGAGAGGCCTCCTACTTTGGATTGGACGGCCTCCGGAAGTACGGCGCGGACCAGAGTACGTGGCATCCGGTCGACTCTGCCCGTATGCGCCACAGCGAGTGACCTCCACGGGACACTGCCGCGGCGAGCCTTCGTGGAGGGACCATGTTGCCTCGCGGCTGGCGGATTCGCTGCCCGACGAAGACCCCCCGGGCCACTACGAACGTGCTCGGAACCACGCTTGAACTCGCGCGAGGCAGAGTGGGGTCTCTCCCCCGGAGGAGTCAGTTCGCCGCCGGTTCCGGGGTCCGGTGCCTAAGTTCGTGCTGCCGCCGAAGTATGTCGAGCAACCGCGGGTCCGTTCGCGCGTCGGCGTACAACGGAGAGTAGAGGAGTTCGAGCAGCGGTAGGACCCCTCGACGGAGCGCCTCCTCCATGGCGGCAATGAACTCGTCCCGGTCCCCGAGCGCGTAGTGCAAGAAGCCGATGAAGAAGACCAGCATTTCGCCTCTCGCCTCCCTCTCGCGGAGCCGTTCGACCTCTCGGCGGGCCAGTTCCGGATGTCCTCGGCGCACTGCTAGAGTGCCCCTCGCCACGATAGTCCAGGGGCTCTCGGGCCGGATCCGCTCCATCTCGTGAAGGGCGGTCTCGGCCGCCGTAAGGTCACCCTTGGCGAGGTAGTACTCGGCCAGGTGAGAATTCGTCCGGAAGGGAACCTGGGCCTTGGTCGCGTTCCAAAATGCCATCGCCTCTGGCTCCCGTCCGGCGTAGTTCAGGGCGCGTCCCAGGAACGACAGTACATTGACGTCCTCCGGGTTCAATTGGCGGGCGGTCTCGAGAAGTCGAACCGCTTGGTCGATGTCCCCGTCCCCGGCGGCCAGCTGGGCCAGCCACCGGTAGGGATCGGCCAGACTGGGATTAAGGACCATCGCGCGCCGGGCCTCCGTCTCGCACCCTTCGAACCGATCCGTTCCCAGGTACAGTGCGGCGAGGGTCGAGTGGGCCTCCGCGATCCCGTCGTCGAGCTCGAGCGCGCTGCGGAGTTCCTGCTCGGCACGGTCCTCGGCCTGCCGGAAGTTGATGAGGCCCTCGGTCGCGAGCCAGAGGAGCGACTCGGCCACCCCTACCCTGGCTCGAGCGTACTTGGGGTCCCGGGCGACCGCACCCTCGAAGAGCGCCACCGCCGTGCGGATCGCCTCGACGGAGCCCTTCTGGCTGAACAGCTGACGGCCGTGGAGATACAGCGAATAAGCCTCCATGTCCGAGGTCTCGGCCGCGACGATCGCGGGCCGTACCGTAGCTCCCGGCGTCGGGCCCGAAAGATGGGCCGCAACGGCTCGCGCAATCTGCCCTGCGATGTCGTCCTGGATCGCGAAGATGTCGTCGAGCGGACGATCGTAGGTGGCGGACCACATGTGCTCCTCCGACCGCACGTCGACCAGCTGGACGGTGATCCGAACCCGATTGCTCGACTTCCTCACGCTTCCCTCCAGGGCCACGCGGACGTCGAGCTCGTCACCGACCTGTCGGATGGACTTGGAGGAACCCTTGAAGCGCTGCACCGAGGTGCGGGAGATCACGCGAAGCTGGGGCACCTGGGCCGTCCGGGAGATGAGCTCATCCGTCAGCCCGTCCGCAAAGAAGTCGTCGGACGGTTCGGCACTGAGGTTGGCCAGGGGGAGCACGGCAAGCCGAACGGGCTGGGGGCCTTCGACCGGCGCCATCCCCGTTCTCCGCGGTTTGGCCGTGCCGATCTTGACCCGGTAGATCTCGACCGGTTCGCTGACGTTCTTGAGGCCCCGCAGACCGACGCGCTCGATGGCGAACGGTACCTTGTTGTGCACCTGTTGGTACACGGTCGCAGAGAGAGAGATCCCGCCCGCTTCCGCGAGCGGCTCGATCCGTGACGCCACGTTCACGGCATCGCCGACGATGTCTCCGTCCTCCTCGACGATGTCGCCCGCATGGAGACCGATCCGGAGCGAAAGCTGGTCGGCGGGAGCGGAGGCGGAGTTCCTTCGGTCCAGGGCCTCCTGTATCTCGACCGCGCACTGTACGGCCTCGACCGCGCTCGCAAATTCCACGAGAAATCCGTCACCGAGACTCTTTACCTCGCGTCCGCCGAAGGACGTGAAGATCGGCCGCAGGAGCGCCTGATGTTCTCGACGAAGCCGCAGAGCCGACTCTTCGTCGCGCTGGCCGAGGCGGGTGAACCCGACCAGGTCCGTGAACATGATTGCGGCGAGCCGACGGCTCACGGTCACGGCGCCGTTATGGGACTGAGGCA
>JASHSX010000152.1 GCA_030040865.1 Thermoplasmata archaeon | reverse complement strand
AGCACGGCTCCCAGGCATCGGAGGGTCCCTTATGGCGCCGGCCCGGGCAACGCCTAAGCCCCGCCGCCGGCTGGCCGCCGCGTGCCGCGGGCGACGGTCACGTTCCTCGGCGGGGTCCAGGAGATCGGCGGCAACAAGCTCCTCGTCGAGGACGGGCCCGACCGGGTCCTCTTCGACTTCGGCCCGTCGTTCTCCCCCGAGTTCGAGGAGTACTACGTGGAGTACCTGAAGCCGCGTTCGACGAATCCCGTCAAGGACCTCCTCGAGTTCGGACTCGTCCCGCGCATTCCCGGCCTCTATTCCCGGGAGGCGCTCGGCGACGCGGACCTCGCCTACACCCCGCCGGAGATCCACGGTGTCTTCGTGAGCCACGCCCACATGGACCACGCGGGATACCTTCGGTACCTCGACCCGGAGATCCCGGTCCACGTCGGGCACGGCACCAAGACCCTCCTGGACGCGATCGCGGCCTCGACGACGATGAAGTACGGCGACCATCGGTGGACGATCTTCGAGGACGGCCACCCGATCCGCATCGGTGGCATCGAAGTGGTGCCGTATCCCGTCGACCACTCGATCCCGTTCGCCTACGGCTTCCTGGTCCGGACGAGCGCGGGGACGCTCGCCTACACGGGCGACTTCCGACATCACGGGCCCCGCGCGGCCGACACACACCGGTTCTTCGAAGCGGTCGCGCGCGAAGAGGTCGACGCGTTGGCGATCGAGGGCACTCGGGCGGGCCCGGACCCGCGGCACAACTTCACCGAGGAGGGGGTCCGCGAGGGGGTGGACCGCGTGCTCGCCGGCCATCGGGACCTTGCGCTCGCCTGCACGTACCCGCGCGACGTCGACCGGCTCACAACCCTCTATCGGGCGGCGCAGGCCGCCGATCGGGAACTCGTCGTCTCGGCGCGGACCGCGCACCTTCTCGCCCAGGTCGCCGCCCGGTTCCCGACCGGCGCGGTTCCGGTGCCCGGGAGCTCGCCGGGCCTCGCGGTCTACGACCGGCGGAAGAAGCGGTCGAGCGTCTGGGAGCGCCCGTACCTCGAAGGGGCCCTCACGGCCGAGGAGGTCCGGGACCACGGGCGAAAGTACCTCCTGGCCCTCGACTTCGCCCACTTCGCCGAACTCATCGACCTACGTCCCGCCCGAGGTAGCCCGTTCGTCCACTCGATGAGCGAGCCGTTCAGCGAGGAGGACGTCTCCGACCACGTCCTCCACAACTGGCTCGACCACTTCGGGCTCGTCTTTCACCAGATGCACGCGAGCGGCCACGCCTCCGGTCCGGAGCTCCTCGAGCTCGTCCGCTCCACGGGGGCGCGCCAGGTGTTCCCGATCCACACGGAGCACCCCGAGGCGTTCGGCCCGATCGGCGCCTCGGTGCGATCGCCCGAACGCGCGCGGCCGTACCCGATCGCACCGTAGGGACTCGGCGCCCGGCGATCCGCGCGAGGGGCTAAGTCCCCGCACCGCTCCCGGGGGCGTGGACCCCGAGCGCCTCCCGACCGGGATCGAATCGGTCGACCGGATCCTGGGCGGAGGGCTCGAGACCGACAGCGTCACCGAGATCTACGGCGAGGGCGGGAGCGGGAAGACCCTCTTCTGCCTCGAGGTCGCGCACCGCGTCGCGCGCGCGGGGGACTGGGTCTTCTACGTCGATACGGAAGGGGTGAGCGTCGACCGGCTGCGGGCGATCGCGGGCGAGGGTCTCGAGAAGATCCTGAAGCGGTTCCTCCTCTCGACGCCGAAGAACCTCGAGGAGCAGGGCCGCGCGGTCGCCACCGCCTGCGCTCTCGCCCGGGAAGGGAAGCGGCGGGTCGGCCTCCTCGTCGTCGACTCGGCGACGTTCTACTACCGGCTCTCGCTCTCGAGCTCGGACGAGGACACGGCCCGGGAGACGCTCGTCCTCCAGGTCGCGGATTTGGTCGCGACGTCGCTCGCGGCGCACGTCCCGGTCCTCCTCACGAACCAGGTCTGGCGGAGCCTCTCCGAGGGGACCCTGGAGCCGCTCGGCGGATCGTTCCTGAACCACGCCGCGAAGACGATCCTCCGCTTCGACCGGCTCGGCGGCGCGCGACGGCGGGTGACGCTGGTAAAGCACCGATCCCGTCCCGAGGCGACGGCCGAGTTCCGCATCACCGCGAGCGGGCTCGACGGGTCCGCGCCTAGTTGAAACGGAGATAAGGGAGGACGGTGCTCCCCCGGCCGTGCCCGAGGCGTCCCTCGAGGTCGCGGACATCTCGAGCCCCATCGGGGTCTTCCGTCTCGTCTATCGGGGCTCGACCGTCCGCGTCGTCGATCTGCAGGAGAACGGCGTCGCCCAGACCGGAATCCCCGACGGAGCCGTGCGGCGCAAGCCGCCGTACCCTGTCGGCAGCCCTCCGCGCCAGCTCCAGGAGTACTTCCAGGGGCGGCGCACCGACTTCGATCTGAGGGTCGATCCCGACACGGCGTCCGAGTTCGACCGGGCCGTTTGGACCGCGCTGCGGGGCGTACCGGCCGGGCGAACGGTCACCTACGGCGAGCTCGCCCGACGCTCGGGGTTCTCCGGTGCGGCCCGGGCGGTCGGCGGGGCGATGTCGCGCAACCCGATCCCGATCGTCATCCCGTGCCACCGGGTCGTCGGCACCGGCGGGGCGATCACCGGCTTCGGGCTCGGACTCTGGCGCAAGCGCTGGCTCCTCGACCACGAGGGCTCTTGGCCCCTCCGCTCGAAGTCCGCCGAGGGACCCCGCCATCGAGGGCAGCGCACGCTCGACAGTAGCGTTCCGGGCCCTCGGCCGCAGGCGGCCGCGCCCCACCCCGCCTAGGTCCCCCTCGAGCCCCCGACCCACGGCAAGTCGGCCCCACGCCGCGAACCGCCGGAACACTCGGTCGTTTTCGGTAACCTACTACAAGTCACGTAAGTAACCAGCCCAAATCTACTACAGATTGTAGTAGGTTTCGGCGAAAGCTACTACCGGTTACGTAGGTTAATGTCCGGTCACCCGGAGTAGTACGCGGCGTCGTACGGCTCGGGCTTGAGCCCGCGCCGCTGGCGGATCTCGGCCACGACCCCGGTCTGCAGCTCCGTCGGGACCGGTTCGAAGCCGAGCGACTCGGTCGACCAGAGGACCTTCCCCGCGGTCGCGCTGCGGATGTCCGAGGCGAACCCGAACATCTCGGCGACCGGGACCTTCGCGACCACGGTCTGGAGGTCGCCTACGCTCGTCATGTCGAGGATCTCGCCGCGACGGCGCTGGAGCTCGCGGGTCGCGCCGGCGAGGAC